>JAKATJ010000059.1:0-8945 GCA_021828005.1 Actinomycetes bacterium | reverse complement strand
ATGGAGAAGGTCGTGAGCCTCTGTAAGCGCCGGGGCTTCATCTTCCAGTCCGCCGAGATCTACGGCGGCTTCCGCTCCACCTACGACTACGGGCCGCTCGGCGTGAACATGCTCCGCAACGTGAAGAACGCCTGGTGGCGGTCGATGGTCCAGCTGCGCGACGACGTCGTCGGCATCGACGCCGCGGTCCTCTCGCCGCCGAGGGTCTGGGAGGTCTCCGGGCACCTCGAGAACTTCACGGACCCGCTCGTCGACTGCCGCCAGTGCCACAGCCGCTGGCGGGCGGACAAGCTCGAAGGGCCGTGCCCGAGCTGCGGGTCGACCGATTTCACCGAGGCGCGCCCGTTCAACCTCATGTTCAAGACGCATGCAGGACCGGTCGAGGACGAGGGCGCGGTCGCCTACCTCCGTCCCGAGACCGCCCAGGGCATGTTCGTGAACTTCGCCAACGTGCTCCAGACCACGCGCAAGCGGCCGCCCTTCGGCATCGCGCAGGTCGGCAAGTCCTTCCGCAACGAGATCACCCCGCAGAATTTCGTCTTCCGGACGCGCGAGTTCGAGCAGATGGAGATGGAGTTCTTCGTGCCTCCCGACGAGGGGCCGCGGTGGCACGAGTACTGGATCGGCGAGCGGTACCGCTGGTACGTCGATCTCGGGATGCCCCCCGAGCGCCTCCGCCTGCGCCCGCACCAGGCGGACGAGCTGTCGCACTACTCGATCGCGACCTCGGACCTGGAGTTCCGGTTCCCCTGGGGGTGGGACGAGCTGGAGGGGATCGCCAATCGCACCGACTACGACTTGCGGCACCACGCGGACGCCTCCGGGGTGCACCTCGACTACTTCGACCCCGCGACCGGCGAGCGGTACGTGCCCCACGTCATCGAGCCGGCCGCCGGCGCGACCCGCACGATGATGGCCTTCCTCCTCGCCGCCTACGACGAGGACGTGGTGACGGGCGAGGCCCGAACGGTGCTCCGTCTCCATCACCGCCTCGCGCCGTACCAGGTGGCGGTGCTGCCGCTCTCGAAGAAAGAGCAGCTCGAGCTCCTTGCACGCGAGGTGCTCCACCTGTGCCAGCCGCACTTCATGTGCGACTACGACGCCACTCAGAGCATCGGTCGCCGGTACCGCCGTCACGACGAGATCGGGACGCCGTGGTGCGTGACCGTGGACTTCGACTCGCTCGAGGATCGGGCCGTCACCGTCCGCGAGCGCGACACCACCGCGCAGGTGCGCGTGCCGGTCGACGGGCTGGTGGCCGAGCTCCGAAGAAGAGCCGAACAGGGGTGACCGGCGAGCGTCGCCGCCTCTCGGTGTGGCGACCCGAGCCCCGTCGCCGCGCGTCGCAGGAGGGCTCTGCCAGCCCGTAAGGTGGGCTCGTCGCGCAGGGTCGTCACTGCCGTGCGGCGGGCAGCGCGCACCTGTGACGTCCCGCTGGGTGAGGAGGCCTCATGCCGTACGTCTTCGACTTCGACCACTCGCACCGCCGGCCACCCATGGAGATGAAGGACCTCTTGGGCGGCAAGGGCGCCAACCTCGCCGAGATGACGTCGGTGCTCGGGCTGCCGGTGCCGCCCGGCTTCACCATCTCGACGGACGCCTGTCGCAGCTACATGGAGGGCGGATGGCCGGAGGGCCTGAGCGGCGAGATCGCGCGGGCGAGGGGCCGTCTCGAGCGGGCCATGGGCAAGGAGATCGGTGACCCGGTCGACCCGTTGCTCGTGTCCGTGCGGTCGGGGGCGAAGTTCTCGATGCCCGGGATGATGGACACCGTCTTGAACCTCGGGCTGAACGACCAGTCGGTGGAAGGCCTCGCCAAGCAGACGGACGACGAGCGGTTCGCGTACGACTCCTACCGGCGCTTCGTCGCCATGTACGGCCGGATCGTGCTCGGCATTCCCGGAGAGGAGTTCGACTCGCTGCTCGGCGCGGCGAAGGAGCTCGCGGGGACCCCATCCGACGCGCGGGTGCCCACGGAGCTGCTCCGCTACCTCGTCGAGTCCTACCAGCAGATCGTCGAACGGCACACCGGGGTGCCGTTCCCCCAGGACCCCGGCGACCAGCTCCAGGGGGCGATCGAGGCGGTGTTCCGCAGCTGGAACGGTCCCCGGGCCGTCGCCTACCGCGAGCGCGAGCACATTCCCCACACCCTCGGGACCGCGGTCAACGTCCAGGCGATGGTGTTCGGCAACCGCGACGACCGGTCGGGAACGGGCGTCGGCTTCACGCGCGACCCGGCGACGGGGGCGCGGGGCGCGTACGGCGACTTCCTCGTGAACGCGCAGGGGGAGGACGTGGTCGCGGGCATCCGCAACACCGAGCCGCTGCCCGCCTTGAAGCAGGCCTTCCCGTCCGTCTACCGAGAGCTGATGGACGTGTTCGACCGGCTCGAGCGCCACTACCGAGACATGTGCGACACGGAGTTCACCATCGAGCAGGGAAAGCTCTGGATGCTCCAGACCCGCGTGGGGAAGCGGACCGGCCGAGCCGCGTTGAAGATGGCGGTCGACATGACGCGGGAGCCGAAGATCCACCTGAGCCGCGCCGAGGCCGTGTGCCGGATCACCGAGGACCACCTGTCGTCCGTGCTGCACCCGCAGTTCTCGGCCACCGGGCACCAGGTGATCGCAAAGGGCCTGGCCGCGTCGCCCGGTGCTGCGGTCGGCCGTGCGTACTTCACCGCGGACAGTGCCGAGGAGGCTGCCAGGCGGGGTGAGCACGTCGTGCTCGTGCGCAACGAGACCTCTCCCGAGGACGTGCACGGGATGCTCGCAGCAGAAGGTGTGCTCACCGCACGCGGCGGCCTCGTGAGCCACGCGGCGGTGGTCGCGCGGGGATGGGGCAAGCCGGCGGTGGTCGGTGCGGAGTCGTTGCGCGTCGGGCCTCACAGCTTCAACGCCGGCGACGTGACGGTGCGGGAGGGCGACTGGATCTCCATCGACGGGTCGAGCGGCGAGGTGGTCGCGGGCAAGGTCGAGCTGACGGTTGCGGCATCGCCGCCCGAGCTCGACGTCGTGCTGGGATGGGCCGACGAGATCCGCGCGGGGGAGCTCGGCGTGCGCGCGAACGCCGACAACGGCGAGGACGCCGCCAACGCGCGGCGGCTGGGCGCCGAGGGCATCGGCCTGTGCCGCACCGAGCACATGTTCCTCGGCGAGGAGCGGCTCCCCGTCGTGCGGAGGATGATCCTGGCGGAGGGCGAGGACGAGGAGCGGGAGGCGCTCGAGCAGCTGCGCGAGGTGCAGCGCGAGGACTTCGTCTCGATCCTCGAGGCCATGGACGGCCTCCCCGTCACGGTGCGACTGCTCGACCCCCCGCTCCACGAGTTCCTCCCGTCGCTCGAGGAGCTCGCCATCAAGGAGGCGACCACCGGGCACAGCGACGAGGAGCGCAAGCTCTACGAGGCGGCGAAGTCCTGGCAGGAGGTGAACCCGATGCTCGGGACCCGAGGCGTGCGGCTCGGCGTGATCAAGCCCGGCCTCTACGCCATGCAGGTGAGGGCGCTCATGGAGGCTGCGCGCCAACGCGTGGCCGCGGGCGGGCACCCGGTCGTCGAGATCATGATCCCGCTCACCGTCACCCGTGAGGAGCTCGCGCTCGCGCGCTCCTGGGTGGAGGAGGCGATCGCCGGGGCGGCGATCCCAGAGGAAGCGGCGAACGGCCGTCGTCGGGCCAACCGCCGGGGAGGGGCGCCGTCGCCGGACGGCTCTGGCATCGAGGTGAAGATCGGCACGATGATCGAGACGCCGCGTGCCGCGCTCCGAGCCGGGGAGATCGCGGAGGTGGCCGACTTCTTCTCCTTCGGCACGAACGACCTCACGCAGATGACGTTCGGCTTCAGCCGCGACGACGTCGAGGGCAGGTTGATGTCCGCCTACCTCGAGAAGGGCCTCCTCCAGAGGAACCCGTTCGAGACCGTGGACAGGGACGGCGTCGGCGAGCTCGTCCAGGTCGCGACCGACCGCGGTCGCGCGACGAAGCCGGAGCTCAAGGTGGGCGTGTGCGGCGAGCACGGCGGAGACCCGGCGTCGATCCTCTTCTTCTACGAAGCGGGGCTCGACTACGTGAGCTGCTCGCCCTACCGGGTGCCGGTTGCGCGCCTGGCCGCCGCCCAGGCGGTCGTGGCCGCCGGGAGAGGACCGACGCGGTCGCAGGGCTCCAGCCGGGGCGGCGCCACGAAGGCGGCGGCACGGCGCGCGGCGGGTCCGGGGACCGCCCGCCGTGGGGTGAAGAAGGCGCCGCGGGCTGCCAAGACGGTCGGGGCCGGCAGGAGCCAGAGGAGCCCGAGGGCGCAGAAGGCGTCGAAGCCCAGGTCGCAAGGGGTGCTCGGGGCGTCGAAGCCCGTGAAGGCGGTGCGGCGCGGATCGGGTGCCCACAACGGCAAGCGGGCGGGCGGGCGCCACTGACCCGGCGGGGCCGGGCAAGCCGGCTCGCCGTCACCGGGTGGCCCCGCGCCTGGCCCGAGGCGCGGCCCGGGCACCCCCGGGCGGTACCCTCCGCACGATGAGCATTCCCGACGAGGAGGTGGCGCAGGTCCGTGCGGCCACCGATGTCGTCGCGCTCGTCTCCGAGCACACCGCGCTCCGGCAGCAGGGGCGCCGGTGGGTGGGGCTCTGCCCGTTCCACAGCGAGAAGACGCCCTCGTTCAGCGTCAACGCCCAGGAGGGCTTCTACTACTGCTTCGGCTGCCACGCGTCCGGTGACGCGATCACGTTCGTGCGCGCGACCGAGCACCTGGACTTCGCGGACGGGGTGCGGTTCCTCGCAGACCGTGCGGGGATCGTCCTGCACGAGACCGAAGAAGGCGCCGCAGACCATGGGCGTCGTGGCGAGCTCCTGGACGCGATGGCCAAGGCGGTCGCGTGGTACCACGATCGACTGCTCCATTCCCCCGACGCGGGCCGCGCGCGCGACTACCTGCGCTCGCGCGGCTACGACGGAGCGATCGTGCGCAGGTTCCAGCTGGGATGGGCCCCCGACGACTGGGACGCGATGACCCGCGCGCTGGCGCTCTCGCCACGAGCAGCGGGCGAGAGCGGGCTCGGGTTCGTGAACCGCGCGGGGCGGCTCCAGGACGCGTTTCGTGCACGGGTGCTCTTCCCGATCTTCGACCCCTCCGGGCGCGCCATCGGGATCGGCGGACGGGTCCTCCCGCAGACCGGCCGATCCGCGAGGGCGAGGCCCCCGGCGAGCCAGCGGACAGAGCCGAAGTACAAGAACTCTCCCGAGACGCCGATCTACTCGAAGCGCCGAACGCTCTACGCGCTGAACTGGGCGAAGCACGACATCATCGCCACCGGCGAGGTGGTGGTGTGCGAGGGCTACACCGACGTGATCGGCTGCTACACCGCCGGCATCGGGCGCGCCGTCGCGACGTGCGGGACCGCGCTGGGCGAGGAGCACTTCCGGCTCCTCGCCAACTTTGGTCGCCGCATCGTGCTCGCGTACGACGCCGATCAGGCAGGCCAGTCGGCGGTGGCGCGCGTCTACGAGTGGGAGCGCCGCCACGAGGTCGACGTCCGAGTCGCGGCGTTGCCGGGAGGCGCGGACCCTGCAGATCTCGCGCGGTCGGATCCCGAGGCCCTGAAGGAGGCGGTGGCAGCCGCGGTGCCGTACTTGCAGTTCCGGGTCGAACGAGCCCTCGCGAGTCACGACCTGTCGACCCTCGAAGGCCGGGCCAAGGCCGCAGAGGCGGCACTTGCGACGATCGCGGAGCACCCGGACGCGCTCGTGCGCGATCAGTACCTCATGAGAGTCGCGGACGCGACGCGACTCGATCCGGCGCTCCTGCGCGGCCAGGCCGCCTCACCGAAGGCGTCGCCAGGCCGCGACCGCGTCGACCGCCGGCCGGCGGCCGCGCCCGTCGCCGGAAGGCGCCGCAGGCTCCAGGGCAGCCGCCCCGGGCTCGAGGCGCTTCGGCTCGCCGTGCACCGTCCGGAGCTGGTCGCCGACCGCATCGAGGAGGCGCTCTTCGTCGACGACCTCCAGCGGCGGGCGTTCGCCGTGCTGGCGGGCTCGGACAGCGTCCGGGCGGCCGTCCACCGCGCAGAGGAAGCCGACGAAGAGGTTGCCGAGCTGTTGCGGCGGCTGACCGTGGAAGAGCCCGCCGATCCGGACGATCCCCGCGCCGACCCCGCCGACTCCATCGTCGCCCAGCTGGTCCGTGAGGCCACCAGGCGGGCACTGGCAGGGCGTGAGGCGGCCGCCCGGGCCGGAGAGGCCGACCTCGTGGGCATCGCCCTCGAGACGGCGACGGTCAGGCGCTGGATCGAGGAGCTGGACGACGCCGCGCAGAGCCGCGGCGCAGCGGACCGGTTGGTAGCGTGGTTGACGGGCGGGCAGGATGCTCCTGCGCAAGATGCGACTCCCACGAGCACGACGGAGCCTGGATGAGCACGAACGGGAGACCCCCGCAAGAGGAAGGGACCGTTCGTAGCGTCAGCGGCTCGAGCGACGCGGTCCGACCGGCGCGCGCGCCGCGCAAGGCGAGATCGTCGTCGGACAACGGCGGGGGATCGTCCGAGTACTCGGGCGGCGGCTCGGAGGATCCGGTTCACACCTACCTGAAGGAGATCGGCAAGGTCCCACTTCTGAGCGCGGAGCTCGAAGTCGAGATGGCACGCCGGATCCAGGCAGGGAATGAGGCGGCGGAGCGCCTGGCGGCACGCCTGGTGGCGCACGACGAGGCGCGCGCCGGGCTGGCGGCGCACGTGCTCTCGCCGGACCAGCAGATCCGTGACCGACGGCTCGTGAGCCGCGGCGAGCAGGCGAAAGAAGCGCTGATCGAGGCCAACCTCCGGCTCGTGGTCTCCATCGCCAAGCGGTACCGCAACCGGGGTCTCGCGTTCTTGGACCTGATCCAGGAAGGCAATCTCGGGCTGATGCGTGCAGTCGACAAGTTCGACTACGAGAAGGGGTTCAAGTTCTCCACGTACGCGACGTGGTGGATCCGGCAGGCGATCACGCGTGCGATCGCCGACCAGGCACGCACGATCCGGATCCCCGTCCACATGGTCGAGACGATCAACAAGGTGGTCTGGGCGCAGCGCCAGCTCCTCCAGGAGCTCGGGCGCGAGCCCACGCCCGAGGAGGTGGCCCAGCGCGTCGAGTTCCCGATCGAGCGCGTCCGGGAGATCCAGCGTCTGAGCCTCGACACCGTCTCGCTCGAGCAGCCTGTGGGAGAGGAGGACGACTTCAGCCTCTCGGATCTCATCGAGGATCGCAGCGCGGTCGTGCCGGACGACGCGGCGACGCGTGCGATGCTCGATCGTGCGGTGAAGGCCGCGCTGGGGTTCCTGACGGAGCGGGAGCAGGACATCGTCCGTCTCCGGTTCGGTCTCGACGACGGGAAGATCCGCACGCTCGAAGAGGTGGGGAAGGAGTTCGGGGTCACCCGCGAACGCGTCCGCCAGATCGAGTCGAAGACGCTGGCCAAGCTCCGGCGTCCCGACGCGGCGTACCTGCTGCGCGACTACCTCGAGGAGGCGTGAGGGCGGCACCGGGCGGCGGAGCCTCCGCGGGTGGGAACGCAACCACGCCGTGAACATCGGCTTTGGTAGGCTCGCCTGCCGGTCCTTCCGGGGTGGCGCAATCGGCAGCGCAGCGGACTGTTAATCCGTTGGTTCTGGGTTCGAGTCCCAGCCCCGGAGCTCGCAACTTCTCACAGGAGCTGCAACTACCTGCGCCACCGGCGCGTCGCGGCCCGGGGGCCGACCTCCGCAGTTCGCGAGCCCGGCCGCGACCCGGCCCGCTCGCGTAGAAGGGGGCGGCCGGAGCCGCCCCCTTCACACGGAACCTTCTTCTGCGGAACGCTCAGCCTGTGGCTGGGAGCACGTTCACGCTGGTGCCCCAGTTGGCTGTCCGGTCGCGCGTCCCGCCGCAGGTGAATGTCGCCTCGAACTGGGCCACGGTGCAGCTCTGGTTGACCATCTCGGCGGCGAAGAAGAACGTTGTCCCTGTCGCGAGCGCCGTCGAGTAGTCGCCCCAGCGAGGACGGTCGTACGAGGGTGTGTACTCGCTGAAGCCGTCCGCCGGTCCCACGCCGAGCCGTGCGACGTGGATCGTGGATGTCGGGCCTGTCGCGCCCACGAACGAGTAGCCGGTCGACGGGTAGAATGTCGTGCCGGAGAGCACGTAGTCCATGATGCCCATCCCGGCTTTCGTGAAGGCGATCGACGGGTAGTAGACGTTCGCCGACGGCGCCGAGACCAGCCCCGAGGCCACATTCGTCGCGCTGAATGTCGACCCCGATCCGGTGGGCACGACGCGGAACCAGGCGATCCCGGCCTCGGGCCTCCCCGACAGCTGCGTCCCGGTGTTGAGTGCGCCCCACACCGCGCCGGTGACGGGGTCGTAGGCCGCCGTCGTGATCCGGTCTGTGTTGGTCGCGATCTTCCCTTCGTGCCTTGGCCACTTGATCGGTGTGGTTCCGAAGATTGTCTTCCAGGTTGTGCCGAGCGGGTGCGGCCCCTGCTCTTGTGTCGCGAGCGATTCGTTGAGGGTCACTGTGCCTATCACGAGCGCCGTCGGCGGCTCCGTGTACGCGACGGTTGTGGCGAACGTGACCGACCCTGTGATGGGTGTCGTGCCCGCGGTCACCGCATTGGTGTCGGTGAACTTCCACAGCGCCACCTGGTGGCCACCGCTTGTGGTGAATGTCACGTTGGACATCGCGTAGAACGTCCCTGTTTTGGCCGTCACGTACGAGCCGTCCGAGACCGCGGGCACGATCGAGTAGAAGGGGCAGTGGACGGCTGTCCCTGTCGAGCTCGTTGTACCTGTCGGCTTGAACGGGCACGTCCCCGCTCCCGGCCGTGTCACCGTGTCACCGAGGTGGCCCCAGTAGATCCGCGATTTCTTGCCGTGGAGCAGCTCTTTCTTGCTGAGCACGTACTCGGTCGCGACCCCGCCGGGGGCGTCTGTCCTGTAGATCCCGTACTCGTTGA
>JAKATJ010000058.1 GCA_021828005.1 Actinomycetes bacterium | reverse complement strand
GTCGGACACCTCGACGGTCGGACACCTCGACAGTCGGACACCTCGACAGTCGGACACCTCGACGCCCGACCATCCCCGGCCATCCCCGGCCATCCCCGGCCATCCCCGGCCCGCCTCGCCTCGCCGGATCCCGAGGCTTCCGGCCACGGAAGCGAGCCAGGGGGACGAGAAGGGTCGGGAGGGAGCTCCGTTCCGACCTGGGCGAATGGACCGAGATCATGCGACACATCCTCGTGGAGGGCAGATCCAAGAGCTCGGTGATGGCCGAGCACCGCACCGGCATCACCGTCACCGAGCAGATCCTCGACGGCGGCCTCCACGCGCCGCTCGCACAGCGCCCCACCACCGGGCGCATCGACTCGAGTCGATTCGAGTCGCCCGCCGTCGCCCCTCCAGCCGGCCGGAGCTCGTGGTCGTGCCTGCCGCTATCTGCCGCTCAGCTGCACGTCGCCGATCGCAAGGGTCTGCCCTGCGGCCGCACCGGGCAGCCACTCCACGTCGCCGCCGACGTAGAGGACGGACCGGAGCATGCGCTGGAGGGTCGAGGCCACGGTCACCTCGCGCACGGGCTCGGCCAGCGCGCCTGTGCGGATCATGAGCCCCTCCGCGCCCACGGAGAAGTCGCCGCTCACCGGGTTCACCCCGGAGTGCACGCCGGTGACCGACTGGACGTAGACGCCGTCGCCGACCGCGGCGAGGATCGCTGCCTCGTCGAGCTCTCCGGGCGACAGCGCGATCGCCCGGCACCCGGCACCCGGCACGCCGGCGAACCCCCCGCGGACCGCCGAGCCGGTCGACACCGTGCCTGCGCGCCGCGCCGACACCGTGTCGTAGACGAAGCCGGTGAGCACACCCCCATCGATGAGGACGTTGCGCCTGCAGGCCAGCCCCTCGCCGTCGAACGCCGCCGCGCCGTACGCGCGGGGATCGGTGGGATCGTCGAGGAGCGTGACGCCGGCGCTCGCCACCTCCTCCCCCACCCTGCCGGCGAAGAAGGACCGCCCCTTCACGACGGCCTCGCCCGAGAGCGCGGAGGACACCACCGACAGCAGGGTGGAGACCACCCGCGGGTCGAAGACGACCGTGACGCGGCCAGAGCGGGCCTTGCCCGCGCCGAGGAGACGCACGGCGCGGCGCACTGCGTCTCTGCCCGCGCGCTCGGGGTCGAGCGCGGACGCGGACCGTCCGACGCTGAAGCCGGAGCCCGACTGGGACTGCTCGCCGTCGCCGGCGATGGCGGAGACCGACACGTACGCAGCCGTCCGGCGGGTCACGGCTCGGATGCCCGTCGTCGACACGAGCGCGACCTCCACGCTCGCGTCTCCGTAGTCCGCCGAATCGACCTGGCGGATCCGCGGGTCCGCTCCGCGCACCATGCGCTCGAGCTCGAGAGCCATCGTCACCTTGTCGCCGGTGGACGCCGCCGAGAACGCGGGGTCCCAAAGGTCGAGCTCTGCCGGGGCGACGCCGTCGGGCTCGGCCAGCGCGACGTGCGGGTCCGGGGTGGCGTACGCCGCGAGCTCTCGGGCGTCTTCGAGCGTCACGTCGACGAGGTCAGCGTCGAGGGAGCCCGCCCACGCGAACCCGACACGATTGCCCTCGTGCTCGCCGCCTTGGAGCACCACGCGCACGCCGATCCCCGCCGAGCTCGCCGTTGCGAGCTGCTCGATCGCCCCGCCGTACGCGCGCACCTCGGTGTCGTGGCCCATGGCGACGTACGCCTCGACGGCCTCGCCGGGGCGAGCCCGGTCGACGACCGACTGTGCGAGGTCTACGAGCTCGCTCACGCCGCACGCTCCCAGAACGTCACGATCGTCACGCCGCGGTCCCCCCGACCGTCACGCCGGTGATGCGGAGCGTCGGCTGGCCGCAACCGACCGGCACCGTCTGGCCGTCCTTGCCGCAGGACCCCGACGTCATCTGGAAGTCGCCGGCGACCGCGTCGATCCGCCGGAGCACCTCCGGCCCGTTGCCGATCAGGTTTGCGTCCCGGAGCGGCTCGGTGATCCTGCCGCCCTCGATGAGGTACGCCTCGGTCATCCCGAAGACGAAGTCGCCGGTGACCGTGTTGACCGCGCCGCCGCCGAGCTTGGCCACGTACACGCCGTCGGGCGTCTGGGCGACGATCTCTGCGGGGTCGTCGGCGCCCTCGAGAAGGAAGGTGTTGGTCATCCGCACCATCGGCAGGTGCTGGTAGCTCTGGCGCCGCCCGTTCCCCGAGGACTGGCGACCCTCCTTGCGGGCGCGCAACCAGTCCCACATGTAGTCGGTGAGCACGCCGTGGTCGATGAGCACGTTGCGCGCGGCGGGCCTGCCCTCGTCGTCAACGGCGACGTTGCCCCACTCGCCCGCGATCGTCCCGTCGTCCACCAGGGTGACGAGGGGGCTCGCGACCAGCTCGCCCACTCGGCCCACGTAGACCGAGGCGTCCTTCACGATGTGGTCGGCCTCGAGCCCGTGGCCGCAGGCCTCGTGGAACAGGATGCCGCCGGACCCCCCGGCGAGGACGACCGGGACCTCCCCCGACGGGGCGGGGCGCGCGGAGAGCTTGGCGAGCGCCCGCCGGGCCGCGGCGCCGGCGATCTGGTCCACGTCCACCCGCTCGAACAGCTCGAAGCCGATCGTGCGAGCGACGCTCTCAGAGCCGGTCTGCATGCCGGTGTCCCCGGTGGCGACGCACGAGACATGCAGGCGAGTCCGGACCTGGTCGTCCTCTGCGAGCACGCCGTCGGTGCTCGCCACGAGCACCCGCCGACGGGAGTCGCCGTAGCCAACCTGGACCTGGGTGATCTGGCGGCCCGCCGCGCGTGCGACGTCGTCGGCGCGGGCGAGCAGATCGAGCTTCCTCTCCTTGCCGACGTCCGCCGGGAGGATCTCGGCTCTGGGACGGCACGGGCGGCGCGAGGGGAGCGCCACCGTCCGGACGCCTCCACCACCTTCCCGCGCGACGGCGGCTGCAGCCTCTGCCGCCTCGAGGAGCCCTGCCTCGCTCAGATCGGCGGTGTGCGCGAACCCGGTCGTCTCGCCGACGACGACCCGGATCCCCGCACCCCGCTCGCGCCCCGAGGAGAGCGCCTCGACCCTCCGGTCGTCGAGGGAGGCACCCGAGAGCTGGCGGTCCTCGGCGAAGACCTCCGCCATGTTGCCGCCGCGGCGCACCGCCGCGGCGAGGACGCGCTCTAGGACCGACGGCTCGATGAGCGGTGCGGTCTCGGCGGCGGGGGCGGGGCTCGGGGCGGGGCTCGGCGCGGAGCTCGGCGCGGAGCTCGGGGCGGGTCTCGGGGCGGGTCTCGGCGCGAAGCTCGGGGATCGACCCGAAGCGGGGCTCGGCGCGGAGCTCGGGGATCGGTTCGAGGAGACGTCAGGCACGAGCGGTATCGTAAGGGCGATGGCCGAGATCGATGCCCGGGTCCGAGCGCTCCCGAGCAGCGTGCACGCAGGGCTCAGCGCCTCGGTCGCCCTCACCGTGACGGAGCGCGACACGGCGGCCAGCCTGCGGTCCGGCGACGTCCCGGTGCTCGGGACCCCGCGCCTTGTCGCGCTCTGCGAGGAGGCCAGTTGCCGGGCGCTGGACGGACGCCTGGGCCCGGACTTCACGAGCGTCGCGTCGCGCCTGCAGTTCGACCACCTTGGGCCGGTGGCGGTGGGCTCGACGGTGACGGCGGAGGCCACGCTCGAAAAGGTGGAGGGTCGGCGGCTGAGCTTCACGATCTCGGTCGCGCTCGACGCGGACGACCGGGCTGGACTCATCGCGGCCGGAAGGCTGACCCGGGTGGTGGTGCACCGGCCGACCTTCCTCGCGAAGGCGAGGTGCAGCGAGCCGGTCGGGAACCACCCCGTGGACGCGGGCGGCCACGCGGGCGGCCACGCGGGCGGCGACGCGGGCGGCTGATCCTTCCGGACCGAGCCTGTCCTTCCGGACCGAGCCTGTCCTTCCGGACCGAGCCTGTCCTTCGACCTGCCGTGCCGGGCAAGGTGCGCGGCTCTTCTTCCGGCCAACCGAGTCCAGCCAGGTGGTCGCGGATGAACTGGCCGCCGTCGCGCGACCGGGTAGCGTGGCTCGCGACCGGCGCCGCAGCCGGACCACAGCTCCTCACATGACGATCCTCCCTCGCATCGAGACCCCCGCCGACCTGCGCTCCCTTAGCCCTGAGGAGCTCGCGACGCTCGCCGAGGAGATCCGTGCGTTCATCGTCGAGTCGGTGACCACCACGGGAGGGCACCTCGGCTCGAATCTCGGCGTCGTCGAGCTCACGCTGGCTCTGCACCGGGTGTTCGAGTCGCCCCGGGACGCCGTGCTCTGGGACACGGGACACCAGGCGTACATCCACAAGCTCGTCACCGGCCGGCGCTACGGCTTCCGCTCGCTCCGCCAGGGGGGCGGCCTTTCGGGCTACCCGAGCCGCGCGGAGTCCGACCACGACTGGGTCGAGAACAGCCACGCGTCGACCGTGCTGTCGTACGCGCACGGGCTGGCCAGTGCGTGGGACCTCGAAGGCGGGCTGGTGGGCTCCGGCGGAGACCGCCGCGTCGTCGCAGTCGTGGGCGATGGCGCGCTGACCGGCGGCATGGCCTACGAGGCGCTGAACAACCTCGGCCACTCCGGTCGGCGCGTGCTCATCGTGCTGAACGACAACGGACGCTCGTACGCGCCCACGGTCTCCATGCTCTCGCGAAGCGTCACGTCGCTGCGCCTGAACCCGACGTACGTGCAGACGCGCGAACGCCTGCGCAGCCTCCTCCGTGACATTCCAGGGCTGGGCGATCTCGCCTACACCGGCGTGCACAGCATCACGAGCGCGCTGCGCGAGGCCGTGGCGCCGCACATCTTCTTCGAAGCCCTCGGCGTCCGCTACGCCGGCCCCATCGACGGCCACGACGTCGCGCAGACCGAGCAGGCGCTCCTCCACGCCGCCGAATGGGACGGACCCATCGTGGTCCACGTCATCACCCAGAAGGGGCGCGGCTACGCGCCCGCCGAAGAGGACGAAGTGCAATGCCTGCACGACGTGAAGGCGGGGAGCGGGCAGACCGCCTCGAGACCTGCGGCCAGCCGGCCGGCGGCGCGAGCCTCTGCGGACGCCGTGCACGCGGAGGCCGCGGCACTCCCGCCACCGTCCGGGGCCACCCCTGCCACGACGTACACCGATGCCTTCGCCCGCACCCTCGTCCGCGTCGCCGAGCGCCGCCCCGAGGTGGTCGCGCTGACGGCGGCGATGCCCGGGCCCACGGGGCTCCTCTCCTTCCAGGCGCGCTTCCCCGACCGGTTCTTCGACGTGGGGATCGCCGAGCAGCACGAGGTGACCGCGGCCGCGGGGATGGCGATGGGCGGGCTCCGGCCGGTGGTCGCGGTCTACTCCACGTTCTTGTCGCGCGCCTTCGACCAGATGAACCTCGATGTCGGGCTGCACCAGCTGCCGGTCGTGTTCGCGCTCGACCGCGCCGGGATCACGGGCGAGAACGGCCCGAGCCACCACGGCATCTTCGACCTCGTGCTGTCGCTCGCCGTGCCCGGCATGACCGTCCTCGCGCCCTCGAGCGCCGAGGACCTCGAAGCGCTGCTCGAGACCGCCCTCGAGCTTCCCGGACCGGTCACCATCCGTTTCCCGAACACCCCGCCCCGCCATGCCGCACCCGGCCACGGGCTCGACGCCCAGCTGCTCCGGCAGGGCGACGGATCCGTGTGCCTCCTCGGGGTCGGCAAGCTCGTCGGCGCCTGCGCCGCTGCCACTGAGGAGCTCGCCGGCACAGGGGTGGACGCCACCGTGTGGGACGTGCGCGCGGTGAGCCCGCCCGACGCGGCCATGCTCGCCGACGCGGCCCGCCACCGGCTCGTCGTCACCGCCGAGGACGGGCTGCGCACCGGGGGGGCGGGGACGTTCCTCGCGGACGCGGTCGCCCGGGCGGCCGAGGAGTCGACACGGGCGGCGCCCCCCGTCACGACGCTCGGCGTCCCGCGTGCCTTCCTCCCGCACGACAAGCCGGACGCGATCCTCTCGAGGCTGGGCCTCGACGCGCCGGGCATCGCGGCGAGCGTGCGCCGGGCGGCGCAGACCGCCAGAAACACGCTGTCCACGCATTGAGCCCCGGGCTCGAGATGGCTGCCGCGGTGGAACGGTGCGCCCACGGTCGCATAGCGATCGCTGCGACCACGACGCCAATCGCGACGCGCATCGCGGCATCCTGCCAGGTGCACCGACCACGCCAAGGAGCTCATTGAGGCGGGGGGGCACAGTTGTCATTCGAGAGCTTTCCGGCCTCGAACGCCGAGAGGTGGGGCTCGACGAGGCGCGGCTCATGGCGGAGCTCGACGCTTCGGGTGCTCGACCCGGTCGCGCCCAACCGGCCGGAGTGCTCGGGGAAAGCGGTCGAGCTGTTGGATGCCTTCGCCAGCGCACACGACGAGGTCCGCAGTCGCGTCGCGGGTGAGGACCGATCGAATGCCCCAGTCGCCTTCACGCAGCTCCTCGCCGGCGCGTGGACCCGATCCACGCGCCGACACGACATGAACGCTGGCGCCGTCCTCGTGTGGCCCACTCACAGCCAATCCCGACTCGTCCTGTCGGTGCACGAAGAGCCCTTGCACGGGTCACTGCAGGCTCATACATTGACCGTGCCGGCTCCGCCCGAGGGAGAGCCGGCTCCGCCCGAGGGAGAGCCAACTCCGCCCGACTGCTTGCCGGGGTTCCGAATGAACCTTCGGTCGCAGCCGGCTCCGATCGGCGGCCTTCCGACGTGCGTGCCAGGGAGACGCCCGTGAGGTTTCTGCACGCTGCCGATGTCCACCTTGACAGCCCGATGCTGGGGCTTGCCCGCTACGGCGACGCCGCCCCGATCGACCAGATCCGTGGGGGGACGAGGCGAGCCTTCGAGCGCCTCGTGGACCTCGCTCTCGCCGAGGAAGTCTCCTTCGTCGTGGTGGCTGGGGACCTGTACGACGGAGAGCGCGACGACTTCCAGACGGCGATCTTCCTCCAGCGCCAGCTCCATCGACTCTCCGAGGCCGGCGTGCCCGTCGTGCTCGCCTGGGGCAACCACGACGCGGCGAACCAGATCACCAAGCGCCTCTCCTTGCCCCCGAAGGTCCACCTGCTGCCGGCAGAAGAGGCCGGCACGGTCGTGCTCGAGGAGGCCGCCGCTGCCTGCCACGGCCGCAGCTATCCGCGCCGGGACGTCTTGGACGACCTCTCTGCGACCTACCCCGCCCCCATTGGGGGCCTGCTCGACGTGGGTGTCCTCCATACCGCCCTCGATGGCCGGCCGGGCCACGACCGCTATGCCCCGACCAGCATCGAGGCGCTCGCGCGTCGGGGATACGGCTACTGGGCGCTCGGCCACGTCCACACGGCCGAGCGCCATGAGCTCGACGGCGCCCAGATCGTGTTCCCCGGCAATCTCTGCGGTCGGCACATCGGCGAGTCGGGCGCGAAAGGTGCCTGCCTTGTGAGCTACGAGGGGGAGACCGTCACCTCCGTCGTCCACCGCGACCTCGCCCCGCTGCGTTGGGAGCGGGTGGAGCCCGATCTCTCGCGAGCGTCCTCCCTCGACCAAGTCCTCGCGGACACGACCCAGGCTCTGGTCCGCCTTCAGGAGTCCATCGGCAGCGACGAGCTCGTCTGCGCGCGCGTGGTGTTGCGCCTCGAAGCGTCCCTCGCGGGCAGCTTCTTGGCCGACGATCAGCGCTGTGAAGCCCAGCTACGGGTCGATGCATCGGGGAGCGGGGGCCGTGTGTTCCTTGAACGGGTCGACGTCCGACCACTCACCAGGCCCGATTCCGAGGAGCTCGATGAAGCCATGTCGGAGGTGCGCGCCGCCTTCGCCCACCTGGGCTCCGCGGAGGGGGCGGCCGAGCTCGCGGAGATCGTCGAGAACGTGCTCGGCCCGCTGCGGCGCCGGTTCGGGAAGGACGCGCTCGATCAGCTGCGGATGCTCGGGGTCACCACCCTTGACACAGGCGGCCTCGCAGATCTTCTGGGCGAGGCGGAGGCGTTGCTCGCGGCCGAACTGGCAAAGGGTCGTTGATGCGCCTTCAGCGTCTCGACCTTCACGCCTTCGGCCACCTGCAAGGCGTCTGCCTCGACCTGTCCGCGCCAGCGGCCGGCCTCACCGTGGTCGCCGGGCGCAACGAGGCCGGCAAGTCCACGTCGCGTCGAGCGATTCTCGCCGTGCTCTTCGGCATCCCGAACAGCTGCCCCGACGACTACGCCGTTGGCCGGAAGCAGCTCCGGGTCGGCTGCCTGATCACCTCCGCGTGCGGGGACCGGCTCGAGGTCGCGCGCCAGGGCCTGCCGGGACGCTCGCTCGTCGATGGAACGGGCAAGCTCGTCGAGCCAGAGGTGCTCTCGGAGCTGCTCGGCGGAGTCGATCAGCGCCTCTACGAGCGCCTCTTCGCCTTCGACCACGATGGGCTGCGGACTGGTTCGGAGGCGCTGCTCGATGCCGGCGGCGAGCTGGGCCCGCTCTTGTTCGGGACGAGCTTGGGCCACTCGGTCACGACCGTCTTCCGGGAGCTCGACAAGCGGGCAGAGCAGCTGTTCAAGCCGAGGGGAACCACTCAGGCGGTGACCGAGCCACTCGGGCGCTACCGCGATCTGATCAAGCAGGCCAAGCAGCACCGGGTTCCAACCCGCGACTGGGACCGCCTCCAGAGCGAATTGACCGAAGCGGAAGACGTGGTCCGGGCGCTCGACAAGGAGTGCAGGCAGGCACGCGTCCTCCGGAGCCGTCTCGAGCGGGCCCGGAGGGTGCTCCCCCTCCTCGCTCGGAGACGGGAGCTTCTCGGCCAGCTTCGGGCTGTCGAGCACGCGGGACCGCTGGCGTCGCCGTCATGGGCCGACCGAGCCAAAGAGGCCTTCAAGTCTTTCGATCGGGCGCGGCTTGCCCATGAGGGAGCTCTCGGGCGGGTACGAGATCTCACCGACAGCCTCGACGAGATCGAAGTCCACCACGGCGTTCTCGAGCGGGCCGCGCGGATCGAGGACCTCCTCGAGAAGTTGGGTGCCCACAAGAAGGGAAGGGACGACCTTCCGCGGCTGAGGGGGCAGCTCCAAGAAGCCGAGGCGCGCGTCACCGTCCTGCTCGGCCAGCTCGGACTCGCAGCTGACGATGGCCGGGTCGTCACCGAGGCGGACCTTCAGACCGTCGAGACGCGGGCGACCGAGCACGCCAAGCTGGTCGCCGCCCTCGAACAGGCAGAGGACGAGCTCGGAAAGGCGAAGGAGAGCGTCAACCAGAGCCAGAAGCATCTCGACGCCCTTCCTCAGCCCGAAGAGGTAGGCGGGCTCGAGCGGGCCGTCGAGCCGGCACGCTCGCTGGTCGACCGCGAACGCGATCTTGCCTCTCCCCGAGCGACGCTCGCAGCGAAGCGTCAGGAGGCGGAAGCCCTGGCCGGGCGGCTCGACCTCGCCGGACGGTCCCTCGGCGAGGTCGCGGCGCTGCAGGTGCCCAGTGCCCAGGCCATCGCCGACGAGCAGGCACGACGGGAACTGCTGGCGGCCGACCTGGACAATCTGGCAACGGAAGGTGAGCGACTGCTGGGTGAGCGCCGAAAGATCGACGAGCAGATCGCAGAGATCGTCTCCCGGCCGGGTCTGCCTGACACGGAGCGCCTGGCACGCGCTCGCGAGCACCGTGAGGATGGATGGCGGATCGTGCGAGCCGGGTTCGAGACCAAGTCGCTCGATCAACAAGCAGCCCTCGCGTGGGCCGGCACGAAGCCCATTGCCGACGCGTACGAAGAGGCCGTCCGTGATGCTGACGACGCGGCTGACGAGCGCTACGACCATGCGAGCGATCTCGGGACCCTCGAACAGCTTCGTCGCCAGCTCGTAGCGCTCAGCGGCTCCGAAGCCGCACTGGCGCAGCGGAAGGACGAGCTCGACGCGAGGGCGAGCCAGGCATTGCAGGAGTGGGCGGCAAGCTGGTCTCCGGTCGGCGTCAGTGCCCGAAGTGCCAAGGACATGTCCGTATGGCGGGAGGAGCACCAGCGCCTCCTCGCCGTCATCGCCGACATCCGGCAACTCGAGACCGAGCTTGGTGCGGAGGAAGATCTCCTCGCGAACCACAAGCTTGCTCTCATGCAAGCGCTCGTGTCGTCCGGGCACGAGCCGTCTGGTCCGCTACTCGAGCACATGGTTGTCCAGGCTGACCGGTTGATCAGCGAGGCGAAGATCCTGACGGATGCGCGCCGGGCTGCCGAGCGGGACCTCCGCCGAGCCGCCGAGGAGCTGCCCGGGCGCGGGCGGGCGGTCGCCGATCGCCGGGAACGGCTCCGGGGGTGGCAGGCATCCTGGGAAACGGCGCTCGCGCCGCTCGGCCTTGGCGGCGGGACTCTCCCTGAGGCGGCGTCGGCGTCGGCGAGGGCCTGGCGGGCGCTTCCGGCTGCTCGGAAGGAGGCAGAGGGGTTCCGCGCACGGATCGACGGGATCCAGCGTGACATGAACGCGTTCGCCGATTCCGTTGGCGAGGCGGCAGCCGGCCTGGTCGAACGAGCGGAGCGAGATCCCGTCGCGGTCCTCGAGGAGCTGCGCACGTTGCTCAGCCGGACCCGGAAGGCCGAGACCCGACGGGAGACGCTCGCAGAGCAGCTGGACTACTCCCGCCGGGAGGCCCGCCAAGCCAAGTCCGACTACGAGCAGGCCGAGAAGCACCTGGCGGACCTCCGAGAAGAGGCTGGGCTCGCCGACGAGGTGGAGCTGGTCGAAGTCGCGGAACGCTCGGCGGACGCAGGGTCGCTTCGGGCGAAGATCGACGAGCTCGAACAGCAGGTCCTCGGCGACGGGGGCGGCCGGACTCTCGACGAAGTGGAGACCGAGCTTGCCGAGATCGGTCTCGGGGGTGACGAGATCGATGCCGAGCTGGCAGGTCTCATCATGGGCATCGACGGGCTCGAACAGCAGAGCAACGAGGCCACCCTGCGCCTCGGGGGGATCCAGCAGGACATACGCGCCATTGGCGGGTCCGAGGAGGCCGCCGACTACGAGCAGGAAGCCCACGCAGAGCTGGCGGCCGCTGCCGCTGCTGCGGCCGAGCACGCCCGGGTGGCGCTTGCCGCAGAGGTGCTCCGTCGGGTCGTGGCGAGGTACGCGGAGCGTCACCGCGGACCGATGGTCGAGCGAGCAAGCGAGCTTTTCTCTCGGCTCACCTCCGAGTCGTTCTCCGAGCTGATGACCGACGTGGACGGCACGCGTCACCTTCTCTACGCAAGGCGGCGGAATGGCGAGGTGCTGGAGATCTCCCAGCTCAGCGATGGCACCCGTGACCAGCTCTACCTCGCTCTCCGCATCGCCGGCATCGATCACCACCTCGGCCGGCTCACCGAGCCGTTGCCGGTCGTGTTCGACGACGTGCTCGTCAACTTCGACGACAGGCGCGCGGCGGCTGGGCTCCACGTCCTGGCTGAGTTGGGAGAACGGACCCAGGTGCTCCTGTTCACTCACCACGAGAGCGTCGTCGAAGCTGCCGAGGCGGCGCTCGGTGCAGATCACCTGGCGGTTGCCCGCATCCCCGACCGTCCGATGGACCTCGCGCCGTTCGTCACGGACCGGGCTCGGGAGCTCGAGATGCTCAGCGACGGCACACCGGGTGGCAGGACCAGTGGAAACGGCGCCACCGCCCCTCCGCGCGCGGTGGACGGCCGAGGTGCCGGTGTGCGAACCAACCCGCGATCCCCGCGAGCGCCAGAACCGATCGATCGTGCCGCTGAAGCGGTCCTCGAGGTCCTTCGCTCCGCCAGCCGTCCCCTCGGCAAGGCGGAGATCCTCGAGCTGTCCCGGGTTCCTGCGGAGCGCTGGGCGCCGACCATACGGCATCTGATCGCCACTGACCAGGTGGTCCAGGAGGGGCAGAAGAAAGGTGCCCGCTACCACGTTCCTGATTGACCGGGACCTGCCCGTGCCGGGGCCGGTCGTCGGTGACATCCGCCGGGCGACGGGTCTTCCCGACGCCGGGCGCCCTCCGGGTCGACAGCACGGCGTACCGAAGTTGACCGGGTCCCCGCCCCGCTCGGCGACGGCCACCATCGCGCGCAGGCCGTCGAGCACGTGCGCCCGAAATGTAGGGGTACGGCAAGGGCTGGCATAGCGGTGCTCGAGGGGCTGGCCTGAGGCTCCTCAGCCGTGCTCAGCCGTGCTCAGCCGCCCTCAAGCCGTGCTCAGCCGCCCTCAAGCCGTGCTCTGCCGGCACCGGAGGTTCACGCCTTGTTGGCCCCGTAGGCGCGCACGAAGTCGTTGACGGCGTAGTAGGCGTCGATCGACTCCCCCGCGTCGCCCCAGAACCCGTCCAGCACGTCGTAGCGCATCGCGCCGGTCGAGACGTAGTGGTTGTTCACGTCGGTGATCTCGAGCTCGCCCCGCCCGGAGGGCTCGAGCGTCTTGATCACCTCGAAGACGCCCGCGTCGTAGCAGTAGATCCCCGTCACGCCGAAGCGAGACGGCGGGTCCTCGGGCTTCTCGACGATCCGCACCACGCGGTCCTCCGCGTCGAGCTCGGGCACGCCGAGATGGCGGAGGTGCTCGGGCTGCTCCACCCGGGTGAGCAGGATGCGCGCGCCCTCGGGGTGGGCGCAGAACGCGTCGACCATCGGGCGGATCGACTGCTCCACGACGTTGTCGGCGAGCATGACGAGCACGGGCTCGCCGTCGGCGAAGCGCTCCGCGAGCCCGAGCGCCTCGGCGATCCCACCTGGTCGCTCCTGGTAGCCGTAGCTGAGCCGGTCGATCCCGAACTCGTGGCCGTTGCCGAGGAGGCGGAGGAACTCGCCTGCGTGCGTCCCGCC
Organism: Actinomycetes bacterium; assembly: GCA_021828005.1. GTDB lineage: Bacteria > Actinomycetota > Acidimicrobiia > Acidimicrobiales > RAAP-2 > JAJYVT01. The sequence continues at coordinate 200 of JAKATJ010000058.1, read as the reverse complement.
GGTCACGAGCATGATGTCGTGGATCCCGGCCTTCACCACCGCCTCGATCGCCCACTGCACCATCGGGCGGTCGTAGATGGGCAGGAGGTGCTTGTTGGTGATCCTGGTGAGCGGGTAGAGGCGGGAGCCGGTCCCACCTGCGAGGAGGACGCCCTTCACGGGCCCTTACCCTACGTGGCGCTCCCTGTCGGTGCGGGCGC
>JAKATJ010000057.1:10632-13111 GCA_021828005.1 Actinomycetes bacterium | reverse complement strand
CGCGACGCAGTCCGCCGCCGGCGCGCCGGCCGGCTCGAACCTGACGACGGCCGACAAGAACGTCTCCGCTGCCTCGACGACACAGGTCGCCTCTGAGGTGAGGGCCATCGACTACACGATGACACGGGGTTGTATCACCGGGAGGGGGTGGGGGTTGTGACTCTCATGATGGTAGGTGTGGAGAGCGGTGTTGGTAGTAGCCGGGGAGGGGGGTCCGGGGGCCGCAGGGGGCGGCGGCGAGGGCGGCCCGGGGGCAGCAGGGACTGGCCGGGACGGCGGGGAGCGGGGTCAGGACAGCCGAACCATCAGGCGTGCAGCCGGAGTTGGTCCGTCACGAGCCGTCATCACCCCGGTAGCCTTTCGTCCGGGTCCCATGCCCATCGTCTCCGAACCCGTCGGCCGGGTACTGGGGAACCGCTACCGGCTCGTGGCGGCCCTCGGGTCTGGCGCGTCAGCACATGTCTTCCTCGCCGAGGACATTGTGCTGCAGCGGCGCGTTGCGGTGAAGGTCCTCCAACCGGCCCTCGCCCGCGACGAGGCGTTCCTCCGCCGCTTTCGGGCCGAGGCGCGGGCAGTCGCCGCCCTCAACCATCCCCACGTGCTCCGCGTCTTCGACTGGGGCGAGGGGGAAGACGGTCCCTACCTCGTCGTCGAGTACCTCGAGGGGGGGAGCCTCTTCGACATGCTGGCCAGAGGTCGAAGACTCTCGCCGGGGCAGGCGGTCCGGGTCGGTGCGCAGGCCGCAGACGGGCTCGCGTACGCCCACCTGAGAGGAATCATCCATCGGGACGTGAAGCCTGCCAACATCCTTTTCGACGAGGAGGCTCGCGCCCGCGTGGCCGACTTCGGCGTCGCGCGCGCCCTGTCCAGCGCTTCGACGACCGATCCAGGCAAGATGCTCGGCACCGCCCGCTACGCGTCGCCCGAGCAGGCCCAGGGCTGGCCGCTCGACGGCCGCTCCGACGTCTATTCTCTTGGGCTCGTCCTCTACGAGGCGACGACCGGCACGGTGCCCTTCGACGGCGAGACCGCCTACGCGATGCTCCAGGCCCGCATCGGTGCACGCGTGCCCCCGGTCCCTGCGTTGGGCCCGCTCGGGACGTTGCTCGCCGCGGCATGCGCCCCCGAGCAAGAAGACCGACCGGATGCGACGCTGTTCGCGGAGCGACTTGCCGAGCTCGCAGAGGATCTCTTCGCTGGTGGGCCGCTGCCTCTGGTCCGCCGCGACCGGGTCGACGACACGGGTCCCGGCCAGAGGAGGGTCGCGGACCTCACGGTCGCCTTGTCGGCCGACGATCTCATGCTCGGAGGCGCTAGCGAGCAGTCTGCCGGGCCGGGAGGGACGGCCAGCGCGCGGTTCGTCGGGCCGGGAGGGACGGCCAGCGCGCGATGGGCCGGGGACGCACACGGCGGAGAGGCAGTCGACGTGGGCGAGCCGACGGCGACAATCAGGCTGGGTAAGAGCGCGCCGGGAGCGGCTACCCACGTACGCCGCCACGCCCGGCGCCGCTGGCCCTGGGTTGTCGCAGTGGTCGTCGTCGTGGCCGCCATCCTCGCTGGAGCGTGGGTGTACGTGAAGAAGAGCAAGCTCCTCACGGCGAGCCACCGCGTGCCCGCGGTGGAGGGCGAGACCGTGGCACAAGCCCGCCGGGCGTTGAGCGCGGACCACTTCGTGGTGAGGGTGGGCCATGCGGTGACGTCGACGAAGGTCCACGCCGGCGACGTCGTCAGCCAGAGCCCCAAGCGGGGTGTCTCCCTCAAGGAAGGGAGCACGGTCCGGATCGTCCCCTCAGGCGGGCTGCCGCCGGTGCGCGTGCCGTCGCTCTCGGGGAAGGGTTTCGACAGCACCTGTGTGATCGCGACGCGCCTTTTGCAGGAGGCGCATCTGCGAGCGAGTTGCCCCGCGCTCTCCGCGTACTCGAGGACGGTACCGGCGGGGGAAGTCATCAACTGGTCCTACGACAAGAGGCTCTTCCCGAAGGTCGCGCCTTACGGGTCGACGATCCTCATCGCAGTGTCCAAGGGGCTCCCGCCGGTACGGCTCCCCTCGCTCGCGGGCAAGACGTACACACAGGCGGCTCAGACCTTGAGCGGGTACGGCCTGGTGGTGAAGGAGACACGCGTCTACTCGACAACGGTGCCGGCTGGGGAGGTGGTCTCGACGACGCCGGCTCCTGGGACGACAGCCTTCGTGGGCTCGAGCGTCACCGTGACGGTCTCCTTGGGTCCCCAGTTCGTGACGGTTCCCACAGTCGTCGGTGCCACGGCGTCGCAGGCGTCGTCGACGATCCAGGCAGCCGGCCTCTCGGTCGGCGCAGTGTACGGGCCCTCGACAGGGGTCGTCTTCACGACCGACCCGCTTGCCGGGCAGAGCGAGAAGCTCGGCACCGCGATCGCCCTGTACACCGAGCCGCCGCTCGTGAGAGGCACCGGGACAGGGACCACCGGGGTCGGGACAGGGACCACCGGCACCCCGGCG
>JAKATJ010000057.1:0-10532 GCA_021828005.1 Actinomycetes bacterium | reverse complement strand
GTGGCACGACCCCGTCCGCGTTCTCGGCGCGGCTCTGCGCGCGGCTCTCGACGCGTCAGGGCGCCCCGATGAGGATCCTGCATACGAGCGATTGGCACATCGGGCGGCGGTTCGAGCGCGAGCCGCTTGAGCACGACCAGCGAGGCGTTCCTTTGCTGGCTCGGCGGCCTGGTGGTGGAGCACGATGTGGACATCGTCGTCGTCGCTGGTGACGTGTACGACCGTTCCATGCCTGGCGAGGACGCGGTCTTTCTCCTCGACGAGGGGTTGGACCCGCTCCGCGCCGCGGGCGCCACCGTGGCGATGGTCCCGGGGAACGACGACTGCGCGCGCCGGCTGAGGTTCGGCGCCAGGCGCTCGGCGGCGTTCACGTCTTCGCCGATGACGCCCGGCCGCCCGATCCCTGGTTGTTCGAGGAGGGTGGCGAGCCGTTGGCAGTCGTGGCCGTGCCCTATCTGGACCCGTTGGTCGCGCCGCCGCTACCGCCGACGACGGCTCCCCACGAGCGCGCAACTGCGCGCACGTCCTCACCGACTTCCTCCACGCTGGGAGGGTCGCCCTCGGGCGCCATCCTGGGGATGCCGTCCCTTGCGATCACCCATGCTTTCGTGGCCGGCGCCGCCCCGCCTGACTCCGAGAAGCTCCTCGCGATCGGAGGGACCGAGCTCGTGGAGGCCTCGCTCTTCGACGGCTTCGACTACGTCGCGCTCGACCATCTCCATCGTCCCCAGCTCGTCGGGGGCGACCAAAAGAGAGCGTGCCGCCTACTGCGGGTCGCCGCACCCTATTCGTTCCGCGAGGAAGATCCGAAGAGCGTCTGACTCGTGGAGGTGTCCGACGGTCAGCGCTCGAACGTGTTGGCGGTCACAGTCCCGGTGGGGCGGCCCGTCGCCCCCCTGGAAGGCACGCTCGAGTCGCTCCTCACCGATTCCGAGCTCGACCGGTACGCCGGCCACGTCTGGCGGCCGACGGCTTGCCACGGGCGGTCGCGGACATGGTGCTCGGGATCTCGGGTTCCTCGAAGAGGTCGGAGGCCGTCCACCTGAGGTCTGGGCCCGTGCGGTCGTCGACGTCCTGCGCGGACTCGAGGCCGGCGGGCGCATCGTCGGAGTCATCAGTCATGTCCGGGAGCTTCAGCAGGCGCTCCCCTCCGGGATCACCGTGGAGCCGACGGTCGGGGCTTCGCTCGCAAGGGTGCACTACCCGCCGGAGTGAGCACCGGACCTCGGCCTCGAGATCCGGGTGCTGTGGGACCGGGTGCTGTGGGACCGGGTGCTGTGGGACCGGGTGCTCCGGGACCGGGTGCTCCGGCGTTCGACCAACCTAGGTCGAGCGCCCTGGCACGTCCGACGTCGATCGCGTCGGTGGAGGTGCGAGTGCCGAGCAACGAGCTTCCGACGTTCGCCACCACGACGAGCACCAACGCTCCCGCCTCGAGCCCGGAGAGCGTCTGGCCGAGGATGGCGAATCCTGCCAGCGCAGCGATCGCCGGTGCCATGCTCAGGAGGATCCCGAAGGCACGGGGCGTCGCACTGCGGAGCGCCGCCAGCTCGCAGGTGTAGGGGATCACCGAGGCGAGCAACGCGACCGCGGCGCCGACGCCGAGCACGGCCGGGCGAAGGAGCGCCTCTCCGGCGTGCACCGCGCCGATCGGGGCTACGAAGAGGGCCCCGACGGCCATCGCGCCCGCAAGGCCGGTGGTTCCTCGAAACCGCTTGCCGGTCTCCTTGTTGAGGAGGATGTACGTGCCCCAGCAGCAACCCGCGAGCGCGGCGAAACCGACACCGGCGATGTCGAGATCGTGGAGGACGCCGAAGATGCTCCCGCTCGCGAGGAGCAGCACTCCAGCGCCCGCGAGGACCACCCACAGCCCGTCGGACCACCGGCGTGAGCCGACGACCGAGACCGTAAGGGGTCCCACGAACTCCACGGTCACCGCCACTCCGAGCGGGATCCGTGCGATCGACTCGTAGAAGGAGAGGTTCATCCCTGCGAGCACCAGGCCAAAGAGCACGAGCACGGCAAGGTCGGCGCGGCGCGAGGGATGCAGGGCAGCGCGCACGTGCCGTCTCCAGGGCCTTGCGATCACGGCGAGGGCGATCGCTGCGAAGACGAGGCGGAGCGTAAGCGTGCCCGCCGGTCCCACCTGGCCGAACAACCTCGTGGCGAGCGCCGCGCCGCATTGGCCCGAGATGCTGCTCGTCATCACGAGCGCCGCGGCGGGCGGCCGGAAGGATCCGGTCGTCTGTGAGCGGGAAGGGTTGTGGCGCATCGGGCGCGAGGGCGGGCGGGTCGCTCAGTGGGGTCGTTCGGGCGGGCGGGTTGGTCACCAGGGTACCGGCGGCTCGCCGTCGTGGCAGGCGGGCGCCTCCTCCCGGGCGGGCAGTCCGCGGCGCGGCGGAAGTACCCTGGAGGATCACCGCCCCTGACGGGGGTCGTGGAGCAGACGGAGGCGGCGACGTCCGGCGGGGGACGGGGGCGCGAGGTCGGGGACCGGCGACAGAGGACAGGAGAAGCAAGGTCATGGGCGCACTGGACGGGCGTGTGGCGATCATCACTGGTGCCGGCCGCGGAATCGGCCGCGAGCATGCGTTGCTCTTCGCCGAGGAGGGCGCCAAGGTTGTCGTGAACGATCTGGGCGGCGCACTGGACGGGTCGGGAGACGACCGTACGCCGGCCGAGAGGGTCGTCGACGAGATCAAGGCACTGGGTGGCGAAGCCGTGGCCAACACCGACGACGTCGCCGATTGGGAGGGGGGCAAGCGGTTGATCTCGTCGGCGCTCGACGCGTTTGGCGACCTGCACGTGCTGGTGAACAACGCCGGCATCCTGCGGGACCGCATGATCGTCAACATGACGGAGGAGGACTGGGACAGCGTCATCCACGTCCACCTGAAGGGGCACTTCGTCCCGACGCGCCATGCCGCAACGTACTGGCGCGAGCGGGCGAAAGCGGGGGACGAGGTACGCGCCTGCATCGTGAACACGTCGTCCACCTCAGGGCTTTTCGGAAACCCCGGCCAGACGAATTACGGGGCCGCGAAGGCCGGCATCGCCGCGTTCTCCGTCATCGCGTCGCAGGAGCTCGGTCGCTACGGCGTGCGCGTGAACGCGATCGCGCCGGCTGCCCGGACTCGCATGACCGAGTTCACCCCGGGCCTCTCGGACATCGTGAAGCGCCCGCAGGACGAGTCGCAGTTCGACGTGTGGGATCCGGCGAACGTCTCGCCGTTCGTCGCGTACCTCGCGACGGAGGACTGCCCGCTGACGGGACGCGTCTTCTACGTCCAAGGTGGGACCGTGCGCAACTTCCAGAATTGGACGATGACCGACTCGATCGACCGGCCAACCCGCTGGACCGTCGAGGAGCTGAGAGCCGAGATGCCCAAGCTGGCACAGGGCCAGGCAGCCGAGGCGTTGCGATAGAGGGCACCGGGAGCGGGGACGGGGCACCGGGAGCGGGGACGGGGCACCGGGAGCGGGGACGGGGCACCCGCGTCAATCCGTGATCGCGCGGAGCCGTTCTGCAATCTCGGCGGCTCGCTCGTCGGAAGGCGCCGCCTGGATGGTCATCAGCTTCGACATGTCCCCCTCGACCCGGATCTTTCCGGCTATAAACGCCTGCATCCCAGCCTGAGGGTTCCGATCGACCAGGATCGCCTTGGCCGTGTGGTAGTCGAGCGTGATCGTCAGGTCCGCGTCATCGACGTGGCCCTTGTCGATGTCGAGCTCGCCGGCGGTGGTGTCCATGTGCGCGTCGAGCTTTCCGTCACCGAAGGGGATCTCGGTCACCACCAGGTTCATCCGGACCGGGTGGTTGATCGCAGGGGAGCTGTCCTGGAGCTCCGCCCGGATCGCGTGCGCTTTCTCGATCCACTCGTCGCTGAGGAATGGGTAGGGCATCGAACCGCTCCTTCGGGCTGCCGTGGTGGTGTCGCGAGAGGTTAGGGCGCGCTCCGCGGAATCGGGCGCGGCGCCGTCGGTAGAGTCCCAGGGGTGCCAGCCCCCGTCTTGCCCGGCGCCGAGCCCTTCTCCGCTGCCGGAGGACCCGAGGGCGCGCTCCTCGTCCACGGGTTCTGCGGCAGTCCGTTCTCCATGCGGCGCACGGCGAGGAGGCTCGCCGCCAGGGGGTTCACCGTCGAGGCGCCCCTCCTGCCCGGCCACGGAACGGCGGTAGAGGACCTCGTGCCACTCGGGTGGGGCGAGTGGTCGTCCGCCGTCGAGGCGACCTACGCCCGCATCCGGGACCGTTGCCTGCGGGTGGCGGTCGTCGGTCACTCAATGGGCGGGACGCTCGCCTGCTGGCTAGCGGAGCGACATCCCGACGTGCGCGGCATCGCAGTCGTGAACCCGTTGGTCGAGCCGTTCGACGACGAGGTGCGGTCAGCCGGACGTGCTCTGGTCGAGGCCGGAGTGACCGTGTGGAAGGGTGAGCCACCTGACACGGCAGACCCCACGGCAACGTCTCCCACCTACGACGGAACCCCGATCGCGGCGTTCCTGTCGCTGAACGAGGGTGCAGAGGAGGTGGCCGTCGGGCTCGGCCGGATCAACTGCCCGGTGCTCATCATCTCGAGCAAGGAGGACCATGTGGTGCCGACGACCAACGGCGACCTGCTCGCCTCGGCGGTGAGCGGTCCTGTGGAGCGCGTGTGGCTGGAGCGGAGCTACCACAATGCGATGCTGGACTACGACCACGAGACGGTCGAGGAGAGGATCGAGGCGTTCGTCGTCTCGGTGACCGAGGAGCCGGGTGAGGAGGAGACATGAGCGAGCCACCTGCGCTCGGCCGCGACGACGTCGCCCACGTTGCCGGGCTCGCTCGTCTCTCCCTCTCAGAGGAGGAGCTCGACACGTTCACCGGGCAGCTCGCCCGCGTGATCGACCACGCTCGCGACGTCTCCTCGCTCGACGTTCACGACGTCCCGCCAACCGCCCACCCGCTGCCCGTTCGGAACGTCCTGCGGACCGACGACCCCTGCCCCGGGCTCGATCGCGGCGAGGTGCTTGCCGCCGCCCCTGACGTGGAGGACAACCGCTTCAAGGTGCCCCGGATCGTCGGGGAGGCACCGTGACGGCGGACGGCTCAGACAGCGCGGCGGCCCTCGCCGACGCGGTCCGTCGAGGGGAGCGGTCGGCCCGCTCTGTGGTGGAGGCGGCGCTCGGGGGGATCGCCGCACGCGACCCCGAGCTCCACGCGTTTCTCCACGTCGCCGCCGACGGCGCGCGTGCCGACGCCGACGCGGTCGACGAGAAGGTGCGGGCCGGCGAGGACCCCGGCCCCCTGGCGGGGGTGCCCGTCGCGCTCAAGGACAACCTGTGCACCCGGGGGATCCCGACGACCTGTGCGTCGAGGATCCTCGAGGGCTGGCGGCCGCCGTACGACGCGACCGTCGTCACGCGGCTTCGTGACGCGGGGGCGGTGGTGGTGGGGAAGACCAACCTCGACGAGTTCGCCATGGGCTCGTCTACGGAGAACTCCTGCACGGGGCCGACGCGCCACCCGATGGACCCCTCGCGGGTGCCAGGGGGCTCCTCGGGCGGCTCGGCCGCGGCGGTGGGGGCCGGGCTCGTCCCGCTCGGGCTCGGCTCGGACACCGGCGGCTCGGTCCGCCAGCCGGCCGCGCTGTGCGGGGTCGTCGGCATGAAGCCCACCTACGGCGTGGTGTCCCGCTACGGGCTCGTGGCCTTCGCGAGCTCGCTCGACCAGATCGGCCCGTTCGCCCGCTCGGTGGCCGACGCCGCCCTGCTGCTCGAGGTGATCGCGGGGCACGACCCGAAGGACAGCACCTCCCTCGACCGCCCGGCCCCCGAGGTGGTCCGTTCGCTCGGCGCCGGCGTCGAGGGTCTACGCGTGGGGGTCTGCGAGGAGCTGGTCGCAGACACCGCTCCCGACGTGTCGCGGCGCGTGCGCGAAGCCGCCGAGGAACTGGCCGAGGCGGGCGCCCTGGTCGAAGAGGTCTCCGTGCCCGAGATGCGTCTCGGCCTGTCGGCCTACTACCTCATCGCACCCGCGGAGGCGTCGTCGAACCTCGCGCGCTACGACGGGGTTCGCTACGGGCTGCGCGTGGACGCGCCCGACGTGGCGCAGATGAATACGGCGACGCGCACCGCTGGCTTCGGTCCCGAGGTGAAGCGCCGGATCATGCTCGGAACCTATGCGTTGTCCGCCGGCTACTACGGCGCCTACTACGGGAAGGCACAGCGGGTCCGCACCCTGCTCATCCGTGCGTTCGACCGCGTCTACGAGCAATTCGACGTCCTGGTCGGCGCGACCGCGCCGACGACTGCCTTCGCGATCGGCGAGCGTGTCGCCGATCCGCTCGCCATGTACCTGTCGGACGTCTGCACGATCCCTTCCAACCTGTCGGGACACCCGGCGATCAGCGTGCCGTTCGGCGCAGGCGACGACGGCCTGCCGGTGGGCGTCCAGGTGCTCGCGCCTGCGCTCTGTGAGGAGCGGATGTTCCAGGTCGCGGCGACGCTCGAGCGGTCGGCCGCCGCGCGGGCGCGAGCCGGCCAAGGGGAGGGTCGACGGTGAGCCCGCCGGCCTCCGGCCCGCCGGCCTCCGGCCCGCCGGCCTCCGGCCCGCCGGCCTCCGGCCCGCCGGCCTCCGGTCCGCCGGCCTCCGGCCCGGACCGGGCGGAGTGGGAGACGGTGGTCGGTCTCGAGGTCCACTGCGAGCTCAAGACGCAGACCAAGCTCTTCTGCGGCTGCAAGAACGCCTTCGGCGACGAGCCGAACACGAACGTCTGCCCGGTGTGCCTGGGGCTGCCGGGCTCCCTGCCCGTGCTCAACGCCTTCGCCGTCGAGCTCGCGATGCGGATCGGGGCGGCGCTCCACTGCGAGGTGCGCCCGTCGAGCTTCCACCGCAAGAACTACTTCTACCCCGACATGCCGAAGGACTACCAGATCAGCCAGTACGACGAGCCGATCAACGTCGGCGGCTGGCTGGAGCTCCCTGACGGCAGCAGGGTCGGGATCGAGCGCGCGCACCTGGAGGAGGACACCGGCAAGACGACGCATCAGGGCGAGACCGGCCGGATCCACGCAGCCGACTACGCGCTCGTCGACTACAACCGCGCGGGCGTGCCGCTCGTGGAGATCGTGAGCCGGCCCGACATCCGCTCGTCAGCGCAGGCCCGGCTCTACGTGACAGAGCTGCGGGCGGTGCTCGTCGCGACGGGCGCCTCCGACGGCAGGATGGAGGAGGGCTCGCTGCGGGTGGACGCGAACGTGTCGGTCCGCCGTGCGGGCGCAGGGGCGTTCGGGACCCGTTGCGAGGTCAAGAACCTGAACTCGCTGCGTTCGCTCGGCCGCGCAATCGACTACGAGGTCGCGCGCCAGGTCGCGTTGGTGGAAGCGACAGGGACGGTGGTCCAGGAGACCCGCCACTGGGACGAGAACGCGGGTCGCACGGTGCCGCTCCGGTCCAAGGAGGAGGCATTCGACTACCGGTACTTCCCCGAGCCCGATCTCGTGCCGCTCGCGCCCGGCTCCGACTGGCAGGAACGCGCCGCGGGAGCGGTGGGTCTCCTTCCCTCCGCCCGGCGGGAGCGGCTCGCCGGGCTCCTCGGAGGAGCGCCGACTCCCCAGCAGGTGGACCAGGTCCACGTGGTCGTCGGCCAGGGTCTCGACGACCTGATCGTGGCTGCCGTCGCGCAGGGCGCGCCGGCCGGCCTCGCGCTCGTGCGCGCGGCGAACGAGCTCGCGGCCGACATCGGTGCAGCGCTCGCCCTCGACGCGGGGACCTTCGGCAGCGTGGTGGAGATGGAGGGGCGCGGCGAGCTGACGGCGACGCAGGCCAAGGCGGTCCTCGCGGAGCTGCTCGCGGCGGGCGGCGGCGATCCAGCGAAGATCGCCGCAGAGAAGGGGTTCGAAGCGCTCTCCGAGGGATCGCTCGCGGCGGTCCTCCAAGGGGTCGTCGAGGCTCATCCCGAAGAGTGGGCGCGCTATTCGGCAGGAGAGGAAAAGCTCGCCGGTTTCTTCACCGGCCAGGTGATGCGCGCGACGGGAGGGAAGGCCGACGGGAAGGCGGTCGCGGCGGAGCTCCAGCGGCTTCGCCAATGAGCGGCGCAGCTGTCATCATGAACCTCGTGTCTCACGAGGAGCGAGCGTCATGACGAACCCGAGCGAGGCGGCTGAGCGCCCCGGCATGAAGCCGCGCAGCTACGAGGTCACCGAGGGGCCCACGCGCGCGCCTGCCCGGGCGATGCTCCGGGCCGTCGGAATGACCGACGACGACTGGGACAAGCCGCAGGTGGGCGTGGCGTCGAGCTGGAACGAGGTCACCCCGTGCAACCTGCCGCTCGACCGCCTCGCGAAGAGGGCGAAGGACGGGGTGCGGGCGGCGGGGGGGTTCCCGTTCGAATTCGTCACGATCGCTGTCTCCGACGGGATCTCGATGGGCCACGAGGGGATGAGGGCGTCCCTGGTGAGCCGGGAGGTGATCTGCGACTCGATCGAGACGATGATGCACGCCGAGCGCTTCGACGCGCTGGTCACGTTCGCCGGCTGTGACAAGTCGCTCCCGGGGATGCTCATGGCGGCCGCTCGGGTCAACCTCCCGAGCGTCTTCCTCTACGGCGGGACCATCCTCCCAGGGCACCTGGACGACCGGGCGCTCGACGTGGTGAGCGTCTTCGAGGCGGTCGGAGCGCACGCCGTGGACGCGCTGAGCGACGAGGAGCTCGCGCTGATCGAGCGCCACGCCTGTCCCACCGAGGGATCGTGCGCAGGCATGTTCACGGCGAACACGATGGCCTCGGTCGCGGAAGCCATCGGCATGTCCCTGCCGCAGAGCGCGTCCGCCCCGGCCGTCGACCCCCGTCGCGACGAGCTCGCGTACGAGTCCGGGGTCGCGGTCGTCGCGCTCTTGGAGGCGGGGATCCGCCCGCGCCAGATCATGACGAAGGAGGCCTTCGAGAACGCCATCGCGGTGGTCATGGCGCTCGGAGGCTCCACCAACGCGGTCCTCCACCTGATGGCGATCGCCCACGAGGCGCGTGTGGACCTCACGCTGGAGGACTTCAACCGCATAGCGGCCCGGGTCCCGCACCTCGCCGACACGAAGCCGCACGGCAGGTTCCACATGGTCGACGTCGACCGTGTCGGCGGCGTGCCGACGGTGATGCGGGAGCTCCTCGAAGCGGGCCTTCTCCACGGCGACTGCCTGACCGTGACCGGGAAGACCCTCGCTCAGAACCTCGCCGCGCTCTCCCCGCGGGAGCCCGACGGCACCGTGGTGCACCCGCTCACGGACCCGATCCACGCTCAGGGCGGCATCGCCGTCCTCAGGGGCTCGCTCGCACCCAACGGTGCGGTCGTAAAGGTGGCCGGGATCGACCAGACGGCGTTCGAGGGCCGTGCACGGGTCTTCGACGGCGAGCAGGCCGCCCTCGACACGATCCTCGCCGGCGCGATCGAGCCGGGTTCGGTCGTGGTCATCCGCTACGAGGGGCCCAAGGGTGGGCCTGGGATGCGCGAGATGCTCGCGGTCACCGGCGCGATGAAGGGCGCGGGCCGAGGAAGCGACTGCGCCCTCGTGACCGACGGCCGGTTCTCTGGCGGTACGCACGGCCTCTGCATCGGCCATGTCGCGCCCGAAGCAGTGGACGGCGGCCCGATCGCGCTCGTGGAGGACGGCGACCCGGTCCGCATCGACGTCGACGCGCTCCGCGTGGACCTGGTCGTGCCCGAGGACGAGCTGGCGCGCCGGCGCGCCCTTGTGAAGCCCTTCCCGCCTCGCTACACCTCAGGTGTGCTCGCGAAGTACGCGAGGCTCGTGACGGGGGCCGACCGGGGGGCGGTCACCGAGCCGTGAGCCCACGGGGCCCCGCCGCTGGCGCGCGCGTGGGTCCGTGTGCCATGATTGCGGCGCAATGCACGTCGACCCCCCCTCGAGCTTCCTCGGCACGCTGGTACTGATCCCCTGAGCGCGCGGCTCTCCACAGCTGCGCGCCGACCGACCTCCCCACGGGGAGGTCGTTGCAATTTCCGGTGCCGGTTCGGCGAAGCACACGAAGCACGCGACCCCGAAGCACGCGAAGCACATGAAGCACACGACCCGCAAGCGCACGACCAAGAAGGGACCTGGAGCGAGATGCAGCTCACCGGAGCACAGGCACTGATCAAGAGCCTCGAGATGGAGGGAGTGGAGGTCATGTTCGGCCTGCCGGGCGGGGCGATCCTGCCCGTCTACGACCCGATCCTCTCCTCCTCGATCCGCCACGTGCTCGTCCGGCACGAGCAGGGCGCGGGTCACATGGCCGAGGGCTACGCGCTGGCGACCGGCCGGCCCGGAGTGGCGATGGTGACGAGCGGTCCCGGCGCGACCAACATCGTGACCCCCCTGTCGAACGCCTACATGGACTCGACCCCGCTCGTGGTGATCTCCGGGCAGGTTCCGACGGCCGCGGTCGGGACCGACGCCTTCCAGGAGTGCGACATCACCGGGGTCACCATGGGGATCACCAAGCACAACTGGCTGGTGAAGTCCGCCCAGGACATCCCCGAGGTCGTGGCGGCCGCCT
>JAKATJ010000056.1 GCA_021828005.1 Actinomycetes bacterium | reverse complement strand
CACCCTCGACGGCGCCGCCCTCGACGGCGACGATCGCCGGATGGGCGCCTCGGTGGCGGTCGACCCAGATCCGCTGCTCTTCGACCGAGCGGTCGACCAGGTCGAAGGTGTTCGTGCCGGAGGAGACCTCGTGGTTGTAGATCGACCGGATGGCCTCAGCGTCCTCGGGCTCCACCAGGCGCAGCCGCATCGAGCGATGGTACAGAGGACGGGGACGAGCCGGGAGTGACCGTCATGGACCCGTCTTCCGAGCGGGCCCCCATCGCCACCTGCCGGCCAGGGCACTAAGATGAGCTGTCGCCAGTTCGGTGGCGGACAGCCGCGCCCCCTTAGCTCAGTCGGCAGAGCACAGCCATGGTAAGGCTGGTGTCGTCGGTTCGATTCCGACAGGGGGCTCCCCGGCGGCGTAGCTCAGTTGGTCAGAGCACACGGCTCATAATCGTGTTGTCGCGGGTTCGAGTCCCGCCGCCGCTACGGACCGGGACGGCCGGGTCGAGCACGAAGGTCGGAGAGAGGTCGGACAAGGAGAGGCAACCCCGATGGCCAAGAACGAGAAGCGGGTCCAGGTGACGCTCGCGTGCGAAGTCTGCAAGCGGCGGAACTACATCACCACCAAGAACAAGTTGAACGACCGCGAGCGGATCGAGATGCAGAAGTACTGCCGCTGGGACCGCAGGCACACCCTTCACAAGGAGACCCGCTGATCATCTCCGCGAGGTGGTGGTAGCCTTGGGCGCTGCCCCGAGGTTTGACGGCCTCGGTGGCCGGGACCGCCCCGGATGAGGACCGCGGTGACAGAGGGCAGTAGCTCAACTGGTAGAGCACCGGTCTCCAAAACCGGCGGTTGGGGGTTCGAGTCCCTCCTGCCCTGCTGGGAGCCCCACCGGGACGGAGTGACTCCCGTAACGAGATCTACAGTCGGAGCGACGCAGTGAACCGCGAGATCAAGCGCATGACGGGACGGCGAGACCGGGCGATGACCGATGAGGCCGGCTTGGAGACCGAGGCATTCGACATCGGTGCCGTCGGGGCGGGACCGCGCGAGGCGAAGACGGCCGGACCGCACCGTACGACCCCCATCCAGTTCGCCCGTGAGATCCGCGACGAGCTCCGCCAGGTCGCCTGGCCCACCCGCGCCGAGATGGTGACCTATTCGCTGGTCGTCTTCTTCACCCTCTTGCTCATGGTCGCGTTGATCTACGTGCTGAACTACGCCTTCGGTCATGGCGTGGTCTACATGTTCCAGAAGTGAGCGGCAGGCACGTGACACCTGAGACCGACCTCCACGAGAGCCGCTCCGTGACGGACGTCGTGGCAGGCGACACCGTGCGGGCCGGCGCAGCTGACGGCCTTGCTGGCGGGGACGCCACCGATGTCGCTACCGATCCCCGCAAGGACGTGACGGGCGACGTGACGGCCTACGCGATGGGCGACGCCCCGGCCGTAGCTGCCGAGGACGAGGAGGACGAGGAGGACGAGGAGGACGAGACTGCCTACGTCCCGAGTCCCTACGACCGGCCAGGCCGGTGGTACGTGGTCCACACGTACTCCGGCTACGAGAACAAGGTCACCTCCAACCTGAAGAACGTCATCGCGTCCCGGGGGATGGAGGACCGTGTCTACGAGGTCGTCGTCCCGATGGAGGACGTCGTCGAAGTCAAGAACGGCAAGCGGGTGACCGTCCCGAAGAAGGTGTTCCCTGGGTACCTCCTCGTCCGGAGCGACCTCGACGACGACGCCTGGGGTGCAATCCGCAACACGCCCGGCGTCACCGGCTTCGTCGGCCCCGGCACGAAGCCGACGCCTCTTTCGCGCCGCGAGGTGGAGAGCATCCTCCAGGTCAAGCCCGAAGGCCTCCAGACGCCGTCGAAGCAGCGCCGACCGAGGCTCGAGTACGAGGTGAACGAGACGGTGCGCGTGAAGGAGGGTCCATTCGCGGACTTCTCCGGTCAGATCGCCGAGATCAACGAGGACCAGCTGAAGCTGAAGGTGCTCGTGAACATCTTCGGCCGGGAGACGCCGGTCGAGCTCGAGTTCAGCCAGGTCTCGAAGCTCTGATTCAAAAGGAGATCATCGAATGCCTCCCCGCAAGCGTGTGCTCACCGTCGTCAAGATCCAGCTCCAGGCCGGCCAGGCGACCCCTGCGCCGCCGGTCGGTACCGCCCTCGGCCCGCACGGGGTCCAGACCATGGAGTTCACCAAGCAGTACAACGCGGCCACCGAGTCCATGCGGGGGACCGTCGTGCCGGTCGAGATCACGATCTACGAGGACCGCTCGTTCAGTTTCGTGCTCAAGACCACCCCGACCCCGGTCCTCCTGCGACAGGCTGCCGGGGTCGAGAGGGGGTCGGCGACCACCGGCCGCGCGCAGGTCGGCACCATCACCGACGAGCAGCTCGCCGAGATCGCACGTGTGAAGATGGTCGACCTGAACACCGACGATCTCGACGCCGCGAAGAAGCAGGTGGCCGGTACCGCCCGGTCGATGGGCATCGCGGTCGCCGGGTGAGCGGCACCGGATACGGAGGACATCGATGAGCCAGCACGGCAAGCGCTACCGGTCGCTCAGCGGTCGCTACGATCGGGAGGCCCTCTACGGGGTCGGCGACGCCATCGACCTCGTGAAGTCGATGTCGTCTGCCAAGTTCGACGAGACGGTCGAGCTCGCCGTGCGCCTCGGCGTGGACCCTCGTAAGGCCGACCAGATCGTCCGGGGCACCCTGAGCCTGCCGTCGGGCACGGGCAAGTCGGTGCGCGTCGCGGTGTTCGCCGCCGGCGAGCAGGCCGCGGAGGCCCGCACCGTGGGTGCCGAGGTCGTGGGTGCCGACGACCTGGTGGCACGGGTGCGAGACCAGGGCTTCTTGGACTTCGACGTCGCCATCGCGACCCCCGACCTCATGGGACAGGTCGGGACCCTCGGTCGGATCCTCGGCCCCCGGGGTCTGATGCCGAACCCGAAGACCGGCACGGTGACGAGCGACGTCGCCCGGGCGGTCACCGAGTTCAAAGGGGGCCGAGTCGAGTACCGCACCGACAAGGTCGGCAACGTCCACCTCCCGGTGGGCAAGGTCTCGTTCACCAGGGCAGACATCGCCGCGAACGTGCGTGCGGTCATTGAGGAGCTGGTGCGGGCGAAGCCGGCGGCGGCGAAGGGCCGCTACCTGCTCGCGGTCACCCTGTCGTCGACCATGGGCCCCGGCGTGCACATCGACCCCGCCCGTGCCCGCGAGGTCGAAGAGGAGCTGGCGGTCACCGCCTGATACCCTGTCCGCGACAGCCCGACGTCGTGCGGGCAACGAGTTTCCGGTCGCCACAGACCTCCGGTGCGCCTCCGGGCGCTGAAGGGACCTTCGGGTTCGCCTGACGAGGCGACGCTCCCCAGGCACCAGCTTGGTCCGTCGCTCACCGGGGCGCCGCGGCACCGCTGCCGAGGCGTGGAGGAACGATGGACAATCCGAGGCCCGAGAAGGTGGCCGTCGTCGACGAGGTGCGCACGCGCCTGGAAGGCGCCAGCGCCACGGTAGTCACCGAGTACCGCGGGCTCACCGTGGCGGACCTCGCTGCGCTTCGCAAGAGCCTGGCGGCAGCCGGTGGCGACTACAAGGTCTTCAAGAACACGCTCGTGAAGCGGGCGATCGACGGTGGCCCGCACGCGCCGCTCGAGGAGCTCCTCGCCGGGCCGACGGCCATCGCCTTCGTGAAGGGCGATGTGAACGCAGTGGCGAAGGCGCTGCGCGACTTCTCCCGAACGCACTCCCGCCTCGTGGTGAAGGGCGGGATGCTCGACGGCGCCTTGGTCTCCCCGGCCCAGCTCGGCGCGCTCGCCGACCTCCCGCCGAGAGAGGTGCTGCTCGCCCGGCTCGCCGGTGGCATCCAGGCACCGCTCGCGCAGCTGGCATCGCTCCTCCAGGCGCTTCCCCGCGGGCTCGCCTATGGGCTCAAGGCTCTCGTGGACGAACGAGGCGGCGGCGCCGGCGGGGAGCCAGGGGATGTGCCGGCACCCCCCGGGTCGGAGACGCCTGTTGCGGCGGCCCCCGAGACCGAGCCCGATGCGGAGACGCCTGTTGCGGCGGCCCCCGAGACCGAGCCCGCCGCAGCAGAAGATGGCGAAGCCGGGTAGTCCTTCCCCCCGGGGCAAACGCACGGAGTCTCCCGCACCGGTCGTACCCCCTCGGCAGGGGACGGTCCTCACAGATCAGAGAAGAAAGGAACAGAGATGGCAGGGTCCCTGACCAAAGAGCAGATCCTCGATGGGATCGCCGAGCTCTCGGTGATCGAATTGAGCGAGCTGTTGAAGGAGTTCGAGGAGAAGTTCAACGTCACCGCCGCCGCGCCGGTTGCGGTCGCGGTGCCGGCGGCGGGCGGCGTGGGCGCGGCCGAGGCTGGCGCCACAGAGGAGGAGCAGACGGAGTTCGACGTCGTCCTCACGGCGGTCGGCGACAAGAAGATCCAGGTAATCAAGGAGGTTCGCTCACTAACGAGCCTCGGCCTCAAGGAGGCCAAGGACCTCGTCGACAGCGCGCCGAAGCCAGTCATGGAGCGCGTCAACAAGGACGACGCCGAGAAGGCACGAGCGGCCCTCGAGGCCGCGGGCGCGACCGTCGAGGTGAAGTAGCCCGGGCCGAGGGCCGGCTCCGGCGCGGCGGACGCCGACCGGCCACCCCCCGGCAACTGCGACCCTTGACGGCAGGGACGCCGACCTTTAGCCTGTCGTTGGTTCGCCCCCCGGCGCGTCATGGCGGAGGGGTTGTGTAGCGGCCCGTCCGCGGTTATGATACAGGGTTGCCGTGCAGCCCCGTCTTGCGACCGCAATTCCTCCAGCCTGAATGGCGCGCGCCACGACAAGGCTTCGGGCCCTCACGGGTCCTGTCCAGCCGTCGTCCCTCTCGCCGTCCCACCCCCTCACCTACTTCACCTCTGCCCCGCACCCCGAGCAACTGGGAGGAGTTGACCGTTGCCTTCACGGTCCCGTAGTCCCGAACGCGTGTCCTTCGCCAACATCGACGAGGCGCTGCCCCTGCCCGACCTCATCGCCATCCAGCGAGACTCCTTCCAGTGGTTCCTGGAAAAGGGGCTCGCCGAGGCCTTCGACGACATCAGCCCGATCGAGGACTTCACCGGCCAGCTGAGCCTCGAGCTCGAGTTCGACCCGTCCGACCCCGATCTGCGCCCGCCCCCGAAGTTCTCGGTGGAGGAGTGCAAGGAGAAGGACATGACGTACGCCGCACCCGTCTTCGTGCGTGCGCGCTTCTTGAACGCAAGCACCGGCGAGATCAAAGAGCAGACCGTCTTCATGGGCGACTTCCCGATGATGACGGACCGCGGCACCTTCATCGTGAACGGCACCGAGCGAGTCGTCGTGAGCCAGCTCGTCCGCTCCCCTGGCGTCATCTTCCAGCCCGGTAGGGACCTGAAGACGATCTTCACCGGTACGGTCCACCCCTACCGCGGCGAGTGGATCGAGCTCGACATCGAGGCAAAGCCCTCGAAGGACGTCACCGCCGGGGCGCGGGTCGCGCGCAAGCGGCGACTGTCGCTGTTCGTGCTGCTCCGCGCGCTCGGGTATGGGGACGAAGCCTTTCTCGAGCGATTCGTCCAGCACTTCGACTTCCTCGAGGGCCAATGGGAGAAGGAGAAGGACCTCGCTCCGACCCGCGAGGAGGCGCTGCTCGAGATCTACAAGCGGGCCAGGCCAGGTGAGCCGCTCTCGGTCGAGGCGGCGCGCCAGTACTTCGAGAACGCCTTCTTCAACCCGAAGCGCTATGACCTCACGCGAGTCGGCCGCTACAAGCTCGACCGCAAGCTCGGCCCGGAGGTCGAGAGGATCTCCGAGCTGTTCGGGCTCGACCTCGAGCGGCCGATGCCGGGCCAGAGCGTGCTCAGCCCGTCCGAGATCCTCGCAGCGGCGACCTACATGCTCCACCTCGCCCTCCACATGGCCGACGGCGACTCGACCTATCGGATCGACGACCAGGACCATTTCGCCAACCGCCGCATCCGCTCGGTCGGCGAGCTGATCCAGAACCAGGTCCGCGTCGGGTTGTCGCGCATGGAGCGCGTCGTGCGGGAGCGCATGACGACCCAGGACGTCGAGGCGATCACCCCCCAGACCCTCATCAACATCCGGCCCGTCGTCGCTGCAGTGAAGGAGTTCTTCGGGACGTCGCAGCTGAGCCAGTTCATGGACCAGAACAACCCTCTCTCGGGACTCGCCCACAAGCGCAGGCTGTCGGCCCTCGGCCCCGGTGGCCTCTCGCGCGAGCGGGCGGGCTTCGAGGTGCGCGACGTCCACACGTCCCACTACGGCCGGATGTGCCCGATCGAGACGCCCGAGGGTCCCAACATCGGCCTGATCGGTGCCCTCGCGACCTACGCGAGGGTGAACGAGTACGGCTTCATCGAGACTCCCTACCGGAAGGTCTTCGACGGCCGCGTCACCGACGAGGTCGTATACCTGGCGGCCGACGAGGAGGAGGAGCACGTCATCGCTCAGGCGAACGCGCCGATCGGTCCCGACGGCCGGTTCACCAACGATCGCGTGCTCGTGCGCCGTGGCCCCCAGGGCACCGGCGTGCGCATGGGTGCGACCACCACGACCTATGGCACCACCAGCGAGATCGACTACGTCCCTCCCGCCGAGGTCGACCTCATGGACGTGTCACCGAAGCAGATCGTGTCGGTCTCGACCGCGCTGATCCCGTTCGTCGAGCACGACGACGCGAATCGCGCCCTCATGGGCGCCAACATGCAGAAGCAGGCGGTGCCGCTCGTCGTCCCCGAGTCACCCTACATCGGCACCGGTGTGGAGGGCCGGGCGGCCCGCGACGCCGGCGACGTCATCGTCGCCGAGGGCGAGGGTACGGTCACCGAGGTCTCCGGCGATCAGGTCGTCGTCGAGTACCGCTCGGGCCAGAAGGACCGGCTCGGCAAGCCGCTCGGCCGCAAGATCTACCGGCTCGCCAAGTTCCGGCGGTCGAACCAGAACACCTGCATCAACCAGAAGCCGCTCGTCGGCGAAGGCGAAAAGGTGACTGCAGGCGGCCTTCTCGCGGACGGTCCCTCCACCCATAACGGCGAGCTCGCGCTGGGCAAGAACCTGCTGGTCGCCTTCATGCCCTGGGAGGGCTACAACTACGAGGACGCGATCATCCTCTCGCAGCGGCTCGTGCGCGACGACGTGCTCACGTCGATCCACATCGAGGAGCACGAGGTCGATGCTCGCGACACGAAGCTCGGTGCAGAGGAGATCACCCGGGACATCCCGAACCTCTCCGAGGAGATCCTCGCTGACCTCGACGAGCGCGGCATCATCCGCATCGGCGCGGAGGTCGGCCCCGGCGATGTGCTCGTCGGCAAGGTCACGCCCAAGGGCGAAACCGAGCAGACGCCCGAGGAGCGACTGCTGCGGGCGATCTTCGGAGAGAAGGCCCGCGAGGTGCGGGATACCAGCCTGAAGGTCCCCCACGGCGAGGAGGGCAAGGTCATCGACGTGCGGGTCTTCTCCCGCGAGGACTCCCACGAGCTTCCTCCGGGAGTGAACCAGCTCGTGCGCGTTTACGTCGCCCAGAAGCGCAAGATCTCGGAGGGCGACAAGCTCGCGGGCCGTCACGGCAACAAGGGCGTGATCTCCAAGATCCTGGCCGTCGAGGACATGCCGTTCCTCGCGGACGGCACCCCGGTCGACATCATCTTGAACCCCCTCGGCGTGCCGAGCCGGATGAACGTCGGCCAGGTCCTCGAGTCGCACCTCGGCTACGCCGCCCGCCACGGCTGGGACGGCGCTTCGGAGGAGGGCGTCGGTACGTGCGGGCGTCCGGGCAGCGGCCGCAAGACCCGGCCGCGGACGATCCCCGCGACGTGGGTCTCCACCCCCGCGTTCGACGGCGCGCACTGGGACGAGGTGGAGGACGCCGGCAAGCACCCGACGATCCGCCAGCTCTTCGAGCGGCTGAACCCCGACTCGGCGACGGGCGAGGTGCAGATCCAACCGACCGGCAAGGCCGTGCTGTACAACGGCCGAACGGGTGAGCCCTACGACAACCCGATCTCCGTCGGCTACGTCTACATCATGAAGCTCGCCCACCTGGTGGACGACAAGATCCACGCCCGCTCGACCGGTCCCTACTCGATGATCACCCAGCAACCGCTCGGCGGGAAGGCACAGTTCGGAGGTCAGCGCTTCGGGGAGATGGAGGTGTGGGCGCTCGAGGCGTTCGGCGCCGCGTACGCGCTCCAGGAGCTTCTGACCATCAAGTCGGACGACGTGCTCGGCCGCGTGAAGGTCTACGAAGCGATCGTGAAGGGCGAGAACATCCCCGAACCGGGGATCCCGGAGAGCTTCAAAGTTCTCATCAAGGAGATGCAGTCCCTCTGCCTCGACGTGGAGGTGCTGGCGAACGACGGGTCGGAGATCGAGATGCACGAGCTCGACGAGGACGTGTTCCGCACGGCCGAGGAGCTGGGCATCGACATCAGCAGGCCCGAACGAGGATCGGACGAAGAGGACGAGCGGCGCGCGGCTGAGAGGAGCTTCTCGTAATGGCGCTCGATGTGAACACTTTCGACCAGCTGCGGATCGGCCTTGCGACTGCCGACTCGATCCGCGCGTGGTCGAACGGCGAGGTGAAAAAGCCCGAGACCATCAACTACCGCACCCTTCGGCCGGAGAAGGACGGGCTCTTCTGCGAGAAGATCTTCGGTCCCACCAAGGACTGGGAGTGCTACTGCGGCAAGTACAAGCGCGTGCGCTTCAAAGGGATCATCTGCGAGCGCTGCGGCGTGGAGGTCACGAGGTCCAAGGTGCGCCGCGAACGCATGGGCCATATCGAGCTCGCGGCGCCCGTCGTGCACATCTGGTACCTGCGCGGCACGCGCAGCTGGCTCGCGTACCTCCTCATGGGCACCGAGGCCCGTGAGGAGCTCAAGGCCAAGCAGCTCGAGAAGGTCATCTACTTCGCCGCGAACCTGGTCACCTGGGTCGACGAGGACAAGCGCCACGCCGACCTGCCGAACCTCGAGGCGGAGCTCGCCGAAGAGGTCTCGGAGATCGAGCGCCGGCGCGACCTCGAGATCGACCGGCGCTTCAAGGCGCTCGAGGAGGAGCTCAAGGATCTCGAGGCCCAGGGCGCACGCGACGCCGAGGTGAAGGCGCGCCAACGGGTCGCGGAGAAGGAGATCGGGTCGCTGCGCGAGCGTGCCGACGACGAGGTCGAGCTCGCGAAGCGCGCCCTCGACGAGCTGCGCGGCCTGCACGCCCGCAAGATCATCGAGGACGAGCTCCTCTGGCGCGAGCTGTACCTGCGCTACTCCGACTACTTCGAGGGCGGCATGGGCGCCGAGGCGATCCAGCGCCTCATCGACCGGATCGACTTCGACTCGGAGGAGGTGAAGCTCCGGGAGATGATCGACGCGTCGGACGGCCGCCGGCCGCTCTCGGCCCAGCGCCGCCAGAAGGTGATCAAGCGTCTGAAGATCGTCACCGCCTTCAACCGGCGCGACGAGCACGGTCGCCGCGTGAACGACCCGCGCGCCATGATCCTCGAATCCGTACCGGTGATCCCCCCGGACCTCCGCCCGATGGTGCAGCTGGATGGCGGCCGCTTCGCGACCTCTGACCTGAACGACCTGTACCGCAGGGTCATCAACCGGAACAACCGCCTGAAGCGGCTCCTTGACCTCGGCGCGCCCGAGATCATCATCAACAACGAGAAGCGCATGCTCCAAGAGGCGGTCGACGCGCTGTTCGACAACGGCAGGCGCGGCCGGCCGGTGACCGGGCCAGGCAACCGCCCGCTGAAGTCGCTCTCAGACATGTTGAAGGGGAAGCAGGGACGGTTCCGCCAGAACCTCCTGGGCAAGCGCGTGGACTACTCGGGCCGCTCGGTCATCGTCATCGGGCCGACCCTCCAGCTGCACCAGTGCGGGCTGCCCAAGCTGATGGCGCTCGAGCTCTTCAAGCCGTTCGTCATGAAGCGGCTCGTCGACGCCGAGCTCGCGCAGAACATCAAGTCCGCCAAGCGGATGGTCGAGCGGCGGCGACCGCAGGTATGGGACGTGCTCGAAGGCGTCATCCGCGAGCACCCGGTCCTGCTGAACCGTGCGCCGACGCTCCACCGTCTCGGCATCCAGGCGTTCGAGCCGGTGCTGGTGGAGGGCAAGGCGATCCAGATCCACCCCCTCGTGTGCACCGCCTTCAACGCGGACTTCGACGGCGACCAGATGGCCGTCCACCTGCCGCTCTCTGCGGAGGCGCAGGCGGAGGCTCGTGTCCTCATGCTGTCGGCGAACAACATCCTCTCGCCGGCGACCGGGCGGCCCATCACCGTGCCGACCCAGGACATGGTCTTCGGCGCGTACTACTTGACCCTCTCCGTCGACGGCGCGTTGGGCGAGGGTCGCGCGTTCCGCCACAGCTACGAGGTGCAGGCCGCGCTCGACGAGGGCACGGTCGACCTGCACGCGAAGGTCCACCTGCGTCCGACGCCCGGTTCGCCGCTCGCCTCCCGGTTCGCCGCCGTCCCGGGGTCAGGGGCGAACGACGTCGGTGGCGATCTCGTCGCCGACGTCGCGGCGGGTGACGAAGGCACCGAAGCCACCGAGGGCGCCGGCGCGGTCGCTCCAGACGGCGCAGCGGATCGTCTGTCGATCGAGACGACGCCCGGCCGGGTCCTCTTCAACGAGGCCCTTCCCGCCGGGTTCCCCTATGTGAACGACGTCGTCGGCAAGCGCAACACGCCGGTCGGCACCATCGTCGAGGAGCTCTCGTCCGCCTATCCCAAGCACGTCGTGGCCGAGAGCCTCGACCGCATCAAGGCGCTCGGCTTTCGCTACGCCGCGCAGTCGGGCCTCACGATCTCGATCGACGACGTCCGGACCCCGCCGGAGAAGCAGGCGATCCTGGACCGCTACGAGAAGGAGGCAGAGAAGGCGGAGACCCAGTTCAAGCGGGGGATCATCACCGACGACGAGCGGCGTCAGAAGGAGATCGAGATCTGGACGTCGGCCAACTCGGAAGTGGGGCGCGCGATGGAGACGACCCTCTCGGGTCTCGCCTTCAACCCGCTCGACATGATGGTCGACTCCGGCGCACGTGGGAACGCCCAGCAGATCCGCCAGATCGCCGGTATGAAGGGCCTCGTCTCCAACCCGCGCGGTGAGATGATCCCCCGGCCGATCAAGTCTTCCTTCCGGGAGGGCCTGTCTGTCCTCGAGTACTTCATCTCGACGCACGGCGCTCGCAAGGGCCTCGCGGACACCGCGCTGCGGACCGCCGACTCTGGATACCTCACCCGCCGTCTCGTCGACGTCGCCCAGGAGCTGATCGTCCGCGAGGAGGACTGCGGCACGTCCCGGGGGATCTGGATCGAGAACGTCTTGCCCGACAGCCCCGGCAAGCGGAGCTACCTCGAGACCCGCGCATACGGTCGGTTGCTCGCAGAGGACGTCCGCCTGTCGGACGGCTCGGCAGTGCCGGCGGGGACGGTCCTCTCCGACGAGATCGTGGCGAGGCTTCGCGAGGACCCATCGGTCACACGGGTGCGGACCCGTTCGGTGCTCACCTGCGAGTCCGGTCACGGCGTGTGCGCCGCCTGTTACGGGCAGTCACTCGCCACCGGGAGGATGATCGAGCTCGGCGAGGCGGTCGGCGTCATCGCGGCCCAGTCCATCGGCGAGCCGGGCACGCAGCTCACGATGAGGACGTTCCACACCGGCGGTGTCGTGGGCGAGGACATCACCCACGGCCTCCCGCGCGTGGTGGAGCTCTTCGAAGCCCGCACGCCGAAGGGCGCGGCCGTCCTGGCGCGCCACTCGGGGGTCGTCCGGGTCGGGGACGAGGAGACGGGCCGGCGCATCACGGTGGTGGCCGACGACGGGACCGAGGAGTCGGCGGTGGTGCCGCCGCGCGCCCACCTCGAGGTGGCCGATGGCCAAGAGGTCGCAGCGGGCGACGCCCTGGTCGAAGGGCCGAAGGACCCGAAGGAGCTCCTCGAGGTCCGCGGCATCCGCGAGACTCAGCAGTACCTCGTCGAGGAGGTCCAGAAGGTCTACCGGGACCAGGGCGTGTCGATCCACGACAAGCACATCGAGCTGATCGTCCGCCAGATGCTCAGGCGGGTGCTCGTCGCCGAGCCCGGAGACGCGCCGTTCCTGCCCGGCGAGCGGGTCGACAACCAGGTCTACGCGGAGGTCAACCGCCGCCTCGTGGAGGAAGGGAAGCGCCCCGCCGAGGGCCGACCGGAGCTCATGGGGATCACGAAGGCCTCGCTCGCCACGGACAGCTGGCTTTCGGCGGCCTCCTTCCAGGAGACGACCCGGGTGCTCACCGAGGCGGCCATCGAGGGGCGGAGCGACCAGCTGTTCGGCCTGAAGGAGAACATCATCATCGGCAAGCTGATTCCGGCGGGGACCGGCATGGACCACTACCGCCACATCAGGCTGGAACTGCCCCACGCCGAGGCCCTGCCCTTCTGGACGGTGGGCACGGGCGGGGACACCGGCACCGAGGACCTGGCCGCGTGGCTGCGGGACATGGGGGGAGACGGGTCCGGCGGCGCGGACGGCTACCGACCCCCCGTCGACGCGAGCTGGCTGGCAGCCAGCCAGGACGACGCCGAGACGGACGCCGCCGGCGGCACCGGAGCGTGAGCCGCCGGCTCCGGACGGGTCCGGCTTCCGGCGGCTCCCGGCCGGACGGGGACGTCGCGCCGGTACAATGAGCTCACCCGCTCGCCTTGCTCCAGGCGGGCGGCTGCCCTAGCATTGACCCGCCGTACGGCGGCACGGTTTGCTGCGCCGGCCCGTGCAGCTCGTCGCCCACAATCGGACCAGAGGACACACGCGTGCCCACCATCGCCCAGCTCGTCCGCAGAGGACGGGAGGCCAAGCAGTCCAAGACCAAGACCCCCGCTCTTCGTGGGGCTCCCCAACGGAGGGGTGTCTGCACGCGCGTCTACACGACCACGCCGAAGAAGCCCAATTCCGCGCTCCGCAAGGTGGCCCGCGTCCGGCTGACGAGCGGCGTGGAGGTCACGGCCTACATTCCCGGCGTCGGGCACAACCTCCAGGAGCACTCGATCGTGCTTGTGCGCGGCGGTCGTGTGAAGGACCTCCCGGGCGTGCGCTACAAGGTCATCCGGGGCGCGCTCGACACCTCGGGCGTGCGTGAGCGCAGCCAGGCCCGGAGCCGGTACGGCGCGAAGAAGGAGTCCTGAGATGCCGCGCAACGGACCCGCCCCCAGACGCGACCTGCAGCCCGACCCGGTC
>JAKATJ010000184.1 GCA_021828005.1 Actinomycetes bacterium | reverse complement strand
AGCCCCTTCCAAGAGCACCGGGAGCAGCTCGTCGGGTTCTCTGCCCACGGCCCGGCAGACTACCGGCGGGGTGGCACCCCGCTCGTAGCATGAAGGAGACGGCCCCGCTCCTGGCACAAAGGTCGCGTTGGATTGCACGAGGGAGAGGATCCGGCTGGCGCCAAGGTCGCGTCCCCTCGGCGCCGCACCGACGCATGACCGCCCTCCGTCGACCCCGTAATCTCGTATCCACTGTGGCTGCTATCGATGTCGCCGGCTACGTCGCCGACCTGAAGGACCACTCCGTCGACCACGGGTTCCACGTCCACGACGAGCGCCATTTCGTCGAGACGTACTCCCTGCGACAGGTCTGGGAGGTCGACCTCCACCCCGAGGAGGGTTGCGGAGGGCCGCTGGACCTGCACCTCGCGCTCGAGGTCGACCCCCGCGTGCTGCTCTCCTTCGAGGACGTGGTCATGGAGCTCTCGGACGACGAGGAGCCGCCCGACGACTTCCATTTCCCCTTGACGTTCACGTGGGCCCTCCCCCCGCTTCCGCACGGGCCCGACCTCCTCCGGCTCGCCATCGACCTCGCCGGCATCGGCGGCATCGAGCTGCCCCTCGAGGTGTCTGCGATCGACTCGTTCGCGTCAGCGACCGACGGCCCGGAGCGCCGGCTCAACATCGTCGCCAGGCACCAGGTCTCCCTCGCGAGGGTGCTCGGCGGCGAAGAGCTGCTCTGCGACGTCTTCGATCGGTGCCTGGCGGTGAGCCGCTTCCTCCTCGAAGCTGCCGAGACCTGGCTGGGGTGACGAAGCTCGTGGACGTGCCGGCGACCCGCGCTCGCCGGCCACGTGCCGCGCGCATCCCAATCCTTGCAGTCGCGTTGACCGCCGGTCCGGCGCTGCTCCTGGGCGGATGCTCGAACAGCGGCGCCGCGCTCGCTCAGGCTGCCTGTGTCCATATCTACGACTCGATCCACCTCTACACGGAAGCTGAGCATGCGACGTCCACGGCAACGGTCCGAGCCGAGGTCGACCGGGCGACGAGCCAGCTCAACCAGGCGCTGCCACTGGCGGCCCGGGCAAACTCCGCCGACCCGGCGTTCAACCCCCTGATGACGACGCTCCAGGAGGCCGGACGAACGGCTGAGTCCAACCTGATCGCAGCGCTGCGCGCGCAGTGCGAGGCGGCGAACAACCCGACATCGCAGTCCCCGGTCCCTGGTGCGACGACAGCGGGCACAGTACCTGCAGGCGCGGGCTCCTCGGGCTGATCGGAAGGCGCGCCGCCGGCCGGCGATCGCGCGCCTGCGCCCTTCCCACGGCGAACGAGGCGGCAGACCGAAGATCCGAGTCGGCAGGCGGGGGCTGCAGCACCGACGGGCGGCCGTCGGCCGCAGCCATCCGGACGGCAGCGACAGGAGGCGACAGGCGGCGACAGGAAGCGACGCGAGAGACGCGGCGTGCGTCGATATGGTGGCCGTGACCCAGGAGGTGGGGAGGTGGGCGCACAGGCCTGTCGGGGAAGCGGCTCCCGGCGCCCTGCCGAGGAAGCCCGGCGCCCTGCCGAGGAAGCAGAGGCAGCAGAGGAGCATCTCTGGAATTGCGCCGCACCGGGAGCTCGAGGGTGAAGGGCACCGCTCCGGAGACGGGATCGGCGGTGCGGGCCGCGGAACCTCTCGATCTGGCGGGTCGCGCCTCCCCGCGGCGCCGGACAGCGGGGGCACGCCGTCGCGGCAGCTCGGCGCGTCGCGGATCGACACGCCGTCGCTCCATCGTGCTGATGCGCCGCAGGCGCCGTCGCGCCGTGGCGCTGACCTTCGTCACGGCCGTCCTCGTCCTGGGGCTCGTCGCCGTCTTGCTCTCGGGGTCGAACGGTTCCGCCCTCCCTCCCCTCCCGTCGACATCGTTCCGCGCGCGCATCGTGACGATCGCCGAGTCCCAGCTCGGGTACCGGACCGATCCAACTCGCTCCTACTGCAACAAGTACACCGCGTTCTGGCATGCGGGCACAGCCACAGGGTGCGGCCACGGCCTGCGCAGCGAGGAGTGGTGCTCCGATTTCGCGGCGTGGGTGTGGCGGCGGGCGGGCGCGCAGTTCTCCTACGGGTACGGCCCGGCGGACGTCAACGCCGCGTCGGCGAGCTTCTACCTCTGGGCCGTCGGTCACGGCACGTGGCATCCGGCTGGGAGCGGCTACACGCCCCGGCCGGGCGACGTGGCCGTCTACGGTCTCGAACCCACAAAGAGCGCGGCGGCACACGTCGCGATCGTGACCTACGACGCGCCGGGGGCCCGCGGGCCCGACGTGGTGAACGGCGACGGGGACCGCACCGGGTTCAGCGTCGTCGAGACCGGCACCGACCAGTTCACGGCGGACATCCCGGGAGCGCGCGCTCCCCTCTCGGGCTACGCGTCACCGATCCCGCCCGCCCCCTCTGCGGCGGGCGCCCCCTCTGCGGCGGGCGCCCCCTCTGCCACGTAGGGCGGTCAGGAGGAAGAGGGCCAGACCACCGTTGCGGGTGCGGCCACGACCGGGCCGGACGGCCGGTCTTCGCAGGCCGCTGCGAAGCGCCGTCCCCAGTCGTCGTCGACCTGTCCCGCTGCATGGAAGAGCACGGCATCCGCGCGCAGGCGCGCCGTGCCGTCCTCTTCGAGGGTGCCGACGTTGGTCGCGGCGAGGACGTCGGCGAGCCGGTGCACTGTCGCTTCGGACGCGGCGGAGGCACCGGACG
>JAKATJ010000183.1 GCA_021828005.1 Actinomycetes bacterium | reverse complement strand
CCCAGGGCATCGGCCTCGCGCTGATGGAGGAGATCGTGGTCTCAGAGGGCCGGGTGCGGAACCCGTCGTTCACCGACTACCTGCTGCCGACGACCCTCGACATGCCCGACGTCGTGGCGACCGTCGTGGAGGAGCTCGAGCCCGACGCCCCCTACGGAGCCAAGGGAGTGGGGGAGCCGCCGGCCATCTCCTCGGGACCTGCGGTCCTGGCCGCGGTGAGGGACGCGACCGGGCTCCCCGTGACCCGTGCGCCGGTGCGCCCCCAGGACATCGCGTGCGCGTGGCGAGGGGGTGCCTGAGGCGCAGGCCCGGCCCGGCGTCCGGAGAGGTTCAGCGCTGCGGGCGGACGGCCCGCACCAGCGCGTCGAGCGCGTCGCGCTCACCGTGGTCGGTCGTGACCGGACGTCGCACCTGCTCGGCTCGTTCGACGACGAGGCCGGACCCCTGGAGGCTCTCGACCACGTCTTCGGCGCTGAAGAGCACCGCGGGGTCCTGGGGGCCCCCGACGCCGGCGGTCAGGTTCTCCGTGTCGTGCCCGACGACGAGGAGGTGGCCCCCGGGGGCGACCGCGCCGGCGAACGTCTGCAGGATGGCACGGCGCTCGGGGGCGGGGACCTGGAGGTAGAGGAGGACGACGAGGTCGAAGGAGCCGCCGGGGGACCACGCCCGGACGTCCGCGTCGACCCAGTCCACGTCCACGCCCCGCATGGCAGCGAGCCGGTGGGCCTTGCCGAGCGCGACCCTCGAGAAGTCCACGCCGGTCGCGCGCCACCCCTGCTCGGCGAGCCAGATGGCGTTGCGACCCTCGCCGCAGGCGACGTCGAGGGCGGAGCCCGGTAGGAGGTCACGGGTCGCCTCCACGAGGAAGCGGTTGGGCTCCGCGCTCCACACCAGCTCGTCGCCCGCGTACCTCACATCCCAGTCTTCGCGATCCATTTGCCCTCCGCGACCACCGTACCCGCGCGGGACGTGCCCTCAGGCCGACGTGCCCTCCGGCCGAGGTGCCCTCAGGCCGAGGTGCCCTCCGGTCCGTCGCCCGCTTGACGGGCCTCTGCCTGCGCCCTCCGGCTTCGGGGGCCGGCCGGCCGGGGGCCGGTCGTCGCAAAGCGCCCCGAGGGTGGATCCGCGATGCGGCACGGGATGTCGGCGTCCTCGTCGAGCTGGTAGCTCGCGCAGATCCGGTGGTACCCGTCGGCCACCGTCATCGGCACGTCGGAACCGAGCTCGCCACGGACGAGGAGGACCGGCGAGAGCCGCTCGCCCGCGCGCACCTTGCCGAGGTCCTTCTTCACTTCCGGGTCCTCTTGGCTCAAGAGAGGGAGCCGGCTCGCGCGCAGGAGGTCCTTCGCCTTCCTGTGGACGATCGTCGCGTCCTCGAGCGACTTCACGACCCGATCGGCGTCCGCACCGCCGAGGAGGAGGTTCAGGTAGTCGTGCGCGGCGGGGTAGTCGTGATCGTCGGGCTCCTGCTTCCAGTGCTCCCGGTCGCGACGCGCCGTCGCCCTGCGCTTCTCAGCTTTCGCCATCGTCGTGAGCCTCCCTGCTCGAGCTCTCCGGTGCTCCGGGTCGGAGCGGTTCTGCCTGCCCGGTCGCCCGTCGCGCCAGGAACGACGCGAGCGACCCTTGTGCTGCGATGGAGGCGGTGGGGTCGCGGCCCCGGCCGCGCAGGACGTAGGCGATGCCGACGGCGGCCAGCATGCCGATCGTCGGTCCGGCGAGGTAGACCCAGAAGTACGCGTAGTGGCCGCTCACGATCTCGGGCCCGAGCGAACGTACCGGGTTCATCGACGCGCCGCTGACAGGGCTCGACCACAGACCCGCGAGCGCGATGTAGCCGGCCACGGCCAGCGCCGAGAGCGGTCCGACGTTCTGCGCCCCCGACGCGGTGCCCAAGATGGTGGTGACCAGCCCGAAGGTGAGCACCGCCTCCATCCACATCGCCTGCGCGCCGGACACGTGCGGACCCGGCACCGTCACGCCGACCCCGCCCACCTTCCCGAGCATCGCCCACAGCACGAGGCAGGCGACGGTCGCCCCCGCGACCTGGGCGATGAGGTAGAGCGGGATGCGCCGCCACGGGAATTCGTTGCGGAGGGCGAAGGCGAACGTCACCACGGGGTTCAGGTGGGCGCCGGAGACGGCGCCGATGGCGAGGATGACTGCCATCACCATGAGGGCGGGCGCCACGACCACCGCGCTCCTGGTGACCGTGCTCCCGTAGACGGCCGCGACCATGACGGCTCCTGCGGCGACGAGGACGAGGAAGAACGTGCCGACGAGCTCTGCGACGATCCTCCGCCATTCGTACGAGAGGTTGTCGAAGTCATGCTCCCAGGGAGCCTGCCGACGCCCGCTCGCGGTCTGAAGGAGCCTGGACATCTCGCCGACGGTGACCGGCCGCGAGTCTCTGGCCGGTGCCGCCTCGGTGCCCGTCGACTCGGCGACGGGATCGGGGGTCCGCTCTCGGGCGCGGTCCGGGGCTCGGTCCAAAGGCGCACTCACCTCGGACATCCGTGATCCCCCTTCTGCCAGAGCGCGTCGGGGACTTGCCCCACTGCGCGCCCCGCTCATGGTAGGCCAGGGGCGGCCGGCGGCGCGGACGTGCGCTGCCTCGCAGGAGGGTCGGTCAGTTCCCTTCCTGGTCTGCGCCGACCCGGGCAGCTCCGGCGGTCGACCGGGACGCCCCGTCTCGACGCCCCGCCACGCCCACCTCGAGCCCCGGCGGCGCGCCCGTCTCGAGCCCCGGCGGCGCGCCCG
>JAKATJ010000055.1 GCA_021828005.1 Actinomycetes bacterium | reverse complement strand
CGCCGGATCGCCGGCGAGCGCCGGATCGCCGGCGAGCGCCGGATCGCCGGCGAGAGTCGGATCAGGCCGGGATGACCAGCAGGCCCTTCGCTGTGATCTCCGGTGGAGGGACGGGCGGGCACGTCTTCCTGGCGTTGGCGATCGCCCGGTCTCTTCGCGCGCTCGGCCACGAGGCCGGATCGATCGAGCTCGTCGGGTCCAGGCGCGGGCAGGAAGCGCTGCTTCTCGAGGGCCAGGGCTTCCCGTTCACGCTGCTGCCGGGCCGCGGCATCGTGCGGCGGCTCGACTCGCGCTCGCTGCGGGCGAACCTCGGTGCGGTGGCAGGGCTCGTGTCCGCGACGATCCGGGAGATCGTAGACCTCGCGCGGCGACGGCCAGGCGTGGTCGTGTCCGTCGGCGGGTACGCGAGCTTTCCGGCTGATGCGGCCGCGGTCGTGCTCGGCGTGCCGCTCGTGCTCGTGACCATCGACGCAGTGCCCGGCGCGGTGCACCGCCTCTTCGCGAAGCGCGCCGCGGCGAACGCCGTGGCCTTTCCGGGGAGCGGGCTCCCCGGGGCGGTGGTGACCGGGGTGGCCGTGCGCCCCGAGATCACCGAGGTCGATCGCAGCGGTCCGGCCGTTGCCCGTGCGCGCCGGGAGCTCGAGCTTCCCGAGCGCCGCCGGGTGGTGGGGGTCGTGGGCGGTTCGCTCGGCGCCCGGCGCCTGAACCTCGCGGCGCTCGGGCTCGCTGAGCGCTGGCGTGGTCGGGACGATCGTGCGCTCTACCACGTCCTGGGCCGACGTGACGCGGGACAGCTGCGCGCCGAGGCCTCGGCGCGTGGCCTGACCGGCGGCGACCGGGTCTGCTATCGCATGGTGGACTTCGAGAGCCGGATGGCGCGCCTCTACGAGGCGGTCGACGTCATGGTGTGTCGTGCGGGCGCGGGCACCGTCGCGGAGCTGACGGTCGCGGGAGTTCCGTCCGTGCTCGTGCCGCTGCCGGGCGCGCCCGGGGACCACCAGAGCGCGAACGCGCGTGCGCTCGTCGACGCGGCCGCCGCCGTCCTCGTTCCCGACGACGACTGCGACGCAGACCGACTGGCGTCGGTGCTCGATGGGCTGCTGGACGACCCCGGTCGCCTGCGCGCGATGGGAGAGGCCGCCCGGAGCCTCGGCCGCCCGGACGCGGCGGAGCGGATCTGCGAGATCGTGGCCGCCCATGCCCGCTGACTCCCCGACGCCCCGGTCACCGGCTGACGAGGTGGATCTCTCCGTCGCCCGTCACGTCCACGTGGTGGGGGTGGGCGGCGCTGGGATGAGCGCGATCGCCGTGGTGCTCGTGGGCATGGGCCATGACGTGAGCGGCAGCGACCTCAAGGCTTCGCCGGTCACCGGTCGCCTGCGCGCGGCTGGCATCGAAGTCTCGATCGGCCATGCGGCCGGTCAGGTCTCGGGCTCGGATCTCGTGACCTACTCGCCGGCGGTCCCCGGTGACAACGTGGAGCTCGCCGAGGCGCGCCGGCGTGGTATCCCCGTCGTGCACCGCTCCTCGGTCCTCGCGGCGATCGCACGTTGCCGCAAGTGCGTTGCGGTCGCAGGCACGCATGGCAAGACCACCACCGCGTCCATGCTCTCTCTCGCCCTCGCCGAGGCGGGCCTGCGTCCCTCGTACCTCATCGGCGCGGACGTGAACGAGACGGGCACGAACGCCGTGTGGGACGTCGGCGAGTGGCTCGTGATGGAGGCCGACGAGAGCTACGGCTCTTTCGGCTCGCTCCGCTCCGACATCGCGATCGTCACGAACGTCGAGCCGGACCATCTCGACCACTACCGGACGTTCGACGCGCTCACCGAAGCCTTCGCACGGTACCTCGCATCTGCGAGGCGGCGGGTGGTGGGCGCGGACGACCCCGTGGCGGCGCGCCTCGGCGCTCAGGCGGGAGCGGTGACGGTCGGGACGTCGCCCGGCGCCGCATACCGCATGGACGGCGTCGTGGCGGGGCGCAGCTCGATCGGCTTCGACCTGCACGGGCCCGACAGGCTGCTCGGGCGGATCGAGCTCGCGGTGCCGGGTGCCCACAACGCGCGCAACGCAGCGATCGCCGCGGTCGGCGCGCTCGAGGTCGGCGCTCCTTTCGAGGCGGTCGTGTCGGCGCTCGCCCGCTTCGCCGGCGTTCCCCGTCGCTTCGAGTTCCGCGGGAACGCGGGCGGTGTGACCTTCGTGGACGACTACGCGCATCTCCCGTCCGAGGTGCGCGCCACGCTGGCTGCCGCGAGGGCCGGAGGCTGGCAGCGCACGGTCGCGGTCTTCCAGCCCCACCGCTACACGCGGACGGCCTCGCTCGCCGAGTCGTTCGCCACGGCGTTCGACGACGCCGACCTCGTCTTCGTCACCGACGTCTACAGCGCGGGGGAGCCTCCGGCGCCCGGCGTGTCGGGTCGCCTCGTCGCCGACGCCGTGGTCCGCCGCGGAGGGGCTCACCGGGTCTTGTACGTCCCGTCGCGTGACGAGCTGCGTGCTGCCGTTGCCGCCGCGCTGGCGCCCGGAGATCTCTGTGTGACGCTCGGGGCGGGCGACCTCACCACGCTGCCGGAGGAGCTCGTGGCGCTGCGCGCAGGGGTGAACGGATGATGCCGGAGCATGTGTCGGCCGAGGCGCCGGACACACAGGCCCACCAGACGTCCGACGAGGCCGCCGAACGGGAGATCCTCGCAGAGGCCCTGGCCGCGCTGGCGGCGCGGGTCGGCCCGCGAGTCCGTGTCGACGCGCCGCTCGGCGCGCTCACGACGTACCGCGTCGGGGGCAACGCCGCGGCGCTGGTCGACGTCGAGAGTGAAGACGACCTGGTCGAGCTCCGCGACGCACTGGTGTCGAGCGGCGTGGCGGGCCGGGTGCCGGTGCTCGTGCTCGGGAAGGGGTCCAACCTGCTGGTCGCGGACAGCGGGTTTCCCGGTGTGGTCGTGCGTCCTGGCCGCGGCCTCGCAGCGCTGGAGAGACTGGACGCCGAGGTGCCCGACGAGACCGGTCACGCCGGCCTCGCCGCCGCCTCCGGCGCGGCGGTGCTGGTCCGTGCGGGGGGCGCGCTGGAGCTGCCGGTCCTCGCGCGCAGGACCGTCGACGCGGGACTGAGAGGCTTGGAGTGGGCGGTGGGGGTCCCTGGCTCGGTCGGCGGCGCACTCAAGATGAACGCGGGGGGCCACGGTGCCGACACCGCGTCGTGTCTCGTCCGGTACCGGTCGGTGGACCTGGTGGGCGCCGGCGCCGGCGAATTCGGGGCTGCCCGCTTGCGTCTCGGCTACCGGACCTCATCCCTCGGCGACGCCGAGGTCGTGGTGTGGGCCGAGTTCAGGACCCTTCAAGGAGACCCCGAGACCGGCAGGGCGCTCATCTCCGAGATCGTCCGCTGGCGCCGCGACCACCAGCCCGGTGGGAGCAACGCGGGGTCTGTGTTCGCGAACCCGCCTGGCGACTCGGCGGGCCGGCTGGTGGAGGCGGCGGGCATGAAGGGGCTCCGTCTCGGGACGGCACGCGTGTCCGCCAAGCACGCCAACTTCATCCAGGCCGACGACGGTGGCAGGGCGGCCGACGTCCTGGCCCTGGTCGCGCACGTGCGCCGCAAGGTGCAGGCGGCGACCGGGGTCGTTCTCCGCCCTGAGGTGAAGCTCGTCGGGTTCGGCGACGACCCGCTGGGTGACGCCGAGAGGGCCGCGATGGAGCTCGGCACATGAAAGCGCCCCCTCCGACGAGCCCCGCCTCCACCCAGACGAGCCCCGCCTCCACCCAGACGAGCCCTCGTCGTCGGCCGCGCGCTCGCCCTCGGTGGGCCGCACGCCGGACGGAGGTGCCCGGGGCGCTTTCTCGTTCGAGCGAGGACCGTCAGACCCTGACGGGCGTCGATCCGCGCATCCGCGCCCGCCGGGCCGAGGTCCTGCGGCGCGAGGCCCGGCGCCGATTGCGCATCGCGCTCGTCGTCCTCGGGGTGGTCGTGGTCGTGGTCGTCGGGTGGTCGGCGTTGCATTCGCGGTTGTTCGCGGCCCGCGTCGTCACCGTCGTCGGCGCGGTGCACACGCCCGTCAGGCAGATCGTCGCCGCCGCCGGGCTCTCCGGCGATCCGCCCCTTTTGGACGTCGGCGCGGGAGCGGTGGCAGGGGTCGAGCGGCTCCCGTGGATCGCGAGCGCGACCGTCACGCGGGAATGGCCGGACGGCGTCCGCATCGCGGTACGAGAGCGGACGCCCGTAGCCGCGGTGC
The DNA here is from genome assembly GCA_021828005.1 of Actinomycetes bacterium. GTDB lineage: Bacteria > Actinomycetota > Acidimicrobiia > Acidimicrobiales > RAAP-2 > JAJYVT01. Next base: position 9,498 of record JAKATJ010000055.1, on the reverse strand, counting down.
AAGAAGCTCCTGCGACGGCGGGTTGGGCGCTCGTGGACCGGACCGGCAGGGTGCTCGCGGTGCGGGCGCAACCCGCGGGTCTGCCTCGCGTCGTCGGCGTTCGGCCGGCAGGACGGCCGGGATCCACCGAAGGCGGTCTCCGCGCGGCGCTACGTGTGGTGACGTCGCTTCCGAAGGCGTTCGCCGACCAGGTCGCCACCGTCTCCCAGGACCGCGGCGGCGATATCACCCTCGAGCTGACGTCGACGCTCACCGTCTACTTGGGATCCACGGGTCAGCTGTCACAGAAGTACGAGGACGTCGCTGCGATCCTGAATGGTGCGGACCTGACCGCTGGCTCCACGATCGACGTGGCTGCGCCGGAGACGCCGGTCGTGAGACCGTGAAGAGGTGGGCTGGACAGGCGGGCTCGGCATCGACCCCGAGCACGTTCGTCAGCGGGAGAAGACCGTCGCAGGACCGCCGCGCCGGCGGGCGCCACGCTTCGGCCTCTCGCCGCTTGACCGCGGCTGGTCGCTCCCTTATGGTGTCGACGGGTCGCGCCCAGCTGACGTCGACCTCCGCGTCAGGTTGATGGTCGCGGCGCTGCGGAGCCCGCTCCCTAGCCGGCCCGCCCAAGCGCTCACGGGGACATGCGATCGGCCGGCGGCCGCCACAGCATCGAGGGAGCACATGACCGGACCGTCGCAGAGCAACTATCTCGCGTTGATCAAGGTGGTCGGTGTAGGAGGTGGTGGCGTCAACGCGGTGAACCGCATGATCGACGCCGGGTTGAAGCACGTCGAGTTCATCGCGGCGAACACGGATGCACAGGCGCTGCTCATGAGCGACGCCGACCTGAAGCTCGACATCGGCCGCCAGCTGACCAAAGGGCTCGGCGCCGGCAGCGACCCGGAGATCGGCCGCCAAGCTGCCGAGGAGCACCGAGCCGAGATCGAAGAGGCGCTCCAGGGCGCGGACATGGTGTTCATCACGGCAGGGAAGGGAGGCGGCACCGGCACCGGTGCCGCGCCTGTGGTCGCCGAGGTCGCGAAGAGTGTCGGCGCTCTCACGATCGGCGTGGTCACGAGGCCCTTCACCTTCGAGGGTCGGCGCCGTGCGATGCAGGCAGAGAAGGGCATCCAGAACCTGAAGGAGAAGGTCGACACCCTGATCGTCATCCCGAACGACCGCCTGCTCACGGTGTCGACGGAGAAGACCTCGATGGTGAACGCGTTCAAGATGGCGGACGAGGTCCTGCTCCAGGGCGTACGGGGGATCACCGACCTCATCACCGTGCCCGGGCTCATCAACACGGACTTCGCCGATGTGCGCATGATCATGTTGAACGCGGGAACCGCCATCATGGGGATCGGGAGCGCGAGCGGGGACGGCCGGGCCGTCAACGCCGCTCGAGCCGCGATCACGAGCCCGCTCCTCGAGGCGTCGATCGAAGGCGCCCGGGGGATCCTCCTCAACATCGCGGGGGGAAGCGACCTCGGCCTGTTCGAGGTGAACGAGGCGGCCGAGATCATCCACGGCGTCGCCCACGCCGACGCGAACATCATCTTCGGCGCCGTCGTCGACGACAACATGGGCGAGGAGGTGCGGGTGACGGTGATCGCCGCAGGCTTCGAACGCTGGGACGAGTCGACCCGCCCCGCCGAGCCGTCCGACAAGTCGCTCGGCCTGGAGTCACCGGCGCCGGTGGACATCTTCGGCGTGACCAGCGAGAACGGCGACATCGACCTCGACGACGACGACTTCGACGTGCCGTCGTTCCTGCGCTGAGCGGCCAGCCCGCCATGGCCTCTCGTGGGGCCGGGGCCTTCTGCGGTGTGGCGGCAGCGCTCGAGCGGGTGCGTCAGCGCATCGCCGACGCGGGCGGAGACCCTGCGGCTGTCCGCGTCGTGGCCGTGACGAAGGGGTTCGGCGCGCAGGCCGTTCGTGCGGCGCTCAGCGCAGGGATCGCCGACGTGGGAGAGAACTACGCCCAGGAGCTGCTCGCGAAGGTAGAGGCGGTGCGATCGGCGGGGATCGGGGGCGTCGCGGACAAGACAGGCGCCGAGAGCGGAGGAGCCCCCGCGCAGGGTGGCGGCGCGGGGCTCCGCGTGCGCTGGCACTTCCTCGGCGCGGTGCAGCGGAACAAGGTGGCGGCCCTTGCCCCGGTCGTGTCGTGCTGGCAAGGTGTCGCAAGGGCGGTGGAAGGGGAGGCGATCGCGCGGCGGCGCCCGGGAGCGGTCGTGCTCGTCGAGGTGGACACCACCGCGGCACCGGGTCGGAACGGTTGCCCGCCGGAGGCGGTCCCCGGGCTGGTCGCCGAGCTGCGCGCTGCTCAGCTGGACGTTCGCGGGCTCATGACGGTCGCGCCGGCCGACCCGCAGGGTGCCCGGCGCGCGTTCAGGACGGTCCGGGCTCTCGCCGACGACCTGGGGCTGAGCGAGCGGTCGATGGGGATGAGCGACGACGTCGAGCTCGCCGTCGCCGAGGGCTCCACGATGGTCCGCGTGGGACGGGCGCTCTTCGGTGATCGCCCCCCCGTCGCATGACCGCAACGTGACCGGGTGGTGTCCGCCAGATCGGCGGGGGAGGCGGTACGCTACCGCCGAGGAGAAATGCGATGCCCACCTTCTTGAGAAAGACCATGGTCTATCTCGGTCTGCTCGAGGACGAGTACGACGAGTACGACGAGTACGGCGACCACGCGCAGCGCAACTTCGTGTCGGTGTCCCGCTCGGAGCCTCGGAGCCAGCGTGAACCCGAGTACGTCGAGGAAGAGCGCTCAGCTCCCGTGCCACCGAGCCGGATCCGGACGATCCCGCGTGAGGGCGCGCCGTCGATGCCCGCCTTCGGGAGCGGTGCGGTCACGACTCGCCAGCCCGTCATCCGCCCGATGAGCGCGGGAGAGGCGGCGCGGGTGCAAGTCGTCGCGCCGACGCGTTTCGGCGACGCGAAGGAGATCGCAGACTGCCTCAAGTCGAACCGGCCAGTGATCGTGAACCTGCAGGTCGCCGAGCGCGATCTGCAGCGTCGCATGATCGATTTCTGCAGCGGCGTCACCTACGCGTTGAGCGGCGAGATGGAGAAGGTGGCGGACGAGGTCTTCCTGCTTGCTCCGACCAATGTGAAGGTGTCCGAGGAGGAGCGTCAGCGCTTGCAGGAGCGGGGCTACGGGCGGAGCTGACCCGTGGAGGCCGCCAGGTGAACGTGTTCAACATCATCGCCTACCTCGTCGAGGCGTACGTGGTCGTCCTCATCGCGCGGGCGCTCTTGAGCTGGCTGCCGGCGAGGCCGGGGACCGCGTTCTACCGCGTCGTCCGCGTGCTCGATGCCGTCACCGAGCCGGTGCTCCGACCGATCCGCCGGGTGCTGCCGCCCGTCCGTGCCGGCGGGATGGGCATCGACCTCTCGATCATCATCGTCGTGATCGTCGCCGAGCTCGTCGTGATCCCGCTGCTCCGCGCTTGACCATTTTCTGCACCATCCAAGGGGAAAGAAGGTCCCAGGACTACACTTCGCGCGCATGGACAACGCAACCTCTGGCCACTCGATCCTCGACACGCTGCGCACGGTCGAATTCCGTCTCGGCTTGAAGGGGTACAACGTCGACGAGGTCGACGAGTACCTGGAGAAGGCGGCGGTGGAGGCGGAGCAGGTCCAAGAGCGGCTCCGTTCGGCGAACGAACGTCTCCGTACGGCCACCGAGCGGGTCGCACAGCTCGAAGGGGAGCTCGAGCATCGCCAGGCTGAGCGCGCAGTCGATCCGGGCGCGCCGGGGGAAGCTCCGCCGATGAGCGGCGCAGGGCCGCAGGAGGCCGCGGTGTCGAACGACACGCTGCAGCGCACCCTGTTGCTGGCTCAGAAGTTCGTGGACCAGACGAAGCGGGAGAGCGAGGCGGAGGCAGCGCGTCTGGTGGGCCAGGCCGAAGAGCGCGCGCGGCAGCTGCTCGCGCAGACCGAGGAGCGCGCCCGGCAGCTGACCTCTGAGGCCGAGGAGCGGTTGCGTGACGAGGTCGGGAGGCTCGAAGTCGCCCGGGAGCGGCTCGCAGGCGACCTGGAGGCGATGACCAGGCATCTGGAGGACCAGCGCACGAAGATCCGCACGTCGCTCACCGAGATGCTCCGCTGGGTCGACGAGCGGTTGACGGCGCCCGCGCGAACCGCAGAGCCTCCCCCGGACCGCTCCCTTGGCCAGCTGACCGCCGACCGCAAGCCCGCCGAGAGCATCGAGAAGGCGGGGAGCGCCGCGAGCGGTGAACCTGGCGGTTCGGGTGCCGTCGGCTCCGGCTCGACGGGAGGTGCCGGGCCTGGCTCGCCCGTCGCGGGCCGAGCGGGTGAGACGCGTCCGCAGCCGCCTCCCCAATCCGGTGCGCCCGATCGTCACCCGTCGGCTCCCTCGAGGTCGCACGCGGCGGCGGCACCCGACCGGTCGCAGACGCCGGTCGGAGCTCGCCCGGGCGCTCTGCACAGAGATCTCTTCGAGGCCGGCCGCGACGAGACGGTCGAGCTCGAGCGCAGCCGCATCGGCGAGTGACCGCCGGGGGCGGGCCGCCTTGCCCGCAGGTCGGCGCCGGGGTGGTTGAAGGGGCGCGCCCGGTCCGCTAGGGTCACCGGCTCTTCCGACGGCGCGCTGCTCGCGCTGCGGGGGACGAGACGGAGAGGAGGTCCGGCATGGCGCCAGCGACGACGGGTGGCGCCTCGAGGGCGGTGCGAAAGTCACAGCCGACGGCGCGGGTGGCACAGGGCGACAAGAGAGCGGTGAGCCGTTCGACCCCGCCGAAGAAGCGGGCGACGCCGGCGGTGAAGGGGGGCCGAACGGGCGAGGTCCCGAAGAGATCGGTGGCGCGCTCGGCGAGCGCCGTTCGCGGGGCAACGTCGGCTGCTCGCAAGGCTGCCGCACGGCGCCTCGCCGCGCCGAGCAGGGCCAGCTCCCAGTCGTCGGCGAAGGAGGCGGCGCCCTCGGGATCCCGACGACGCGCCGGATCGCGGCGCGGTGACGCAGAGACCACGACGACGAAGGCCGCCAGGAACGCGGCCGCGAAAGCGACGGTGAAGACGGCAGTGACCTCGACCTCTCCCACGACGAAGGAGACGAAGAAGAGAGCCTCGGGCGCGTCCACGGTCGCGAAGGCGGCGAAGCCCCAGCGGCGCACAGGTGCACCGGCGACGTCGAGGTCGGCTGCGGCGAAGACCACGGCGCAGGCCAAGGCGGCTCCCTCCGCACAGGCCAAGGCGGCTCCCGAGCGGAAGGCCGCCGCCGAGCGGCGACCGGTGACCGGACGGGAGCGGAAGCCGACGAGCCGGCGTGCTCCCTCGGCGCTCGCCGGGCCCTACGCCGAGGACGAGAAGTTCCTCACGGAGCAGCGCCGACTTCTCGAGGGCGAGCGGGCCGTGTACCTGGCCCAGGCGTCCGACCTGAAGGCGGAGGCGGACTCGCTCGCCCAAGAGCGCGAACCCGGGGACGTGCAGTTCGACGAGGAGTCGGGGGAAGGCGGAACGGTGACCGTCGACCGTGAGCGCGACCTCGCCCTGTCTGCGCAGGCGCTGGTCGCCGTAGAGGAGATCGACGCCGCCCTGGAGAAGATCGCGAACGGCACCTACGGCGTGTGCGAGCGATGCCTGCAGCCGATCCCGAAGCCCCGGCTCAAGGCGCTGCCCTACGCAAGGCTCTGCGTCGCATGCAAGAGCGGAGGTCTGTCGCGACGCTGACCGGGGGGCGGAACCGTGTCCTCGTCGTGACCGGCGCCGTCACGCTCCTGGTGATCGCGGCCGACCAGGCGACGACGTCGTGGGCCCTCGTAGCCCTCCGCCACCCCGTCCACCTGGTCGGTCCCCTGGGCCTTGCGCTCCAGTACAACTCGGGGACCGCGTTCAGCCTGTTCGCCGGTGCCGGCGACTGGATCGTCCCCGTCCTCGTGGCGATGGTCGCCGTCGTCGGCTGGCTCGCCTGGCACGCGCGTCGGCGACTGCTCGCCGTCGCCTACGGGCTCGTGCTCGGCGGCGCGCTCGGCAACCTCGCCGATCGCCTGCTTCGCGGTCACCACGGGGACGTCGTCGACTTCGTGACTCTCAGCCACTGGCCGACCTTCAACGTCGCCGACGCGTGCATCACCGTCGGCGTGGCGCTCGTTGCCCTGGGCGTGCTGCTCCCCGCTCGGCACTGCCGAGACGGCGGGAGCGACACGGCGCAGTCGGCTCCGCCGCACGCCGCGCGGCCGAAGTGACCACCGATCCGTCCGGCTCGTTCGTCGCGACGGTGCCCCAGACGCTCGCGGGGGTGCGCGTCGACCGTGCGGTGTCCATGCTCACCGGCTTGTCGAGGTCGGAGTCAGCAGCCCTCGTCGCGGGCGGCCGCGTCCTCGTCGACGGCCGCCCTGTCGTGCAGCGGAGCGCTCCGCTCGCGGCGGGGAGTCAGCTCGTCGTCGAGCTCCCCAAAGAGGCTGACGTCCTCGAGCCCGATCCGAGCGTGCCCTTCGAGGTGGTGTCCGAGGACGAGGACCTCGTGGTCGTCGACAAGCCGGCAGGGGTGGTGGTGCACCCGGGCGCAGGGACGCGTGGAGGGACGCTGATCGCCGGTCTCCTCGCCCGGTACCCGGACATCGCTGCCCTGGCTCCGGTGTCGGACCCGGTCCGTCCGGGCCTGGTCCACCGCCTCGACAAGGGGACGTCCGGGCTGCTCGTGGTCGCGCGTTCGGCGCTCGCGTACCGGTCGCTCGTCGCCCAGATGAGCGCGCGCACGGTGGGACGACGGTACCTGGCGCTCGTCGCGGGGATCGTGCCCGACGACCGGGGCGTGGTGGACGCGCCGGTGGGCCGATCGGCGCGGACGCCGACCAGGATGGCGGTGACGCCGGCAGGCCGCCCCGCACGCACGCGCTACGTCGTCGTGGAGCGCTACGACCGCCTCGTCGGCGGCCGAGACCGGGTGGACCGCCCGGCGACGCTCCTCACATGCACTCTCGAGACGGGTCGGACCCATCAGATCAGGGTGCACCTCACCGCGATCGGCCATCCGGTGGTCGGGGACGACCGCTACGGGGGGCCGGTGGCGCGTGGGGCGCTTGCGCCGGGACGCCTGTTCCTGCACGCGGCCGAGCTCTCGATCGACCACCCCGCGTCCGGGGTCCGCACCACCTGGACCCGCGCGCTGCCGGCAGACCTCCGCCTGGTGCTCGAGGGCACGACGAGCTGATTGGGGCACGAGGGACCCTGTCCGCCGAGGCTGCCGCGCCCCAAGTGCCCGTCAGGCCGCGACTGCCCGCGCTCCGATGACCAGGCCGTCGGCCGACAGGGTTGCCAGTGCCTCCTCTTCGGCACGCCGCACCCGGCGGACTCCGACGCCGAGCCGCTCGGCGGTCGTCTGCAGCGATGCGGGATCGTCGCCATTGAAGCCGAACCGCAGACACAGCACGTCGCGTTGGAGATCGGGCAGGCGACCCACAGCCGCGCGGATCCGCTCGAACACGACCTCGCGGTCGACCTCTTCGGTCCAGTCGTCGCCGTCCGGCGCGACGAGCTCGCCGAGCGACGTGGACGAGTCCATGGCCGCGGGCTGGTCGAGGCTGGCCGTCACCCTGGCGACGTCCTCGAGGTGTCGCCGCTCTTCGATCGTCATGCCCGTCACCTCGGCCAGCTCCTCGTCGGTCGGCTGGCGTCCGAGCTGGCCCGCGAGCTCCGCGGCGATCGCGTCGAGCCTCTGGAGCCGCTCACCGACTTCGAGGGGGATGCGAATCGTGCGGCCATGCTGCTGGACGGCGCGCTGCAGCGCCTGGCGGATCCACCACGTCGCGTACGTGGAGAACCGGAAGCCGCGCTCCCAATCGAACTTCTCGACCGCTCGGAGCAGCCCGAAGGTCCCTTCCTGCACGAGGTCGGCGAGGTCCACGCCGCGGTCCTGGTACCGGCGGGCCCAGTGCACGACGAGACGGAGGTTCGCGGCCACCATCTGCTTGCGTGCGCTCTCGTCGCCGGCCGCGACCCGCTTCGCCAACGCGACCTGCTGATCGTGATCGGGCATCGGGTACTGGTCGAGGTCGCGGAGAAGCAGGCCGAGGCTGTCGGCGGTGGCTGCGCTGCTCTTGGTGAAGGTGCTCATGATCGGGTGCGTCGTCGCTCTCTTGTAGCTCGTCGTGGTCACAGGGGCGGCTTGTCTCCGCCCCGAAGCGGCGGGTGGGGCTCCACTGGCTCCGCAGCACAGCCCTACCCGTTCAGACGGGTATAACGCCCATGCCCTCGGTGTCATTCCGTGCCCGAAAGGCCGGAGCGAGACCCGGAACGACCCGGTCCGGCCCCGATCGGATCGGGCCCGGAGCACCGTGGAGAACCCGGCCGTCCCCGCCCCTGGGTGGGACCGCAGGCGCTCAGCCGGGCCCGCTGCCGCGCCCGTTGGACGCCGGGCGGTTTGCAGACGGCCTCCGAGAATGGTGACGTTCAGGTGTGGACGTCTGGCTGGTCCGGCACGGCGAGACCGAGTGGAGCGCGGCGGGGCGTCACACGGGCCGAACCGACGTGCCGTTGCTGCCGAGAGGAATGGCCGAGGCGAGAGCCGCCGGCCGATGGCTCTCCCGGGTGGTCCCGGACCCGGCGCTCGTGCTCACGAGCCCGCTGTCACGTGCAGCGGAGACCTGCCGGCAGGCAGGCCTCGGGGATCGTGCGGTTGTCTGCGCGGACCTCGTCGAGTGGGACTACGGGGAGTACGAGGGCGAGACGACCGATCAGATCCGGGCGGGGCGGCCCGGCTGGACGCTCTGGGCGGACGGCGTACCAGGCGGCGAGTCGGCGGCCGATGTCGGGCGCCGAGCCGATCGCGTGATCGGGCGGGCACGGGGTGCCGGCGGCGACGTGGTCCTCTTCTCGCACGGCCATTTCCTCCGCGTTGTCGCGGCCAGATGGGTCGGCCTCCCGCCAACTGGCGGCCGGCTCCTCTCTCTCGGCCCCGGCGCGGTGTGCGCACTCGGCTGGGAGCGTGAGGCGCCAGTCGTCTCCCGTTGGAACGTGCTGGTGGAGCCGTCGGGCGCTCCCTGGGAACCCCCGCCCGTGCCCTGAACCCGAGGAGGTCGGTCCGGGCCGAGCCGGAGCGGGGAGCGCCCCGCCCTACCCGGGCCCGACGAGGGATTCGAGCAGGTCGTCGAGGCCTTTTCCTTCCCGGCCCCGGTCGTCGAACGCCGGTCCCGGCGCGGCAGGAGGCGTCGGCGAGGCCGTTCCTCTCGCACGGCGCACCATGTCGGCGAGCGTGAAGGACTGGAGGTGCTCGCGCATGGTTGCTCCGACCTCGGCCCACACCGCGAGGAGGACGCACTGCCCCTCGTGGTCGCACGCGCCGTTCTCGTGCGGCTCGCCGAAGTCGCCGGCCACGATCGGTCCGTCGACCGCCGACACCACCTGTGCAAGGGTGATGTCGGCCGGCTCCCGTGCGAGCACGTAGCCGCCTCCGACGCCGCGCTTGGAGCGGACGAGCCCTGCCCCCTTCAGCGCGAGAAGGATCTGCTCGAGGTACGGCTGGGGGAGCCCGGTCCGTTC
>JAKATJ010000054.1:2804-13773 GCA_021828005.1 Actinomycetes bacterium | reverse complement strand
CCCGAGGACGGCGTTGGGCTTGGCGATGCGCGGGTATGGGCTCTTCTGCCCGAACGTCGCCTCGGTGCTGTCCCAGACGTTGCTGTCGCCCGAGCAGGTGAGGTTTCCCACGATGACATTGGAGAGGATCTCGATCGCGTCGGGGTCGGCAAGCTTGTCGCCCGTGACCCACACGCTGCCGTCGACGGCGTCACGCGCCAGGCCGAGCCAGCACGAAGCAAGCGAGCTGATCCTGAGGGATCCCTTCACCGCGTCGTCCTCGAAGTCGGTGTAGACGGGCTCGCGCATCTTGGCGAACACTCCCGACGGCACGCACGACAGCCCGCCCCCGCCCCCCGTCATCGTCACACCGCCATTGACCGAGGTGGCGTGGACGATCACGCCGAGCGCGTCCACCGCCCTGATCCCGCCGCCGACGGTGTCGGAGGTCGCCTTCTTGCACCCGAAGTGCGGCTCGCATCCGAGCGCGAGCGTGGCGCCCTCGTCCACCCTCACGGAACCGGCGATCCTCCAGATCGCGTCACCTTCCGGCGCGCCCTTCCCCGGTGAGGGGTAGTTGGCGATGAGCGAGGCTCCCGCCTCCACGGTGACCGGGCCGGCGACCAGCACGCCGCCCGCGGCCGGTCCGTAGCAGAGACCGCTCACCACGATGGAGGCGTAGTCGCCCGGCGGCACCGTGCCCGCCGAGCACGTGTAGCGCCCAGAGCCCGGGTGAGCCGAAGCTCCTGACGTCGTCGGCCCGGCGGCGAGCGTCAGCAAGCCGGCGGAGGCCGTAGCCGCGATGACGAGCCTGATCGAAAGACGTTGCACCCTCACCCTCCTGTGTTCGACGTGATGCAGTTCCAGCTGTCTCGTGCCCGAGCCGCGCAGTGACGCAAGCGGATGGGTCAGAGCAATTGCCTCGCCCGGCGTGTCCCTTACGAGAGCTCCCCGACCCCCTCCGCCTGCTCCATTCGACCGGCCGTCCCGGCCATGCGGTCACCCGCGGGATCTGTGAAGCGCGCCACGGTGAAGGCGACGATCATGGGCACGTCGATGGCGAACACCACCAAGGTGAGCACCAGCACGGCGAGCGTGGCGCCTCGGGTGTGGTCGTAGACGAACACAAGGGCGAGCAGGCCGGCGATGACGGCGTACGCGAGGAACGCCCAGCGCGCCACGGAGAAGAACCTTCGCCAGGCGAAAGGACGGACACGTGAGAGCAGCGCCGTCGCGACGACGGTGAGGGCCCCGCCGCCCGCCAGAAGGCCCACCGCCGGAGCGAGCGAGGGGAGCGTGGGCAGGTGGGCGGCGAGGTACACCCCGCCAGAGACCATGAGTGCGAGGGAGGCGACCGTCAGCTCGGACACCGGAGGCAGGCGGCGGTGCAGCACAAATCCCGCTCCGTCGCCGTCTCGCGTCGCAGGCGACGCCGGCGCTTCGTGTGCCACGCGGCGGGCCGCGGTCACGAGGTGGCGAGCCTGGTCATGATCACGAGCGTCGCGATCTGCATGGCGCCGGTGATGCCCGCCGTGTAGATGAAGCGGCGCATGAGCCGGGCGATGACCTCACCGTTGGGCCGGGGCTTCTTCAGCTCGAAGAGCACCGCCACGTTCGCGGGCTCCAAGATTCCGAGGGCGACCACGGCCATGACCGCCACCACGACCATCGCGGCCACCACCCAGCCGTGGTCGGAGTAGGAGGCGTCGAGGTAGCCCAAGTGGCGGGCGAGCTGCCAGCCGCCGGCCAGCGTCGAGATCACCAGCGTCGGCATGATGAGGATCATCTTGGGCATGAGCCGGGTGGTGAGCTCGACCCGGGCAGGGATGGGCATCCGGCCCAAGATGGGACCGAGCACGAAGCCCAAGAACAGGTCCAAGGCGGTCCACATCCCCCCGCCTACCACATGGTAGAAGTCGAGCGCCCACAGCTTGTTGGTGAGGATCGTGACCACCAGCCCGGCGATGGCGACCGCCACGACGGGAAGGCCTCGCAGGGGCACGATCTGGAAGCTGGGTCGGGCTGGAGCGAGCGCCTCGGGCCTCGCCCCGGCTCCGGTGGCGGGCGCGTCGGCGATCACCTCGACCATCGCGACCTCTTTCGCCCCCGCTTCCCTGGGCTCGCGAGGATCTTCGATCTCTCAGGCACCTCGAGGCTCCTCTCGACCGGCGTGGTCGATCGGGAACCGGTGGTCGCAGACGAAGCTGATCAGTTCGTCGGCGTTCCCGACGAGGGTGCGCTCGCCGGACTCGACCAGCTCCACCTCACCGGCAAGGCGACCCTCGTCGAGCGCCTGTCCCGCCAAGCGAAGCACCACCGACACCGATCCGGGCACGGGATCGTTGTACACACGGCTGGTACCGGGGGCGTACCGAAGACGTACCTGCGCGACGAACCGGGCTGCTCTCCGCTACGAACCGGGCTGGTCTCCGGCGCGCAGCTCGGCCTCGAGCTCGGTCAGCGCGCTCGAAGGCGAGACCCCGAGCTCGGCGGCCATCGCGCGGGCAGCGGAGAGCAACCTCAACGCAGGTCCCCGACGCCCCGCCTCGTGGAGCAGGCGGGCCGAGCGCACGTAGCGAACCTCGTCGGTGGGGTCCGCCTCGATGCCGGAGGAAAGCAGCTCGATGACCGTGTCGGAGTCCCCCCGAGCGGCGGCGTCGGCCGCCAAGGCGTCGAGAAGGCCGAGGCGCTGGAGGCGGAGCCGCTCCCGGGGAGCCGCCGCCCAGGGATGGAACGGATCGTCGCTCAGCAGGTCCCCGCCATAGCGTGCCAGGGCCGAGCGGGCCAGGGCCGCGCCCTGCGGCTCGCCCGCGGACAGAGCAGCCCTGGCCCGGCGAGCCTCGGCCTGGAAGAGGGCGACGTCGCACTCGACCCCGGGGGCGAACGCGACGGTCTCGCCCCGGCGCGTGACGAGCGGCCCGGCCGCCTCGGCCACCCTGGCGAGCACGTTGCGCAGCCGCCGGCGACCGACGGACGGCTCGATCTCCGGCCAGATGGACTCGATCAGGGCGTCCACGTGCATGGCGCCTCCGTAGACGGCCAGCAGCGCCACGGCCTGGGCTGCCCTGGGTTGGAAGGTGGCGATCGCACCGTGGGTCTCCACCCGGAACGGGCCGAGGACCTCGACCCGCGCCCAAGGGGCGGCGGACCCGTTCCCTTCGGGGCGGATCAGCTCGGCTGCCACCAGGTCGAGGGCTGCGGACGGAGCGAGAGCCCGTCCACGGCGGAACTGGCCGAGCGCGTCGGCGCCCAGGGCCGACCACGCGGGAGCGAGGAAAACGTCGGCCCTCTCCTGCCAGCTCCGGGGCAACGAGACGCCGAGCGAACCGGAGAGAGCGGCTGCCGCCCCGGCGACCTGCAGCGCCGTCCCTGGACGGACGTGGGCCAGGGTCCCCGCCAGCGCAACCATCGCGTAGGCAAGGCTGCGGCCGTCTCCCAGCGCGTCGAAGGTGACGGCTGCCTCCATGAGCAGGTCGGCGGCTTTCCCCAGTTGCCCCTCCAATGCGCAGACGAGCCCGAGATGCAACGTGGAGATGGCAGCTCCGTGGTCGTCGCTCTCGGCCCGCTGCACTGCCAGGGCCTCCTCGGCCAGGGATCGCGCCTCACCGAGGTCTCCCGCGTCGGCGGCCACCAGGGCCAGGTTCGCCTTCGCCAGGGCGGCGTCGACCCGCTGCCCGAGGGCGCGATGTCCCTCGATGGACCGTGCGAACAGATCGCGGGCGCCGGCGGGATCGCCGGCGAAGGCCAGCACCAGGCCCAGATGGTTGTGCAGGCGGGCAGTGCCTGCGTCGTCACCGGCGCCCACCAGCAGGTCGAGCGACTCGGACATGGCCGCCCGGGCAGCCTCGAAGTCCCCCTGGCGCCAGGCCAGCATCCCCAAGCCGTCCAGCAGGTGCGCGCGCAGGTGAGCGGGGGGACCGCCGGCGAGGCAGGCTTCCACCCACCGGCGCCCTTCGGTGAGGTGACCCCGCAGCTCCCAGAACCGCCACAGCTCGACCCCCAGGGTGGCCGCCGCCTCGGTGTCGCCGTCGTCGAGCGACCGGCGAAGCGCCAGGCGAAAGTTGTCCTCCTCCGGGAGCAGGGTCTCGAGCCGGCGACGCAGTCGGGGCCCGGCGATGAGGTCCTCCCCGGCTCCCGAAGCCATCGACAAGGACCACTCGCGATGCCAACGGACGTATGCCCGCACGCGCCCCTCGGTCGCCAGCCGGGCCCGGACCGCGTCACCCACGACCTCGAGCACGCGCAGGCGAGCCTGGCCAGCCCGGTCCTCGCGGACGACCAGCGCCCGCTCGGTAAGTCCGCTGGCGCCCTCGACGGCGGCGCGCCGTGCCGCCGCGTCCGGCAACGAGGCGAGCAGGGCATGGAAGCCGGCTCCGCCGGCGCAGACGGCGAGGCGCGCCAGCAGGTCTGCCTCGGCGCAAGAGAGCTGGTCCATGCTCCAATCCAGCGCGGCCCGCATGCTCTCGTGCCGCCCGGAGCCGTCGGGTGCTCCGGCCGAGCTCCTGCTCTCGGCGACGTCGAGCAGGCCGAGGCTCTCGTCGAGCGTAGCGGCAAGATCAGACAGGCCGAGCACACCGACGCGGGCAGCCGCCAGCTCGACCGCGAGGGGAAAGCCGTCCACGCGCCGGCAGATCGCTGCGACCGCCCTGGCACCGTCGTCGTCGAGGAGCAGCCCTGGTCGAACCGCACGGGCGCGCTCGACGAAGAGCCGGGGCGCGTCGGACTCGAACAGCTCCTTGGCGCCCACGGTGCCGGGTCCTGGCACGGACAAGGGCAGCACCGGGAAGCGCCGTTCGCCGGGGACGCCGAGCGCCGCCGTCGAGGTCGCGAGCACACGCAGGTTCGGGCAGTTGTCGAGCAGCACCTCGACGAGGCGGGAAGCGTGCGGCGACACCTTCTCGCAGCCGTCGAGGACGAGGGTGCAGGCCAGATCCTGGAGCTCGGCCACCACCTGGTCCTCACCGCCCTCGGCGGTCGTGATCCCGAGGCCGGCGGACAGCGCGTCCGCGAGGTGCGCGGCGTCCCCGAGCTTCCCCAGCTCCACCACGAACGTCCGCACTCCCAGCGCACGTTCCAGGTCGTGGCCCACCTCGAGGGCGAGACGCGTCTTTCCGACGCCGCCGGGTCCGAGGAGGGAGACGAGCCGGAACCGCCCCAGGGCCTCGGCGACGGCCGCCCGCTCCGCCTCCCGTCCGACGAAGCTCGACGCCGGCGACGTGCTCGGAGGGTCCGACGCCGCGACGATCGTGAAGCTGCGAGCGATCGGCGAGTCGGCCATCGAGTTCGTCACCCCCAACCCCGGCGATCAGGCGGCGACGAACGCGGTCGCGTCTTCCCTTTCCCTCCCGCCTGCACCGGGCCGCCGCGTTGCTCGTGGGAACCTGCGTCTCTGCGGAAACCTACATTGCAGTTGCAGACGCTGAAAAGGGACTTTCGGCCCTTGTGGGGCCACGCAGCGCCCGGACTTTCGCTGCGGGGGCCTTCGAGGCAAAGCTGTCGGCGTGTCCGAACGATCCCGCGAGCTTCCCCGAAGATCGTGCCTCTCCACCCCCGGGGCGAACGAGAGGTACATGGCGAAGGCCCCGACCGTGCAGGCCGACATGACGTTCCTCGACCTCGAGGACTCCGTCGCCCCGGCCGAGAAGGTCGCGGCGCGCCGGAAGGTGGTGGACGCGATCAAGACCCTGGCCTGGGACGAGCGCGTCCTGTGCGTGCGGGTGAACGCCTGGGACACCGAGTGGACGTACGGCGACGTGATCGAGGTGGTGGGCAACGCGGGGGAGCGCCTGGACGAGGTGATGCTGCCCAAGGTCCAGTCTGCCGCAGAGGTGGTCGCGCTCGACCTCCTCCTCACCCAGGTCGAGAAGTGCTCGGGGCTGCCCGTCGGGCACGTCGGCATCGAGGCGCAGATCGAGACCGCCCGGGGCCTCATCCACGTCGAGGAGATCTGCGCCGCCTCGCCCCGCTTGGAGACGATCATCTTCGGCCCGGCGGACTTCGCCGCGTCCATGGAGATGCCCGTCCTCACCGGCGGGGTCGCGGTCCCCGAGTACCCCGGCGACCACTTCCACTACGTCTTCTCGAAGATCCTCATGGCCGGGCGCGCGAACGGCTTGCAGGTGATCGACGGCCCGTACCTGTACGTCCGCGACCTCGAGGGCCTGCGGGAGTTCTCGCAGCGCACGAGGGTCCTCGGCTTCGACGGCAAATGGGCCCTCACGCCGGACCAGGCCGCGGTCTTGAACACGGTGTACTCGCCGACCCAGGAGCAGTTCGACCGCGCGTGGGACGTGCTCGAGGCCTATCGCAAGGCAACCGACGAGGACCGGAAGGGCGCGGTGATGTTCGGCGACGAGATGATCGACGAGGCGAGCCGGAAGATGGCGCAGAAGTTCGTCGCCCGCGGCGAGCGCGCGGGCCTCCGGCGGTCAACGGCCTGAGCGTGCCGAGCTCGGCGTGAGCGGGGCGTCAGCCGTGCCGCTCCACGAGCCGCCTGGCGATCACCTTCAGGGCCAGCGTCTCGTCGGCCCCCTCGAAGATCGGGAGCACCCGCGCGTCCACGAAGTACCGGCTCACTGCGTACTCCTCCGCGTACCCCATGCCGCCGTGGATCTGCATCGCCTCGCGGGTCACCCATTCCGCTGCCTTGCACACGTAGGCCTTCGCCATGGAGGCCTCGAGCGTCGCCTCTCCGTGGGCCATCAGCCGCGCGACCGCGTAAGAGAACTGACGTGACGCCTGGATCAGCACTGCCATCCGGGCGAGCTTGGCTCGCGTGAGCTGGTAGTCGATGACCGGCGCGCCGAAGACCGTGCGCTCGCTGGCATACGCGAACGCTGCCTCGTACGCCGCCTGCATGACCCCGAGCGCGCGCGCCGCGGTCTGCAGACGCCCGTTCTCGAACCCCTGCATCTGGATGTAGAAGCCCTTCCCGAGACCTTCCTGCCCCCCGACGAGGCACTCGCCGGGGACGAGCCAGTTCTCGAACGCGAGCTCATAGGAGTGCATGCCCCGGTAGCCCAGCGTGTCGATCGGCCGCCCTTCGAGCTTCCCGCCGCCCTCCTGGCGAACGAGGAAACCCTTGCCTGTGGCGGGCTCCTTGTCGACGACGAAGAGGGAGAGCCCGCGGTGACCCTTGGTGCGGTCCGGGTCGGTCCGGGCGAGCAGCATGAGCACGTCCGCGCGGGCGGCGAAGGTGCACCAGGTCTTCACACCGTTCAGGACCCAGCCGCCGGCCGCGGGTGAGGCGGTCGTGGCGATGCCGGCCACGTCCGATCCGAAGTCCGGCTCCGTGACGGCGACTGCGGCGAGGAGCTCGCCGCTCGCCAGCTTGGGGAGCCACCGACGCTTCTGTTCGCCGGTGCCGCCGTAGAGGAGCGCGCGGGTGAGGATCTCGGGCCGGGTGATGAGCGAGCCGCCGATACCGAGCGACCCCCAGGACAGCTCCTCGGTGGCGACGACCATCCCGAGGTAGTCGCTCTCTGCACCGGTCGCGGAGCCCCCGTACTCCTCGGGCACCGAGAGGCCGAACCCGCCGAGCTCGGCCAGCCCCGAGATGATCCGCTCGGGGATGTCCGTGTTCGCGCGATGGACGTGCTCTGCGTGCGGCCGGACCTCGTTCTCCGCGAAGCGGTGGAAGGTCTCCCGGGCGAGCTCGAGCTCCTCGGGGAGGTGGCGCCCCCCCACTTCGCCGCAGAGCGCGGCGAGGGCGTTGGGGTCGCGGTGCGCGGCGACGACGTCGTCGGTCGGGTCGAGCAGGTCCTCTTCTGCCTGCCACGACCGCGCCCTGCCGGCGAGCTTGGCCCGGAGGTCGGCCACCACGTCTGCTACGAACGCGCACGCGATGCGCGTCTCGACACTTCCGTAGCGGCCGTAGGCGACGGTGGCGCGTGCCGTCGCGACGGCTGCCGCTGCGTGCGCGACGTCGTAGGCGACGACCTGCGCCGCATCGACGCCGCTGGATCGCAGGGCTGCGATCCCCTGTCGGACGACACGCTCCGCGCAGTCCAACGCGCCAGCGGCCCGGTCCAGCTCCGCGCTCACGCCACGCCTCCGACCGTCCGGCCCAGCACGGTCACGAGAGGCGGCAGCACGATCGGGTCGTCCCCGGGATCGACACCGGTCAGATCCTCGAGGTAGGACGCGACCGTCCCCGGACCTGCGCCCGCGGGAGCCTCTGCCCATGCGTCCTCGAGAAAGAGCCCGGCGCGGCGCACGAGCCCGGGGAGCAGCGCGCCCACGTCGGGGTCGCGCGCGCCGGGCATCGACAGCGGGCGGCCGTCGATCCGCCCCGCCGAGGTGATGGGCTCCTGCGCGACGACCCAGCCGCCGGGGCGCACCGCCGCTGCCATGCGCGCCAGGACCGAGACGGGGTCGTCCACGTGCATGAGGAGGAAGCGGCAGAAGGCGAGGTCGACGGGCTCGGGGAGCTGGAGGTCTTCGGCGCGCTGGGTGATCGCGAGGACCTGGCTGTGCGCCGCCGCCGCACGAGCGGTCTCGTCGCGGGCGAAGGGATCGCGGTCGACCGCGTAGACCCTGCCGTCCCTGCCCACGATCTCGGCCAGGGCGACCGCGACGTCGCCGGCTCCCGCGCCGACGTCGACCACGCGCCAGCCGGAGCCGACGGCCACGCGGTCGAGCGCAGTGGCCAGCGGCCGGCGGTAGACGTCGTTGCGCAGCACGGGCGGCTCCACACGTGGCGACGGTAGCCTCCTTCGGCGTGAAGGTCACGATGATGCTGTGCGACGCCGCGCAGGTCGCGGACGGGAAGCTCTACATCCTTGGTGGCGGCTGGTCGATGACGGGGCCAGACCCCGTGCCGTCCGCGGTCGCGTTGAAGATCGAGGTCGACTGGAACGAGGCGGACCGGACCCACCACTGGGAGCTCTTCTTGGAGGACGCCGACGGCCGTCCCGTGATGGTGGACACCCCCGAGGGGTCCCAGCCGGTGGAGGTGCGGGGCGAGTTCACCGTGGGCCAGCCGCCCTCGCTGCCCGAGGGGTCGCCGATCGACGTCGCGCTGGCGATCAACATCGGTCCCATCCCCCTTCCCCCCGGCGCGCGCTACACGTGGCGGCTCACCATCGACGGCGAGTCGCTCCCCGGGGCCGACCTCCGGTTCACGACCCGTCCCCACCTTCACTCCGACGCCGGTTGAGCCGCACTTGCGGACGCACGTGCCGGGGGACGGGGCTCTCCGTCGTCAGATCGGCTTCCCGCCCCTGCACCATGCGTTCGCAGGGATCCCCTTGCAGGGGTTCGGCATCGAGGCGAGCCCTCTCGGCAGGCGGTGGAGGTCGACGCCCGACGCCGACGGCTTCGGGTAGCGGGCGCCTTTCGGGCAGAGCCCGAAACCCGTGTCGCACTCCACCTGGGAAAGGAGTGCGCCTGGGGAGTCGGACGCCGCGCTCGTCCGCCCGCACCTCGCCTGGTCGCGTTCGAGGGTGGAGGGGGTGCTCCCGTCAGGGGCGGAGTTCCCGGCGAAGCAGTCCTGCGGCTCGTGACCGAAGAGCGTGATCTGCCCGTAGTCGCCGTTGGTCGGGTTGTGCCAGTAGCCGTTGTCGGAGAAGGTGTTGTGGAGGAGGGCGTCGCCCTCGGGGTCGTAGACGCAGCCGAAGCCGGTCACCTCGTGGCCGCCGCTTCCATGGCAGGTCACTCCGGGGTAGGGCCTGTCCTTGTCGGGGAACGGCACGAAGAGGACACCCCAGGCGGCGTTGCCCCTGAACGTGTTGTCCGTCACGGTGTCGTTGCGGCCCCCCGAGATCGTCATCCCGGTGCCGACCGGTCCGGCGCTCGCGTACCCGCCCGGAGCGATCGGAGCGTGGGCGTCGTTGTTGTCCTCGACCAGGTTGTACCGGAACACCCAGCACGAGCGCGTGTGGGTGATCTGGCTCGACGTCGTGCCGGGGCAGTCGCCGTTCTGCGGCGGCGGCGGGTCGCCGTAGATCTGCGTGTTGGTGTCGAAGCCGTCCTGGTTGTGCTCGAACCGGGAGTGCTCGATCACGATGGCGCCGCCTGAATTCGTCCCCGAGTAGCCGAGCGCGTTGTACTCCATCCAGGCGTCGGTCACCGTGACGTCGCAGCGCTGCCGGCAGGCGCCGACGTACATGCCCGAGTCGTCGAAGTTCGACGCGTAGATGTGCGCCCACCGCGCGGGCCCCGCGGCGTTGTTGGCGAAGATGCCGTAGGTCGGTGCGACGGCCGGGCTCCCGTAGTAGGTGGTGGTCGCCGTGAGGTACGCGCCCTGGTACCCCACGAGGCCGATCTTGGCGGTCTGGGCGCCCCCGTTCCACCAGATCCCGTTGCCCGAAGCGCCCTTGCCCGAGAGGAAGTTGCAGACGGTCAGGTTCTGCACCGTGACGGCGTCGGCACGGAAGACGACGATCCCGTTCGTGCCGTAGTGCCCCCCGTTCGGGTCCCGTGGCCCGAGGACCTGCGCGGCCCGCGCCGGATCGCACGCGGGCGAGCCGGGCCGGGTCCCGTCGACGATGACCGTCGAGCGGTCCATCCCGCGGATGGTGAGCCGGGGCGTCGTCACGAGGACGCCGCCGAAGTCGCCGAGGGCTGCCTGTGAAGGCGTCGGCGGGTGCGCGAGCTCGTCGGACGCGTGGTAGTCGCCCGGACCGATGAGGATCGTGTCGCCGGGTCTGGCTGCGTCCACTGCCGCCTGGATGGACTCGTACCGCCCGCGGCGCCCGTCGAACGTGCCGACCAGGAGCACCCGGCCCCGGCTCGGCCTGCGGTGCGTGCCGGGCGTGCGGTGCGCGCCGGGCGCGCCGGGCGTGCGGTGCGCTCCAGGGGCGCCCTTCCTGCCGGCCGCATCCGCGGCGGCCCCCGCCGCAAGACGGCTGCCGACCGCGCCGACCCCGGCGAGCAGGCCGGCGAAGAGCGCGACGCCGCCCGCGGCGGCGACCAAGCGACGCCAGAAGCTCCCGTGAGCGTGCATCGCCCCCCTTCGTCTCGTTGGCGGCCCTGGACCCGCGCCAGCGCC
>JAKATJ010000054.1:0-2704 GCA_021828005.1 Actinomycetes bacterium | reverse complement strand
GCGCCAGCGCGTGGGGCGCACCGTAACAGGGTGGACCCGGGCAGCGGCGACGTACTACACCCGCGTCATGACCATCCACGACCGGCCGTTCGGGCGGTGCTTCGAGGACTTCGTCGTCGGCGACGTCTACCGGCACTGGCCAGGCAAGACCATCACCGAGTACGACGACCACCTCTTCTGCATGATCACGATGAACCACCATCCCCTCCACACGAACGCCTGGTTCGCAGAGCACGACGCTGTCCAGGGCGGCAACGTCGTCGTGGGCAACCTCGTGTACTCGCTCGCGCTGGGCATGAGCGTCCCCGACGTGAGCGGCTCGGCGATCGCCAACCTCGAGGTGGAGTCGCTGGTCCACCGCAGCCCGACCTTCCACGGCGACACCATCTACGCCGAGACCAAGGTGGTGGACGCGGTGGAGTCGAGGTCCAGGGGCGACCGCGGAGTGGTGACCGTCGAGACCAAGGCGTTCAACCAGCGGGGCGAGGAGGTGTGCTTCTTCCGCCGCAAGGTCCTGGTCTGGAAGCGCGCCGCGCTTCCCGCGCGCCGCCTGCCCTACCCAGATGACGTCTGGAGCTGACGCCGAGGCAGCCCGGGTCGACGACCGGGGTCTCGAACGGGTCCGCCGTGCCGTCCTCGCCGGTGCGGAAACCCTGTGGCGGGACCTACCGTGGCGGGCGACGAGGGACCCCTGGCTCGTTCTCGTGAGCGAGGTCATGCTCCAGCAGACCCAGGCGCCTCGAGTCGTCGAGCCGTTCGGGCGTTTCGCCGCGCGCTTCCCGACGCCGGCTGCGTGCGCGGCCGCAGGTGCGGGCGAGGTCGTGCGCGCGTGGGCAGGGCTGGGCTACAACCGCCGGGCGGTCGACCTCCACCGGGCGTCGGTCGTGCTGGTCGAGCGTCACGGCGGCGCCGTCCCGGCGGAGCTCGACGCGCTGGAAGCCCTTCCCGGCGTGGGACCGTACACTGCGCGCGCCGTGCTCTCCTTCGGCCACGGCGCCGCGGTCGGGGTCGTGGACACGAACGTTGCGAGGGTGCTCGCCCGAGCCGTCGCCGGCCGCCCGCTCTCGAGGGCGGCCGCCCAGCGCCTCGCGGACCGGCTCGTGCCGGCGCAGGACGCGTGGCGGTTCAACCAAGCGCTGTTCGACCTCGGCGCGCGCTGCTGCAGGGCGCGTGACCCGCGTTGCGGCTCCTGTCCCGCGGCGGCGAGCTGCCGGTGGATGCGAGCGGGAGGCGGCGAGCCCGACCCGGCTGCGACCGGGCGGCGCTCCCAGGGGGTGTTCGCAGGCTCGGACAGGCAGGGACGCGGCCGGCTCGTCGCCGCGTTGCGCCTCGCCCCGGTCGCCGTGACGGCGCTCCCGGCCGCGGCCGGCTGGCCCGGCGACGGGCTCCGCGCCCAACGGATCGCGACGGCGCTCGTGAACGAAGGGATCGCGCGCTGGCACGGAGACGACCTCGCGCTTGCGTGAGCCGTCCGGCGTTACGGTGTCCTGGTGGCGCAGCGCAGTCTTCGGGGTCCATGGCTCCCGCCCGAGCGCTGGCGCGCCGGCGAGGGCGTGACACGGTTCCGGGACGTGCTGGGCCGGTTCGCGACCGGTGTCACCGTCGTGACCGCCTTCCAGGGTGGCGTGCCGGTCGGCTTCACCTGCCAGGCGTTCGCCTCGCTCTCCCTCAGCCCGCCGATGGTCGCGCTCGCTCCCGCGAAGACCTCGACGAGCTGGCCTCGCATGATCGAGGCGGGAACGTTCTGCGTGAACATCCTGACGGAGGAGCAGCAGGCCGTCTCCGAGGTTTTCGGCGAACGGCGCGACGACAAGTTCGAGGGCATTCCCTGGCACGTCGGCGCGGCGGGGACGCCCGTGATCGACGGCTCCCTCGCGTGGGTCGAGTGCGCGCTCGCCGCCGTGCACGACGCCGGCGACCACGAGCTGGTCACCGGCAGGGTCCTGGAGCTCGGGGTCGGCGAGGGGAGCCCTCTCATCTTCTACCGCGGCAGGTACGGCACGTTCCGCTTCTGACAGCCGCGCGCCCTGGTCCCTGCATCCGCGCGGCGGCCCCCACATACGCGCTTCGCGGTCCCTGCATCCGCGCGGCAGGCGGCTACTGTGCGGTCGTGCCGTCGTTCCTCCCGGGCTCGATCGACGACGTCCTGGTCGTGGTGCCCGACGTCCACGGCGACGAGCGCGGCCGGTTCGTCGAGACGTACCGCCGTCAGTGGCTCCCGCTCGGGCGCGAGATGGTGCAGGGCAACCGCTCCGAGAAGCAGGCGGGCGCGGTCGTCGGCCTCCACTACCACCTCCACCAGGCCGACTACTGGTACGTCTTGCGAGGCCGGGCACGGGTGGTGCTGCACGACCTGCGGGAGTCGTCGCCGACGGACGGGGTGACGGAGACGATCGAGCTGGACGGGGACGAGGACCGAGGGCTCTTCATCCCGCCCGGGGTCGCCCACGGGTTCGCAGCGATGAGCGACCTCCTGCTGTGGTACCTGGTGGACGGCTACTACAACCCCGCAGACGAGCTCGGGCTCGCGTGGGACGATCCCGACGTCGGAGCCGACTGGGGCGTCGCCGACCCGGTGCTGTCGGCGCGCGACCGGGCGAACCCGCGCCGCAGCGAGCTCTCGCCCTCCCTCAGGCCCCGAGCCGGTCTGCGGACCTGAGCCGCCCCTCCGGCCGGCCACGCGCCCTCCGGCCGTGGCAGGCGC
>JAKATJ010000053.1 GCA_021828005.1 Actinomycetes bacterium | reverse complement strand
TCCTCGGGCAGCGTCCTGCCCATCACCCAGCTCATCGCGCCCGTGGCGAACAGCCGCATGAGGTCGTCTTCCAGCGAGAGGTAGAACCGGCTCTCGCCCGGGTCCCCCTGGCGGCCGGAGCGCCCGCGAAGCTGGTTGTCGATCCGCCGGCTCTCGTGCCGCTCGCTCCCCAGGACGTAGAGCCCGCCCGCCTCGATCACCTGCTTCGCGTCCGCCGCGCACGACGCGTCGATCTCGGCCCGCAGCCGCGCGTACGCGTCGCGGCCCTCGTCGGTCTCGAGATCGAGCCCGTCGGCGGCGGCCTGGTGCGCGGCCAGGAGCTCGGGGTTCCCGCCCAAGATGATGTCGACCCCGCGACCGGCCATGTTCGTCGCCACCGTCACCGTGGACGGCCTTCCTGCCTGAGCGACGATCTCCGCCTCGCGGAAGTGCTGCTTCGCGTTGAGCACGTTGTGCGGGATCCCCCGCTTCTCCAAAAGGCGCGACAGGAGCTCGGACTTCACGACCGACGCGGTGCCGACCAGCACCGGCTGCCCCCGCTCGTGCCGCTCCACGATGTCGTCGACGACCGCGTTGAACTTCGCGCTCTCCGTCTTGAAGATGAGGTCGGGCTCGTCGATCCGGATCATCGGCATGTTGGTGGGGATGGGGACGACCGGGAGGTTGTAGGTGTTGGCGAACTCGGCCGCCTCGGTCTCGGCCGTGCCGGTCATGCCGGCGAGCTTCTCGTAGAGGCGGAAGTAGTTCTGGAGGGTGACGGTCGCCCAGGTGTGGTTCTCCTCCTTGATCCGCACCCTCTCTTTCGCTTCGACCGCCTGGTGGAGCCCGTCCGACCAGCGGCGTCCCTCGAGCGTGCGGCCGGTGAACTCGTCGATGATCTTCACCTCGCCCTCGTCGACGAGGTACTCCTTGTCGCGGTGGTACAGCTCCTTGGCTTCGAGCGCCTTGATGAGCTGGTGGACGTAGTTGACCGAGACGGAGTCGTAGAGGTTCTCCACGCCCACGGCGCGCTCGACCTTCTCGATCCCCGACTCGAGGGGGACGACGTGGCGCTTCTCCTCGTCGACCTCGTAGTCGAGGTCGCGCTCCAAGGTCCGGGCGATGCTCGCGAACTGGTAGTAGAGCCGCGCCGCCTCGTCGGCGGGCCCCGAGATGATGAGGGGGGTCCTCGCCTCGTCGATCAGGATCGAGTCGACCTCGTCCACGATCGCGAAGACGTGGCCCCGCTGGACCATTGTGTCGCGCGAGATCTGCATGTTGTCGCGCAGGTAATCGAAGCCGAGCTCCGTGTTCGTGCCGTACGTGACGTCTGCGAGGTACGCCGCCCGCTTCTCCTTGGGATCGGTGACGTCGGGCCCGACCCTTCCGACCGTGAGCCCGAGCCATCGGTAGACGCGGCCCATCCACTCTGCGTCGCGGGTCGCCAGGTAGTCGTTCACGGTGACGACGTGGACCCCTCTTCCTGCGAGCGCGTTCAGGTACACCGGCAGCGTCGAGACGAGGGTCTTCCCCTCCCCGGTCTTCATCTCGGCGATCCAGCCGAAGTGCAGGGACATCCCGCCCATCAGCTGGACGTCGAAGTGGCGCTGCCCGAGCACCCGCCAGGAGGCCTCTCGCACGACGGCGAAGGCTTCGACGAGGAGGTCGTCGAGTGTCTCCTCCCGGGCGAGGCGCTCGCGGAACTCGACCGTCTTCCCCCTCAGCTCGTCGTCGGACAGGGCCTCGAGCTCCGGCTCGAGCCCGTTCACGAGCGGGACGAGCTCCGCGAGGCGACGGACCTTCTTGCCCTCGCCGGCGCGCAGGACCCTGGTGAACACGGACATGGTCTTTCAATGGTACCGGCCCGAGCACGCGGCCGGCCGGGCGCCGTTGCCGGGCGGTTCGACGTGAGCCGAGAGGGCACCACGGGGCTGCGTGCGGCTGACCTGGTCTTTGGCCCCACACTCGCCTGCTGCAGGGGTGGCGGCCCGGCGCCGGCGACCGTCGAGGTCCGGCGGCGTCGTCTTCGGCACGCATCCCCCCGTCGCCGCCCTCCCCCGCGGACCGGGAGAACCGGGCGGGCAGGGCTTACTCCTAAGCCGCACCATGCTCGGCAACCACGAGTTGCCTTACGTGGGTCGTTTCGCCTGCGGCTGGCATCGACTTGCAACCACAGACCCGCACGCAGCCCGCACGCAGCCTACGCGCCACCAGTGCCGGGTTCGCCAGTCTCCCTCCGGCGGCGGAGCGCCTCCTCTGCGAGGGCCATCCCGAGCCGCACCCCCAGCACGGCGGCAGCCGCGGGGAGCGCCAGCCGCTCGACGCCCCGGGCGCGGCGCGCCTCGAAGCGCAGTGCCGAGCGGTGGTGCGCAACGAGCATCCGGTAGGGGTGCCGGCGGCGCGAGACGCCGTGGACGTGGGTGACCGCCGCGTGGGGCTCGACGCCCACGCCCCAGCCGGCCTGGTGCGCGCGCCAGCACAGATCGATGTCCTCGGCGAACATGAAGTAGGCCTCGTCGAAGCCGCCCAGCTCCTCGAGCGCGGTCCGGCGCGCGCAGAAGCAGGCACCCGACACCCAGTCCACCCTGCGCGCCTCCTCTCCGACCCGGTCGCGATAGCGCCGGGTGAACCGGTTGTCCGGCCGGACGAGGGCGAGCAGCGCGTGGCCGGCGGCATCGGTCATCGAAGGGAATCTCCTCACCGACGGGTACTCCTCGCCGGCCGGGTCGACGATGCGCGGACCCACGATCGCCCAGTCGGAGTGCGCGTCGAGGGAGGCGGTGAGCCGCTCGACCGCGCCCGGGTGGACGCGCAGGTCCGGGTTGCACACGAGCACGTACTCGGAGTCGCCGCTCGCAGCGATCCCCCGGTTCGCACCTGCGCCGTACCCGAGGTTGCGTCCGGTGACGACCAGCGGGACGGTCAACCCGTCGAGCGCGCGCCGGGCCGCGGAAGCCTCGCCGTTCTCCACCACGACCACGTGCGGCACGCCGTCGTCGAGGAGCGAGCGCACGCACGCGCCCAGGAGCTCTCCCGCGTCGTAATCGACGACGACTGCTGCGACGCGCGCCTTCACGCGGCCCCCCACCGACTCGCTCACGCGGCGCCGAGGCGCTCGCGGAACCACGACACCGTGCGTGCGAGGCCTTCGTCGAGCGGCACCGTGGGCTCCCAGCCGAGCACCCGGCGTGCGAGCGAGATGTCGGGGCAGCGACGGCGCGGGTCGTCGACGGGCAGCGGGCCATGCTCGACCGTCGAGCACGACCCGGTGAGCGACAGCACCGTCTCGGCGAGCTCTCCGACCGACCGCTCGTCGGGGTTGCCGATGTTCACCGGGCCGGTCACGGGTGCGCCGAGGAGCGCGAGCAGCCCGTCGACCTGGTCGTCCACGTAGCAGAAGCTGCGAGTCTGCGTGCCGTCGCCGTGCACGGTCAGCGGCTGGCCGCTGAGCGCCTGCACGCAGAAGTTCGAGACCACGCGCCCGTCGCCCGGAGCCAGCCGCGGGCCGTAGGTGTTGAAGATCCGCGCGATCCCGACGTCGACGCCGAGCGCCCGGTGCGCCGCCATCGTGAGGGCCTCGGCGAAGCGCTTCGCCTCGTCGTAGACGCTGCGGGGACCGACGGGATCGACGTTGCCGCGGTAGCCCTCGGGCTGCGGGTGGACCTCGGGGTCGCCGTACACCTCGCTCGTCGAGGCCAGCACGAGACGCGCGCCGCGCCGTGCCGCGAGCTCGAGCAGCCGGCGCGTTCCCTCGCTCCCGGCGGCGAGGGTCTCCATGGGCCGGGCGAGGTACGCAACCGGCGACGCGGGGCTCGCCAGGTGGAAGACGGCGTCCACGGGGCCCTCGACCGGGACCTGTTCGCTCACGTCGGCGACGACCAGCGTGAACCCCGCCGCCCCGCTCAGTTCGGACAGGTTCTCCTCGGTGCCGGTGGAGAGGTCGTCCAGGCAGACGACCTCGTCGCCGCGCCCGACGAGCCGCTCGCACAGGTGGGAGCCGAGAAAGCCCGCTCCGCCGGCGACGACGACCCTCGCCATCAGCAGGCGCCGGCCGGCGAGCACGCGGTCACGGGCGTCCCACGCCTGCGTAGGTGAAGCCGGTGCGGCGCAGCGCGGCCGGGTCGAGCAGGTTCCGGGCGTCGACGAGCGCGGCCGATGCCATGACGTCGTGCACCTTGACGAAGTCGAGGCCGCGGAACTCTTCCCACTCGGTGAGGAGCGCGACCGCGCTCGCCCCTCGGCAGGCGTCGTAGGCGTCCGCGCACAGGACCGTCCCTGAGAGGTCCTGCGGCGAGGGGCCCGGCGGTACCGTCGGATCGTACGCGCGGACCGTCGCGCCGAGCTCCACGAGCCGCCGGGCGATCGCGACCGCCGGCGAGCTGCGACGGTCGTCGGTCCCCGCCTTGAAGGTGAGGCCCCAGACGCCGACGGTCCGGCCGGCGAGCTCGCCCCCTGCCAGTTCCTCCACCTTGCGCACCACGCGAGCGTGCGCCTCGTGGTTGGCGGCGATGGCCGCACGCAAGAGCGCGAAGTCGTACCCGGCGTCCTCGGCGATCCGCACCAGCGCGGCCGTGTCCTTCGGGAAGCAGGAACCTCCCCATCCTGGACCTGGCCGCAGGAAGTCGAACCCGATCCGGCGGTCGTAGCCGAGGCCCAGGACGACGTCGCGGACGTCCGCGCCGATCAGCTCGCACAGCGCGGCGAGCGCGTTCACGAAGCTGAGCTTCATCGCCAGGAACGCGTTGGACGCGTACTTGATCGTCTCGGCCGTCACGGTGTCGGTGACGATGAGGGGCGCGCCCGTCTCCGAGAAGAGCTCCCCCACCCTTCTCGCCGCCCGCCTGTCGTCGGCACCGACCACGACGCGGTCCGGGTGGAGGCTGTCGCCCACGGCGGTGCCCTCTCGCAGGAATTCGGGGTTCGACACGACCGTCGTGCCCGTGATCCGCTCGAGCTCCGCCGCGGTGCCCACGGGGACCGTCGACTTGTTGACCACGATCGCACCGGGTTCGAGCTCGCCGGCGATCTCCGCCGCCACCTCCTCCACGAACGACAGGTCGGCGGCGCCGTCGTCGCCCTCGGGCGTCCCGACGCACACGAAGACGAACTCGGCGCCGCGCACGGCCTCTGCGGCGCCGCGCACGAAGCGGAGCTTCCCGCTCGCGACGACCTGCGCGAGCAGCCCGCCGAGACCGTCCTCGAGGAAGGGCACCCTGCCCGACGCGAGCGCGGCGAGCCGGGCCTCGTCCCGCTCGGCGCACACCACGTCGTGGCCGAACGTCGCGAGCGCTGCCGCGGTCGGGAGCCCGACGTAGCCGGCCCCGACGACGGCGACCCGGACGCCCGGGGTCACGTGCAGACCTCCACGAGCCGCGCCAGGCCGTCGCGCCAGTCCGGGAGGAGCGGCAGGCCGCCCAGCCTCAGGGCTGCGTTGTCGAGCACCGAGTTGGCAGGGCGCGGCGCGGGGCGGGGCGGGTCGAGATCGGCGGTCGAGATCGGCTCGACCCGTCCGGCATCGTGCCCGGCCGCCTCGAGAAGGGCTCGGACGAAGCCGAACCAGGTGGTCTCCCCGGCGTTCGTGACGTGGTAGATCCCGGGCCGGCGATCCAGCCCGAGCGTCACGATCGCCGCCGCCAGGTCCGCGGTGAACGTCGGGGAGCCGTGCTGGTCGTCGACGAACCGAAGCGGGCCGTCGGCTTCGGCCAGTGCCAGCGCGGTCTTCACCATGTTCGCGCCCGTCGCCCCGCACACCCACGACGTGCGCACGACGGTCGCGTCCGGCGGGCACTCGAGCTCCCCGCCGAGCTTGCTGCGGCCGTACACCGAGAGAGGGCGCGGCGGGTCCCACTCGACGTACGGACGAGCCGACGTCCCGTCGAAGACGTAGTCCGTCGACACGTACACGAGGTGGGCGCCGACCATCCCCGCAGCCTCGGCGACATGGCGGGTGCCCAGCGCGTTCACGCGAAAGGCCCGATCGGGATCGCCCTCGCACGCGTCGACGGCCGTCCACGCCCCGGCGTGCACCACGACGTCGGGCCGGAGCCCGATGACCGCCTCGAGCACCGCCGCGCGGTCCTCGACCGGGAGGGACGCGTGGTCCGCCCCCGTGACGTCGACTCCCGCGCCTGGGCCCTCGGGGCCGAGCAGCGAACGGCGGCGGCCGGCGGGGGGCACCGCCCCTGCGAGCGCGATCACCAGGTCGTGGCCGAGCTGGCCTCCCGCCCCGGTGACGAGGACCCGCACGTTCAGCCCGTCCAGGCGGTCTCGACGACCGGGGCCCTCCCGCGCAGCGGCTCCCACCAGGCCCGGTTCGCGGCGTACCACGCCACGGTCTCTTCGATCCCCCGGTCGAAGCCGACGAGGGGCCGCCAGCCGAGCTCACGCCGGATCTTCGCCGTGTCGAGCAGGTACCTCCGATCATGGCCGGGCCGGTCGGGCACGATCTCCTTCAAGGACGCCGGCTTCCCGAGGCACGTGAGCACGGCGTCTGCGATCTGCTCGATGCTCGCCTCGAAGCCGCTTCCCACGTGGTAGGTCTCGCCCACCCTGCCGCGCCGGAGGACCGCGTCGATCGCCCGGCAGTGGTCGAGCACGTGCAGCCACTCCCTGCGGTTCTGGGTCGAGGCGTACATCGGGAGCCGCCGGTCACACAGCGCGAGCGTGGTGAACAGCGGGATCACCTTCTCGGGGAACTGGTACGGACCGTAGTTGTTCGAGCAGTTCGTGATCGTGACCGGGAGACCGAAGGTCTCGGCGTACGCACGCACGGCATGGTCGGCCCCTGCCTTCGACGCGTTGTAGGGCGTACGGGGACGGTAGGGGCTGTCCTCGGTGAACCGCTCGTCGGAGTCGAGGTCGAGGTCGCCGTAGACCTCGCACGTCGAGATGTGGTGGAACCTCGAGACGCCGTGACGCCGAGCCGCCTCGAGCATGGTCTGGGTCCCCACGACGTTCGTGCGGAAGAAGCGCGCAGGGTCGAGGACGGCGAGCGAGTTGTGGGACTCCGCCGCGAAGTGGACGACCGTGTCGATCTGCTCTCGTTCGAGCGTCGCGATGGCGAGCTCGAGGTCGCAGACGTCGCCCTGGACGAACCCGACGTCAAGGCCCTCGACGTTGGACCGTGTCCCGGCGTAGGTGAGCGCGTCGTAGACGACGACTCGGTCGCCCGGGTGCTCCTTCACCCAGTAGCGGACGAAATTCGACCCGATGAACCCGGCAGCGCCGGTTGCGAGCACGCGCATGGCGGGCGCAGCCTACCTGCCACCATCGGTGGTTCAAAGCTGCTCAGCCCCACCGCAACGTCCCAGCTCAGGGTCGCTGTTCCGGGCTTGCACGGATGGAAGACCTCTTCGCGATCATCGAGCACCCGGCGGGGCCGTTCGCCGCCGGCGTCACGCCGTGGGGCTCGCGCCCGCCGTCGGATGCCGCCGGTGCGCAGCGTCCCAGTTCCGCTCCAGGTTGGCGATGAGACCCGGGCTGTAGAGGCAGCGGGCCTGCTCGCGTGCGTACATGGCCATGTAGAGCCGGAACCGGTCGAGCGGCTCGTCGACGAGGCGCAGCATCCTTCGGTTGCTGCGCAGCGCCGTCATCCCGACCTTCGTCAGCATCTCCGCAGCCCGCTCGATCACCGGGCCGACCGCCTCGGCGTCGACCACCTCGTCGACCACGAGGCGACCCTCCGGCTCGTCCACGGGGAACGCGCGGTCGAAGAGGATGGCCTGGCGCGCGAGCCGTCCACCCACGAGGCGCGGCAAGCGGAGCGCTCCGCAGCCGGGGATGATGCCCTCTTTGTTCGCCGGCAGGTTGAAATAGGACCCCTTCTCGGCGACGACGTGATCCATCACGAGCAGCCACTGGCAAGCTCCGCCGATCGCGAAGGTCTCGAGAGCGGCGATCCAGGGCTTCTCCCCCCCCGGCTCGAGCATCCCGTCCTCCTCGGAGACGACGCGGTGACCCCGATACATCTTGGTGAGGGCGCCCAGCTCTCGCTCGATCATGAATTCGATGAGCGAGATCTGGCCGTGGTACAGGCTCGTCAGGTTGATCCCGCTGCCGAGGATGCGCCGGCCCGCGTACTTCGGGTGCGTCGCGATCCCGCCCCGCAGCACGCCCACATCGATTCGGTCGTCGAGCAGGACCAGGTCGACCGCCGTCTCGAGCGCGGCGACGGAGGCGTCGTCCTCGGCGTTCAGCACCGCCAGGTTCTGGATCGTGACGCGCCCGAGCGCGCCGTCCCGGTCGACGCGCACCGGGCCGAGGTCGACGCTGCCGGCCCTCTCGAACTCCTCGCGGCGCGCGAGCGCGGCGGCGGTCGGGAGCGACATGGCGTGCAGCAGGTGGAGACCGGTCGTGCGCTCGGCCAGCACGCGCGCGACGAAGTCGCCCTGGGCGATCTCGAGGCCAGCCTTGTCCTTCTGGAGCAGCGTGCGCTCGGCGTCGACCGCGGCGCGCGTCGGCACGAGACCGGGGAAGCGCTCCGCCGCGGCGTAGACGAGCTCACCGACGCGGAGGTGCTGCGTATGGCCATCGGTCAGCTCGTCATAGATGCGGACGATGTCGTGGTCGCCCGAGGTTGGCTGCACTTCCATGCCCGCCACGCTAGGCCTCGAACAAGCGTAGGAGGACGACGTCGCGGAACCAGATGCGGAACCAGATGTGGGACCAGATGTGGGACCAGAGGACGGTCCCCAGGGTCTGGCCGGAGCTCCGCACGTTCCGACGGGCCATCATCGACATCCGCCGCCAGATCGTGACCGGTGGCGCCAGGTGCGCTGGCGGGTCCGATCTTGGAACCCGTGGCATGTCGGGGTTGGAGCCCTGGTCCGAGATCGCATGGCGCGCGCACGCTACCTGCCGCGGCCGTGCACGGCTTGCGAAGCGGCCGGCGGTGCAGGCCGCAGGTGCTCCACGTCGCCCGCGGCGACGGCCACGTCGCCCGCGCCGGTCGCCACGACCAGCCTCCCGTCGCCGTCCAGCTCCCGGGCGACGCCGACGACGGTTCCGGCCGCGGTCTCCACCCGCACGGCCTGCCCGAGCGTCACGCAGCGGCCCCGGAGCTCTGCGAGCGTCGCCCTCCGGCCCGCCTCGGTGTCGAGCAGCCCCGCGCGCGCGGCGACACCGCCGAGCATCGCCTCGAGCAGCTCGTCGCGGCCCACCGGAGCCTTGGCGTGCGCCGCGAGCGAGGTCGCGCCCGGCGGATGCCAGTCGAGGTTGCACCCGACGCCGACGACGACCGCGACGCTGCCGGGCCGCCCGCCCGGCGCCGCCCCGTCGGACTCGGCCAGGACGCCTGCCACCTTCTCGTCGCCGATCACGAGGTCGTTCGGCCACTTCACGCCCGGTTCGACGCCGGCCAGGAGCCGGCATGCGTCCGAGGTCGCGAGGGCAACGGCGGCCGTGCACGTGAACAGCTCGGCGAGCGGGGCGAGCGGTCGCAGCAGCACCGAGACGAGCAGGCAGCGCCCCGGGGGCGCCTCCCACCGGCGCCCCATGCGGCCCCGTCCCGCGCTCTGGTGGCCGGCGACCGCGACGATCCCCGCAGGCGCTCCCTCCTGGGCGCGCTCGAGGAGCCAGTCGTTCGTCGAGGGCAGGCTGGCGAAGCGTCGGACGTCCCAGTTCGCCGCCGTCATGGCGACAACCCTACGCGGCGTGCAAGTGTTGGCCCGTGCTCGAAAAGGTGCTCGTCGCCAACCGCGGGGAGATCGCGGTGCGCGTGGTGCGCGCCTGCCGGGAGATGGGCGTCGCGACCGTCGCCGTCTACTCCGACCTCGACCGCGAGGCGATGCACGTGCGGATGGCTGACGAGGCGTACGCGCTCGGAGGCCAGAGCGCGGCGGAGAGCTACCTGAACACCGAGGCGATCCTCGACGCCCTGCGCCGCAGCGGCGCGGACGCGGTCCACCCCGGCTACGGCTTCTTCTCGGAGAACGCGGAGTTCGCGCGCGCCGTCACCTCCCTCGGGGTCACGTTCGTCGGACCGCCCCCCGAGGCGATGGAGGTCATGGGGGACAAGATCAGCTCGAGGCTCGCAGCGCAGCGGGCCGGCGTCGCCGGGGTGCCGGGCCGCTCGGAGCCGGTCGCCGACCCCGCCGAGGTGGTGGAGTTCGCCTCGGAGCACGGCTGGCCGGTCGCCGTCAAGGCCGCGTTCGGCGGCGGCGGTCGCGGGATGAAGGTGGTGCGCTCGGCCGAGGAGGCGGCCGAGGCGTTCGAGTCCGCCCAGCGCGAGGCACGGGCCTACTTCGGCCGGCCCGAGGTCTACCTCGAGCGGTACCTGTCGTGGCCGCGCCACATCGAGATGCAGGTGCTCGCCGACATGCACGGCCACGTCCTGTGGCTCGGCGAGCGTGACTGCTCCGCGCAACGGCGCCACCAGAAGCTCATCGAGGAGTCTCCTGCACCCGACTTCCCCGACGAGCTGCGCCAGGCGATGGGCGCGGCGGCCGTCGAGGTCTCCCGGGCGTGCGGCTACGTGAACGCCGGCACGGTCGAGTTCCTCTACCAGGACGGCGCCTTCTACTTCCTCGAGATGAACACGCGCCTGCAGGTCGAGCACCCCGTGACCGAGCTGGTGACCGGGCTCGACCTCGTCGCGTGGCAGCTTCGGATCGCCGACGGAGAGGCCCTTGACTTCGGCCAGGACGACGTCGTGCGCCGCGGGCACGCGATCGAGGTACGGATCAACGCCGAGGACCCCGCGGGCGGCCGTTTCACCCCGTCTCCGGGCACGATCACGGCCTTCGACGCCCCGGCGGGGCCGGGAGTGCGGCTCGACGCCGGGTACGCGGCGGGGGACACGGTCAGCCAGCACTACGACAACCTCGTCGCGAAGCTCGTCGTGTGGGCGGCCGACCGCGAGACGGCGCGGCGGCGCATGCTGCGCGCGCTGGCAGAGACGCGCCTCGCCGGGATCGCCACGACGGTCCCCGCCGACATCGCCATCCTCGAGCACCCGGACTTCGTCGGGGCCCGCCACTCCACGAACTGGGTCGAGGAGCGTCTCGACCTCTCCGCCCTGGCGACGCAGGGACCCGCCACAGCGCCGCCAGATCCGCCGGAGACGACCGAACCGCTCGTGCGCCGCGAGGTCACCGCCGAGGTGGACGGCCGGCGGTACAGGCTGAAGCTGTGGGTCCCGGCCGGCCCCCCCGTCTCGGGAGCTGCGGGCATGTCAGACCCCCCGACCGCGCGCGCCCGCCAGCCGGCGCGGCCGCGTCCTTTGGTCGCGCGCCAGTCGCCGGCACGAGCCGGGTCCGGCACGGTCACCGTCCCCATGCAGGGCACCATCGTGAAGCTGCTCGTCGCCCCGGGGGACACGGTCCAGGCCGGCCAGGCGGTCTGCATCCTGGAGGCGATGAAGATGGAGAACGCCATCAGCGCCGAGCGGGACGGCCAGGTGAAGGAGGTCCGGGTCGCAGCCGGGGAGTCGGTCGGCACCGGCGACGTGGTCGCGGTCATCGAATGACGGGCGCACCCGCGTAGCGCCGTCGTGGACGCCGTCGTGGACGCCGCCATGGACGCCAAGCAGCTCGCGGCGTCGGTCGTCGACCGGCGCATCGGCGACCTGGTCGCCCTCAGCCACGACCTCCACGCCCATCCCGAGACGGCGTTCGAAGAGCACCGGTCCGCGGCAGCGGTCGCGCAGATGCTGGAGGGCTTCGACGTCACGGCCGGCGCGTACGGGCTGCCCACCGCCTTCTCCGCACGCGCCGGGTCCGGGCCGCTCGTGGTGGCGGTCTTAGCGGAGTACGACGCGCTGCCCGACGTCGGGCACGCGTGCGGGCACAACGTCATCGCCGCCGCGGCGGTGGGTGCCGGGCTCGCGCTGGCAGAGGTCGCGGACACCGCCGGGCTCACCGTCCTCGTGCTCGGGACGCCCGCCGAGGAGGGCGGCGGCGGCAAGATCCTCATGCTCGCACGCGGCGCGTTCGAGGGCGTCCACGCCGCGATGATGGTCCACCCCTGGCCCGAGGATCGCCTCACCGGGCGGTGCCTTGCGGTCTCGCACTTCGACGTGACGTTCTCAGGGCGCGAAGCCCACGCGTCGGCAGCGCCTTGGGAAGGCGTGAACGCGCTCGACGCGATGACGGTCTCGCAGGTGGCGATCGGCCTCCTCCGCCAGCAGCTCCGCCCAGGCGACCAGGTGCACGGCGTGGTGCTGGAAGGCGGCGTCGCCGCGAACGTCATCCCCGAGCGCGTGCGCGGCCGCTTCATGTGCCGAACGACGACGATCGCCGACCTCGAGCGGCTCGGAGCGCGTGTGCGGGGCTGCTTCGACGCCGGAGCCTGCGCCAGCGGTGCAGCCGTGTCCTTCGAGGAGCTCTCTCCCGCCTACTCGCACATGGAGACCGACGCGCCGCTACTCGCCGCGTACCGCGCGAACGCAGAGGCGCTCGGGCGTCGCTTCACGCTCGACGACGACGGCGAGCCGCTCCCGACGCTCTCGACCGACATGGCCAACGTGTCTCTCGCGCTGCCCTCGATCCACCCGCTGATCGGGGTCGAGTCGGGCGGCGCGGTCAACCACCAGCACGCGTTCGCGGCGGCGTGCGTCACGCCGGCTGCGGACGCCGCGGTGCGGGACGGCGCGCTGGCGATGGCGTGGACTGCGATCGACGCCGCGGCGCACCAGGACCTGCGCGACCACCTGCTCGCCGGCAGGTCCGGTCAGCCTCCAGGCCTGTAGACGCCCCACACCTCGCGGAGCGCGTCGGACACCTCTCCGAGGGTGGCCATCCGCCGGAGCGCCTCTTTCATCGGGACGAGCAGGTTCTCCGTGCCGCGCGCAGCCGACCGCACGTCCTCCAAGGCCGCGCTGACGGCGTCGGCGTCTCGATCGGCGCGGACCCGCTCGACCCGCTCCACCTGCGCGCGCTGCAGCTCGGGATCGACGGGGAAGACGTCTGCAGGCTCGACCTCCTCGTCGATGAACCGGTTGACCCCGACGACGACCTTTTCCCCGTCGTCGACCGCCTTCGCGTAGGCGTACGCCGCGGCCTCGATCTCCTCCTGCAGGAACCGGGCCTCGATCGCCGCCACCGCGCCCCCCAGCTCGTCGATGCGCTCCAGGTACCCGAGGGCGGCGCGCTCCACCTCGTCGGTGAGGGTCTCGACGTAGTAGGAGCCGCCGAGGGGGTCGACGGTGTCGGTGACGCCCGACTCGTAGCCGACGATCTGCTGGGTGCGCAGCGCGAGCTTCGCGGCACGCTCCGTCGGGAGCCCGAGCGCCTCGTCGAACCCGTTCGTGTGCAGGCTCTGGGTCCCTCCCAGGGCGGCTGCGAGCGCCTGGACGGTCACCCGCACGATGTTGTTCTCCGGCTGCTGCGCCGTGAGCGTCGAGCCGCCGGTCTGCGCGTGGAACCGGAGCACCTTGGACCGGTCGTCCATGGCGCCGAACCGCTCGGTCATGATCCGCGCCCACATCCGCCGGGCCGCGCGGAACTTCGCGATCTCCTCGAAGAGGTTGTTGTGCGCGTTGAAGAAGAACGACAGCCTCGGGGCGAACTCGTCGACTGCGAGGCCGGCCGCGAGCGCGGCGTCCACGTACGCGATCCCGTCGGCCAGGGTGAACGCCACCTCTTGGACGGCGGTCGACCCCGCCTCGCGGATGTGGTACCCGGAGATCGAGATGGTGTTCCAGCTCGGCAGGTGCTCGTGGCAGTAGGCGAACGTGTCGACGACCAGGCGCATCGACGGCCGGGGCGGATAGATGTAGGTGCCCCTGGCGACGTACTCCTTCAGGATGTCGTTCTGGACCGTCCCGCCGAGCTGGTCGCCGCGCACCCCCTGCTCCTCGGCGACCAGCTGGTAGAGGAGGAGCAGGATGGCCGCCGTCGCGTTGATGGTCATCGACGTGGTGACCGAGTCGAGCGGGATCCCCTCGAGCAGCAGGCGCATGTCCGCGAGGGAGTCGATCGCGACGCCGACCTTCCCCACCTCCCCCTCGGCGCGGGGGTGGTCGGAGTCGTATCCCATCTGCGTCGGCAGGTCGAACGCGCACGACAGGCCCGTCTGGCCGTGCTGCAGGAGGAACTTGAACCGCGCGTTGGTCGCCTCGGCGGTGCCGAAGCCTGCGTACTGGCGCATGGTCCACAGCCGGCG
>JAKATJ010000052.1 GCA_021828005.1 Actinomycetes bacterium | reverse complement strand
GTAGTGGATCGGGGTGTTGTAGCCGCAGAGGATCACCTCGACGCCCCGGAGGCCCATCACCCGGTAGGTCTCGGGCCACCGCCGGTCGTTGCAGATCATCATCCCGACGCGCCCTGTGAACGCGTCCCACACCCCGAAGCCGTCGGGCCCGGGCTCGAAGTAGTACCGCTCGAGGTGCTGGAACGGGCGCCACGGCTCGTTCTTCTCGTGGCCGGGGATGTGGACCTTGCGGAACGTGGCGACGGCCGAGCCGTCCCGCTCCACGAGCACCGCGCTGTTGTAGCGGTGGCCGTCGGGCGTGAGCTCGGCGTAGCCGAGGAAGAAGCCGACGCCGAGGCGGGCCGCCTCCTCGAAGAGCGGTCTCGTCGCCGGCCCCGGCATCTCGGTCTCGAACCAGTGGTCAGCGCCCGAGAGCGGCTCGGTCCACCAGCGCGGGAAGAACGTCGTGAGCGCGAGCTCGGGGTAGACCACGAGCTCGGCCCCCTTCCGGTGCGCGTCGTGCAGCAGGGCGAGCAGCCGGCCCACGACCGCGTCGCGCGGCTCGTCGCGTCCGATGGGGCCGAGCTGCGCGGCGGCGACGACGACGCGGCGGCTCACGCGACGACGTCCTCTTCGGCCAGCCGGTGCAGCACGTGGAGCAGCACGTTGGCGCCCGCCTCGAGGTGCTCGGGGGAGGTGAACTCCGCCGGATTGTGGCTGATGCCGCCGGCGCTCGGGACGAAGATCATGCCCGACGGGCACCGTCGCGCCAGCATCTGCGCGTCGTGCCCCGCGCCCGACGGAAGCCGCCGCACCCGATGCCCGTGCGCGCGCGCGGTCTCCTCCACCAGGCCGACGATCCGTTCGTCGAACTCGACGGGGTCGAAGCGCGCGAGCTGGCGGCGCTCGACCGTCACCCCCTCGTCGCCCGCGATCCGGTCGATCTCGGCGGCCATGCGGCGTTCGGCCTCCACGAGCACCTCGCCGTCCGTGTTGCGAAGGTCGATGGTGAGGGCGGAGGCGCCGGCGACCACGTTCACGAGACCCGGGCGCAGGTCGAGCTTGCCGACGGTCGCCACCTGCGGCGGGCCGAGGTCGCGAGCGAGCGCCCTGGCCGCGACCGCCGCCTGTGCGGCGGCGAACCCGGCGTCGTGGCGGTACGCCATGGGCGTCGTGCCGGCGTGGTTGAACTGACCGCCGAACCGCACCTCCTGCCAGGAGATCCCCTGGACCCCGGTGACGGCGCCGATCACCTCGCCGTTCGCCTCCAGGACGGGGCCCTGCTCGATGTGGAGCTCGACGTACGCGTGCGGCACGAGGCCGGGGCAGGGGAGGCTCCCCAGGTAGCCGATGCGCGCGAGCTCGTCGCCGAGGCGCGCGCCGTCGATCCCGACGAGGTCGTAGGCCTCCTCCACGCCCATGCCGCCGGCGTAGACGAGGCTCCCGAGCATGTCCGGCGCGAAGCGCGCCCCCTCCTCGTCCGTGAAGAACGCGACGGCCATCGGGCGGCGCGGGAGGACGCCCGCCGACGCCAGGGTCTCGAGCACCTCGAGGCCCGCGAGCACGCCGAGGTTGCCGTCGTAGATGCCGCCGGTCGCCACCGTGTCGACGTGCGAGCCGCACATGACGGGCGGACCGGCCTCGCGGCCCTCGCGCACCGCGACGACGTTGCCGATCGCGTCCACCTGCACGTCCAGCCCGAGGTCCCGCATCCAGGTGACCACCAGGTCCCGGCCCTCCCGGTCCTCGTCGGTCAGCGCGAGACGGGCGCACCCCCCGTCCCCGGTGGCACCGATGCGTCCGAGCTCCTCCAGGCGGGAGAGGAGCCTCGCGGCGTCTACCGCCAAGTCCACCACACAAACTTGCCTTCTCTTTGACGATCTGTCAAGGTAGGTTGACTGGTTGTCAACCTCTGGCCGTCGATCACCGGCCGTCGATCACCGGCCGTCGATCACCGGCCGTTCATCACTGGCAGTTCATCTCCAGTCATCATCGATCTCGGGAGGCCGAGGCGGAGCAGGCGCAAGGTCAGGTGCCCTCGATGTCGGGTGGGAACGGGCGGAGCCCTGCGACGCCGGGAGGGAGCGGGATGCGGCACGTGCGGGTGGAGCTCACCGTGGAGCCGTTCCGCGAGGGTGAGCTGGGCGCGCACGTCACCGCCGCGCTCGAGACGCTGCGCTCGGAGGGCTTCGACCCCGAGGTCGGCCCGTTCGGCAACGCCGTCGAGGGCGAGGCCCGCCCGCTCCTCGAGGCGGTGGCCCGAGCCGCCGCCTCCTCGTTCGACGCCGGGGCATCTGGGATCACCATGACCGCGCGGGCGACCGGCGGAGAGGACGCGGAGGCCTTCCTCTCGGCGGTCCGCCCGATCGTGCGCGCGCTCGGGGGCCGGGTCGTCGCCGCCGAGCGCATGGGAGCCGCGGCCATCCCTCTCGTGTGGAAGGGCCGCGTGGTGGGCGGGCTCGAGCGCCCCTCGCCGCGCGACCTGCGCGAGGGTCTCGCGAGCTTCGTCGCCCAGATCGAGTCAGAGCTCGGGGGACAGCTCGCGGCGTTGAGCCGGGTCGACAAGCAGCGCGCCGTGCGCATGCTGGACGAGCGCGGCGCGTTCGCCATCCGGAACGCGGTCGACGAGGTGGCCGACGCGATGGGCGTGAGCCGCGTGACCGTCTACAACTACCTGAACGCGACCCGCTCGTCCTCTGACGCCTGACCCGGCGCCTGCTCAGCTCAGACGCTCGAACAGCCGGCGAGCCTGCTCGGCGGCGCGGGCGCGCACCTCTGCGGGATCGACGCGCGTCGCTGCCCCACCTGCGAGGACCTGGGCTCCGTCGACCCAGACGTCGAGCGCGCGCACCCCCGGCGTGAAGGCGAGGCACCAAGGGTCGTCGGCCTTGTCGTAGCTCCAGCGCACCCGATCGGAGCGCGCCTCGGGCACGAGCGCCCAGCCTTCCTCGAGCCACGCCCAGGCCTCGACCGGGGTCGAGAAGACGTCGTGCTCGCGCGCCCTGGCGTACGCGATCCGGTACTCCTCCAGCATGTCCGCGCCGATGCCGTCGCTGCCGAGCACCACGCGGCCCGGCCAGCTGCGCGGGCGCGCGTACCCGACCCCGTTGTTCATGTTGGACCGCGCGCAGTGCGCGAGGGTCGTCTCGGCCCACTGCGGGGGAACGGGACGGGGGAGGTGGACCCCGTGCGCGACGAGCCAGCCGTCTCCGACGAGGTTGCCGAGCCGTGCGGGCGCGCCAGCATCGACCTCGCCCTCTGCCACGTGGACGTGGACGCCGGCACCGAGGTCTCTCGCGAGGCCTGCCGCGGCCTCGAGCGTCTCGTCGGTGCACGTGAAGGCGGCGTGGATGCCCACCATCCCCGCACCCCCGGCGCGCAGGAAGCGTTCGTTCTCCAAGAGCCCGCGGCGCGCGCCGTCGGGCCCGTGCCGGTCGGTGACCCCGTAGCAGCAGCGCACGCGCACGCCGACCTCCGCGCAGGCCTGCGCGATGACGTCCAGGCTCCCCTCGATGGCGGACGGCCCCTCGTGGTGGTCGACGATCGCGGTGG
The DNA here is from genome assembly GCA_021828005.1 of Actinomycetes bacterium. Classification (GTDB taxonomy): domain Bacteria; phylum Actinomycetota; class Acidimicrobiia; order Acidimicrobiales; family RAAP-2; genus JAJYVT01. The sequence continues at coordinate 10,606 of JAKATJ010000052.1, read as the reverse complement.
TGCCGCACTCGAGCGCCTCCAACGCGCCCAGCATCGCCGACCACCGCAGCATCTCGAGGTCGAGCGCGACGTCGAGGCGCCACCAGATCAGCTCGAGGATCTCCGTGAACGTCGAGGGGGTGCGAGCCGGTGCCGGCATCCCGCGCGCGAGCGCCGAGTAGAGATGGTGGTGCCCGCAGACGAGGCCGGGCGTCGTGTCGCCCACCCGAGCAGCCTGGCCGAGCCCCGGCCGGCTGTCAACAAGCAGGAAACTACAGTCGCCCCCGTATGGGCGGCTCTGACGCGCTGGACTGGGTGATCGAGGGCGCGGCGGTCGCGACCGTCGACGCGGCGGGGACGGAGCACGCTGAGGGCCATCTCGTCGTCTCGGGCGGACGCATCGCGGCGGTGGGCGCAGGGTCTGCACCCGCCGCGGCCGTGCCCGCGGGGGCCCGTCGAGTCGACGCCGCTGGATGTCTCGCCACTCCCGGCCTCGTCAACACCCACCATCACCTCTCCCAGTGGCTGACGCGGGGCATGGCGCCCGACTCCGAGCTGTTCGGCTGGCTTACCGAGCTCTACCCGTGGTGGGCGTGCGTCACAGCAGAGCTCGAGCATGCCGCCGCGCTCGGCGCGCTCTTCGCGCTCGCCACCAGCGGCTGCACGACCACGATGGACCACCAGTACGTGTTCCCCAAGCGCGGCGGCGACCTCCTTGCCGCGGAGATCGAGGCTGCGGCCCTCGTCGGGCTCCGCTTCCACCCTGCGCGAGGGTCGATGGACCTCGGCCGGTCGGCGGGAGGCCTGCCGCCCGATGACGTCGTCGAGGACACCGACGCGGCCCTCGCTGCGACCGACGACGCGATCTCCCGGTGGCACGACGCGTCCCCGGGCGCGATGGTGCGCGTCACGGTCGCGCCGTGCTCGCCGTTCTCGGTGACCCGGGAGCTCATGGTCGGTGCCGCCGAGCTGGCGCGAAAGCGCGGCGTCCGGCTCCATACGCACCTCGCGGAGACGACCGACGAGGACGCGTACTGCGCGGAGCGTCTCGGCTGCACGCCGGCGCAGTACGCAGAGTCGCTCGGATGGCTCGGCGCCGACGTCTGGGTCGCGCACGGCGTGCACCTGGACGAGAGCTCGTGCGCGGCGTTGGGCGCGACGGGCACCGGGGTCGCGCACTGCCCGAGCTCGAACGGGCGCCTCGGCGCGGGCTCGGCGCCCGTGCCCGAGCTCCTCGCCGCCGGCGTCCCGGTAGGCCTCGGGGTGGACGGCTCCGCGTCCAACGAGTCGGGGGAGCTCTGGAACGAGCTGCGCGGGGCGCTGTTCACCGCGCGGGCACGCGCCGGCGCCCGCGCGCTCGGGACCCGCGACGTGCTCAGGATGGCGACGATGACAGGGGCACGTTGCCTTGGGCGCGAGGACGAGCTCGGCTCGCTCGAGGTGGGCAAGCTCGCGGACGTCGCGCTCTGGCGCCTCGACACCGTCTCCAATGCGGGGATCGAGGACCCCGTCGCCGCGCTGACCCTCGGTGCCCGCCCACCGCTCTCCCTCCTGCTGGTCGGGGGACGAGCGGTGGTGGAGGACAGCGAGCTCGTCACCGTGGACGCGTCCTTCGTCGCCCGGGAGGTGGCGGGCGCCGTGAGGCGCCTCCGCGAGCGTCGCGCGGCGGCGCGCTGACACCCACCGGCGCGCTGACGTCCACCGCCGCGCTGACGTCCACCGCCGCGCGGGCGCGGCCGGCGGTTGACACCTCGGGTCGGCGCCCGACACAGTGAGCCGCGGAAGAGGCAGCGCGCACGAAAGGGGAGCGCAGTGGACGACTTCATCCGTCGGTTGCCGAAGTGCGAGCTTCACCTTCACCTCGAAGGCACCCTGGAGCCGGCGATGGCGAGCGCCTTCGCCGGGCGCCACGGGACGGGCGCGCCCGACCTCCTCGGGGCCCGTCCGGACACCTTCTCAGGGTTGTCGGACTTCCTCGCCGCCTACTACGCCGCGATGAAAGGGCTGCAGACCGAGGCGGACTTCTACGAGCTCACGACCGCGTACCTCGAGAAGGCGCGCCACCAGGGGGTTGTCTACGCCGAGCTGTTCTTCGACCCCCAGGCGCACACCGCTCGCGGCGTCGGGTTCGACGCGGTGGTGACCGGGATCCATCGGGCACAGCAGGACGCGCGCGATCGCGGCGGTCCGGACACCGCGCTCATCATGTGCTTCCTGCGCGACGAGCCGGTCTCCTCCGCGGTCGAGACGCTGACGAAGTCGCTGCCCTACCGCACCCGGGGATGGATCCTCGGCGTAGGGCTCGACTCCGACGAGCGGGGGAACCCGCCGGCGAAGTTCGCGGGGGTGTTCGCCGACGCCCGCGCGGCGGGGTACCGCCTCACCATGCACTGCGACCCGCGTCAGGACGACTCGCTCGCACACCTCTGGCAGTGCCTGGACCTGGTCGACGTCGAGCGGATCGATCACGGGCTCGAATGCCTGGCCGACACGAAGCTGACCGAGGAGATCGCCCGACGACGGATCGGGCTCACCGCGTGCCCGCTCTCGAACCTCCGCCTCTACGGCACGCTCATGGCCGACGCGGTGACGGAGCTCCTCGCTCGCGGCGTGCTGGTCTCCGTCCATTCCGACGACCCCGCGTACTTCGGCGGGTACATCGCCGACAACTTCGAAGCGGTGCAGGAGGCGTCCGGTCTCACCCGCTCGGACCTTGCCCGGCTCGCCAAGAACGCGTTCTCCGCGTCGTGGCTGACAGATGGGCGCAAGCGCGCCTACCTCGCCGCGGTCGACGAGCACTCGGGAGCCTGACTTGCTCTCCGATGCACGTCGCTCTCTCCGGCGCGACGTGGGGCGTCCCCGTCGTCGCTCTCTCCGGCGCGACGTGGGGCGTCCCCGTCGTCACTCCGTCCGGCCGACCGGCGGAGCAGGGAAGGCGCGGGGTACCGGTCCCATAGCCCGGGTGTGCGCAGCGATCTCGGCGAGCGTGGCGAGCCACAGACCGTCGAGCGCCTCCATCCGCTCCACCAGCCGCTCGAGCGCCGCCATCCGGGAGGGCCGGCCGGTGAGGAACGGATGGTTCGTGAGCACGAAGCAGCACCGCTCTCGATAGAACGCGTCCAGTTCGAGGGTCCACATCTCGAGCACCTTCGCCGGGCTCTCGATGGGACCGCTCGCAGCGAGCCCTGGCACGTAGGCGTACTGCTCCCAATCGTCGAGCGCCCAGTTGACCGGGATCTCGACGATCGAGCGGGCAGCGGTCTCGGCGTGCTCGGCGAGGAGGTAGGGAACGTCGCAGTCCATCATGGAGCTGTCGTAGAGGAACCCGCGGTCGAGCAGGAGGGAGGGCGTGCGGTAATTCAGCTCCCACATCGGTGCGCGGTAGCCCACCGGCCGCACCCCCGCCACCTTGTCCAAGGCTTGCAGTCCGCGGTCGATGGCCCGCTCCTCGGTGTCCCGGTCCATGCCGACGCTGGACTCGTGCAGGTAGCCGTGGTGGGCGACCTCGTGGCCACCTTCGACGATCTGTTCCACGACCAAGGGGTAGCGCTCCGCCGTAAAGCCGGGGACGAAGAAGGTGCCCCGAAGACGGTGTCGCTCGAGCAGGCGCAGGATGCGCGGCACGCCGGTGAGGGGGCCGTAGGCCTGGTGCGACATCACCGTGAGGCGCGCCGCGCTGGACGGGTCCGCGGACAGGAACGCAGACTCGGCGTCGACGTCGAACGTGAGCGCGGCGGCAGCGACCTTGTCCGCGGGCCAGCTGACCGGAGCAGCAGGAGGGGTGGCGTCGTCGGACGTCATCCGTCCACAGCCGGACCGCCCTCGGCCGCGCCCGCAACGGCCGGACCACGCTCGGCCGCGCCCGCCTCGGCCGCGCCCGCCTCGGCCGTGCCCGCAACGGCCGTGCCCGCAACGGCCGTGCCCGCAACGGCCGGACCGCCCCTCCACGTGGCGTCTCGTGCATCGCGGCTTCGGACGAAGTCGACGTCCTGCAGGTCGGCGCCGGGCCATCGCAGCCGAGCGACCGCCGGTGCCCGCTCGGCGACGATCCGACCGCGGGACACGACGATCGACGGCCTGACGAGGCGGCGGACGACATCGGCCGGGTCCGCGGCCGGGAGCAGGAGGAAGTCGGCGCGCGCGCCTGGTCGCACGCCGTAGAGGTCGGTGATCCCGAGGACCCTGGCCGCTCGGTCGGTGACCATGCGGAAGCACTCGCCGACCTCGCTCGGCGACATGAGCTGCGTCGCGTGCGCGCCGACGTGGGCGACGAGCACGGGGTCGGCGGTCCCGAGGGGGTACCACGGGTCCATGACGTCGTCGTGGCCGAAGGCCACGTTCACCCCGGCTGCGAGGAGCTCCTTCACCTGGGTGAGGCCCCGACGCTTCGGATAGCCGTCGAACCGGCCCTGCAGGTGGAGGTTCACGAGCGGGTTGCAGACCAGGTTGACGCCGGACCGGAGCAGGATCCGTCTCAGCTTGTAGCTGTAGGCGGGATTGTAGGAGCCCATCGCGGTCGTGTGGCTCGCGGTGACGCGGTCGGTGAGCCCGGTGCGCAGCGCCAGAGTCGCCAGCACCTCGGAGAACCGCGACTGCTCGTCGTCGATCTCGTCGCAGTGCACGTCCACGAGGAGCCCGTAGCGTGTCGCGACCTCGACCGCGATCTCGAGCGAGCGCACGCCGTCTTCACGGGTGTCCTCGTAGTGCGGGATGGCACCGATCGCGTCGACGCCCCGGCGAGCGGCTTCCTCGAGCAACTCGGCCCCGTTGGGAAACGAGCAGATCCCCTCCTGGGGAAACGCCACGAGCTGCAGGTCGAGCACGTCGCGGACCCTCTCCCGCAGCTCCACGAGCGCGTCGAGCGCCACGAGGCCGGGATCGGTCACGTCCACGTGACTTCGTACGTGGAGCACGCCGTTCGCCACGTACCAGCGGAGCACCTCTGAGACTCGGTCCAGCACGTCTTGTCGCGTCAGCATGGGCTTGCGCTCGGTCCAGCACGCGATCCCCTCCCAGAGGGTCCCGCTCTCGTTCCAGCGCGGCTCGCCGGCGGTGAGCACGCTGTCGAGGTGGACGTGCGGTTCGACGTACGCGGGAGAGATCAGGCAGCCGCGGGCGTCGACGACCTCTCGGGCAGGCGGCGCGTCATCCGACGCCGGCTGCACGCCGACGACCGTCCCGGCGCTCACGTGGACGTCGACGACCGATGCAGCGGCTCGCTCTGCCCCGCCGGCCGCAAGAGCCAGCCGCGCCCCGCGCACGAGCAGGTCCAGCACGAGTCGTCCTCTCCGGCGTCTCTCTCAGGCTCTGTCAGGGTCTCTCAAACCCTCAGGGCTCTGAGGGCACCGTGACCGGGACCGGCTCCTCCGGAGGCCGTGCGGCGAGGCGTCGGCCGCTCGCTGGTGCGGCAACTGAGTCTCTTGCCGACCCGGTCACGACGTAGCGGATCAGGAAGTAGACGAGACCCCCGACCACGAAGCCCACGTAGAAGGCGATGTCGCCGCCGTGGAGCCAACCCGACGACGCGGGGCCGACGAACAGTGTCGTGTCCATGAACGGCACGGCTGCGCCGAACCCGACGAGGAGCGCGACGAGCGCCTCCCAGCCCGACGCGAGCCTGCCGAAGTCCATGATCTGCCGTGCGTCCACGCGGCCCCGGTTTCGCCACCAGTGGACGATCTGGACCGCCGCGAACGGGGGCACCCAGTAGGTCACGAAGAGCAGGACCTCTTCGAACTTGGAGGTGAGGTTGCCCGTGTGCAGCCAAAGGGTCAGGCCGAACGCGAGCGCGGTCACCACCACCGCCACGTACGGCCTCTTGACGCGGGCGCCGGCCGCCTGAAGGGCGAGCGAGCCCGAGTAGTCGTTCATCGCGTTGACCGACACGGTGCCGATCCAGATGGCGACCATCGCCATTCCACCGAGCACGCCGCCGCCCATGAGATGGTCGATGCCGCCCGAGGTGCTCTGGACGACCACCGACGCGGCCGCGAGACCGAGGATCTCCACCCAGATCGACGAGAGCGACACCCCTGCCAGGCTGAGGAAGAAGATCCCCGCACGCGAGGAGTCGGGCTTCATGTACCGGCTGTAGTCCGACGCGTAGGCGCCCCAGGAGATGACGAAGCTCGCCGAGAGCGTCATCATGAGGATGAACCCGCCGGCCAGGGAGCCGCCGTGCGACGTGGCAGCTGCGTGCCAGTTCCCGACGGACGCGACCTTCACGGTGACCACCACGAACATCGCCCCGAGGACGATCGACATCCACTTCTGGAAGGTGTGCATGACCTCGTAGCCGAACAGGCCGAGGGCCCCCTGCATCACGAGCACGATGAACAGCCCGACCCAGAACGGCACGTGGAGCAGGATGTTGATGGCCTCGGCGCCGAAGATGGCGTTGATGGCGTCCCACGCGATCGTGGACAGCCACTGCAGCACGCCGGGGAGTGCGACCGACTTGCCGAAGGCGAAGCGACCCTCGGGGATCTGCCCGAGACCAGTCCTGGGTCCCCAGGTCCCGAGCACGGCGACCAGGAGCCCGCCGAGCAGCGTGCCGATCACGATCGCCGTCACCCCGAGCGAGAACCCGACGCCGACGAAGCTCGCGGTGGCGAGCGTGCCGATGAAGAACCCAGCGGGAACCAGGTTGGGCGTGAACCACACGGTGAACACCCGGTGGAGCCTGCCGTAGCGCTCGTCCTCGGGGATCGGCGCCATGCCGTGCATCTCGAGCGTGGCGTGGCCCTCGTACTGGGGCCGACGACCTTCGTAGATCTCCGTCGACATCGCAGGTGTCCTCCCCTCGCATGCTGCCGTGCGTCTCGGGAAGACTATCGTCGCCCGCTTGCGGCGGCCCTGATGCCCCTATCGATCGGCATTGATCGGCTCGCGTCGAATCGCCCGGACCGTGCCCCGATCGGCTCACGTCGAATAGCCCGGGAGCGGTGCCCCGGCGCCTCTGGCGGCCGGTCCTGCGTGCCGCGTGCCGTACAAAGCATTCAACCCGCCAGGTCAGGTTGACAATCTGTACAGGTTCGGGCAAAGATCCCCGGCGTGCGGGTTGCACGCGTCGCCCTCCCGACGACGGTGGACGAGGCGGTCGTGGCGCTGAGGGACGCCCCGGGGGCCCAGCTCCTCGCCGGTGGGACCGACTTCTGCGTCGAGGTGAACTTCGGGTTGAGACGCCCGCCCGCCGTCGTGGCCTTGCGCCGCGTCCGGGAGCTCCGCCGTCACGCGGTGATGCCCGAGACCGTCGTGATCGGCGCCGGCACCACCTACGCCGATATGGGCGACCCCGGACTGTCCTCGGCGCTGCCCGCGCTGGCCGCGGCGGCGCGGACCGTCGGATCGCCCCAGGTGCGCAACGCGGGGACCCTCGGCGGCAATGTGGCCACCGCGAGCCCTGCAGGAGACACCCTGCCCCTCCTCGCCGCGCTGGACGCCCGGGTCGTGCTGCGCGGCCCGTCGGGGGAGCGCACCGCTTCCCTCGGCGAGGTGGTGACCGGTGTGAAGACGACGTCGATCGGACCGGACGAGGTGGTGGTCGAGGTGGTGGTCGACCGCCGCCCCGGGCCGCAGCAGTTCGTGAAGGTCGGCACGCGCAACGCGATGGTGATCGCGATCGCGTCCGCTGCCGTGGTGGTGGACGTCGAGGCGCACGAAGTCCGCGTGGCGCTCGGCTCGGTCGCGCCGGTGCCGGTCCGTGCAACGGCGGCCGAAGTGCACATCGCCGAGGCGATCGACTGGCGGGCCGCCGGGGGCCCGCGCGTCTCCGAGGGGGCGCTGGCGCGCTTCGGCGAGCTCGTGGCCGGCGCCGCCTCGCCGATCACCGACCACCGCAGCACGGCGGAGTACCGTCGCCTTGCCGTCGGGGTCATCGCGAGGCGAGCGCTCGAAAGGTGCGTGGCGCGTGCCACCTGAGGAACCCCTGGTGGGGTCCGCGGGTCCGGCCGACGCCCCTGCGTACGAGCGGATGGAGCCCTACGAGCTGGTGGTGAACGGGACCCGCATGGCCGTCGAGGACGCGTGGCTCGGGGAGAGCCTGCTCTTCGTCCTGCGCGAGCGGCTCGGCCTCTCTGGCGCGAAGAACGCCTGCGAACAGGGCGAGTGCGGGTCGTGCTCGGTCCTGCTCGACGACGTCGTCGTCTGCGCGTGCCTCGTGCTCGGCGTCGACGCGGTCGGGAGCCGCGTGGAGACGGTGGAAGGGCTGACCGCCTCGGGCGAGGTGGCCGACATCCAGGCCGCGTTGGTGGACGCCGGGGGCGTGCAGTGCGGGTTCTGCACGCCGGGCTTCGTCGTGGCGCTGCACGACCTCCTGCGCCGGGCGCCGTCGGCCGACGACATGACCGTGCGCGAGGCGCTCTCGGGGAACCTCTGTCGCTGCACCGGGTACGGGCGCATACTCGAGGCGGTGCGCGCCGTGCAGCGGCAGAGGGGCGCGGGCGCTTCGCCTGGCGAAGGGTCTGGCGAAGGGTCCGGCGATGGTGCGTAGCGGGGTCGGCGTCGCCGAGCGCGTGACGGGGGACCAGCGCGGCGACCGGGTGGGGGACAGCCCCGTCCGGCCCGACGGCGTGCAGAAGACCCGCGGGGAGTTCGCGTTCTCCTCGGACCTGTGGATGGACGCCATGCTCTGGGGGAAGACGCTGCGCAGCCCGCACGTCGCCGCACGCATCCGTTCGATCGACACGGGTCCCGCGCTGGCCATGCCTGGTGTGCGCGCGGTCGTGACCGCAGCGGACGTCCCCGGCCGGCCCACCTTCGGCCTCGAGCTCCCGGACCAGCCGGTGTTCGCGTCCGACGTCGTCCGCTACCACGGCGAGCCGGTCGCCGCCGTGGCCGCCGACCACCCCGAAGCCGCGCGCGCGGCCGCACTGGCGATCGTCGTGGACTACGAGCCGCTCGTGCCGCTCGTCGACCCCGAGGCGGCGATCGACGCCGCGCCGATCCACCCGGACGGCAACGTCTTCCGCCATCTCGTGGTCCGCCACGGCGAGCTGGGGGCGAGCGGCGACGTGGTGGTGGAGGGCAACTACGAGGTCGGCATGCAGGACCAGGCGTTCCTCGGCCCCGAGTCGGGCCTCGCGGTCCCCGCTGAGGACGGTGGGGTCGATCTGTACGTCGCGACCCAGTGGCTCCACGTGGACCGGGACCAGGTTGCCGCAAGCCTCGGGCTCCCCGCAGATCGCGTGCGGCTCCATCTCGCCGGGGTCGGCGGGGCGTTCGGCGGGCGTGAGGACGTGAGCCTGCAGATCCATCTGTGCATGCTGGCCCTGCGCGCCGGACGTCCCGTGAAGATGGTCTACGCGCGAGACGAGTCCTTCTTCGGCCACGTCCACCGGCATCCCGCGCGCCTGTGGTACCGCCATCACGCGACCCGTGACGGCGATCTCGTGAAGGTGGAGGCTCGGATCGTCCTCGACGGCGGCGCGTACCTCTCGTCGTCGAACGCGGTGCTCTCGAACGCCGTGTGCTTCGCCCCCGGCCCCTACCGGGTGCCCAACGCGTTGATCGAGGGGTACGCGGTGCGCACCAACAACCCGCCCTGCGGCGCAATGCGCGGCTTCGGCGCGGTCCAGGTGTGCTTCGGGCACGAGGCGCAGATGGACAAGCTCGCCGCCGCGTTGTCCGTGGACCCCGTCGAGCTGCGGCTCCGCAACGCCCTCGAGCGCTACGACCGCCTGGTCACCGGGCAGGTGCTCACCGGGGCCGTGCCGGTGCGCGAGGTCATCCGCGCGGCGGCCTCCCATCCGCTCCCGGCCCCCCAGGAACCGGCCGGGACGATGATGGCGCTGCCGGGCGGCGCGGGTGCCACCGCGGACCCGGTCCACGTCCGGCGCGGCGTCGGGTTCGCGGCGAGCATGAAGAACATCGCCTACTCCGAGGGCTTCGACGACTTCGCCACCGCGCGGCTCCGCCTCGAAGCGGGAGCCGACGGGGAGCCGATCGCGACCCTCACGGTCGCGACGGCCGAAGTGGGCCAGGGCTTCGTCACCCTCGCCCAGCAGATCGTGCGAGAGGAGCTGGGGGTGGGGCGCGTCGTGCTCACGCCTGCCAGCACCGCGGAGATCGGGTCCGCGGGCTCGTCGAGCGCGTCCCGCCAGACGTGGATGAGCGGAGGCGCGTGCCAGCTCGCCTGCGCGACGCTTCGTGGGGAGCTGATCGTGCGGGCAGCGGAGCTGTGGGAGTGCGCCGCCGCGCAGTGCCTCTTCGACGACGGGGAGGTGGTGCGGGTCGAGACGGGGGAGCGGCTCTTGGTGCGCGACCTGCTCGTGCCGGCGCCGCTCGAGACCACCGAGGAGTACCACCACCGGCCGACCCGCGCCCTCGACGCCGACGGCCAGGGTGACGCGCACGTCTCCTTCATGTTCGCGGCGCACCGTGCGGTGGTCGACGTGGACCCCGAGCTCGGGCTGCTTCGCGTGGTGCAGATCTCGACGGGCCAGGACGTCGGGAGGGCGATCAACCCGGTGCAGGTGACCGGCCAGATCGAGGGCGGCGTGGCCCAGGGCATCGGCCTCGCGCTGATGGAGGAGATCGTGGTCTCAGAGGGCCGGGTGCGGAACCCGTCGTTCACCGACTACCTGCTGCCGACGACCCTCGACATGCCCGACGTCGTGGCGACCGTCGT
>JAKATJ010000182.1 GCA_021828005.1 Actinomycetes bacterium | reverse complement strand
GCTCGTCCATCATGCGCACGCACCCCTGCCACTCCGCGTGGAGGCGGCGCACGTCCCCGCCTGCCGCAGCGACGCGCATCGCCGCGCGTGAGAGCGACTCGCTGTAGGGCTCCACCTTCCTCGCCTGTGCGAGGGCCCACCGGGCAAGGTCGACGTCTCCCGAGCCGAGGGCCGCGCCGACGAGCGCGCAGGCGCCGTCGACCACCGCATCGGCCACCCGCCGCTCGTGGCCTTCCGCCTGCCACCACGCGTAGCCGGTGAGGACGCCGCCGAAGGGCTCGCCCTTCACGAGCTCGAGCGCCTCACGGAGCCGAGCGACCGATTCGGTCGGGTCACGGCTTGCGAGCCCTTCGTGAACCAACGCGCATGCACGCGACGCGTCGACGGTCACGAGCGGGGACAGGCGGTACTGCCCCGAACGCGAAGCCGGAGGCAGGAGCGGCTCGCCGTCGGGCGCGACGCCGAGCGCCCGGCGTGCGGCACCCACCGTGTTGAAGAGCGTCTTGGCTGCCGCGTCGGCGTCGGCCGACCCGAGGACGCGGGTCCGGAGCCTGTCGCCGGTGACCGGGTCGGGCATCTGCATGGCGAGATAGGCGATCAGCTCCAGCGCCCGCCGGGCTCGCTTCGCCGGCAGCTCCCCTTGAAGCCCGACGATGCCGGGAACGGTCGCAAGCAGCCGCACCTCCGCCCTGCCTCGAGCCTGGACGCCAGATGCGCTCCCACGACTCGGGGCCGCGAGCTGGGTGCCGGCGTACGGGGTGGGGCCGAGGTGCGCCATCGTGCCGGTGGTCCCATCGTCGGCGACGCGGATGGCGGCGCGTGCGGTCCCGTGGTGGACGAGCGGGCGCGGGGGGCTCGCCGGTGGCGGACCGCCCGGTGGCGAACCCCCTCGGCCGTGGTGCCCGGCTCGCCGGTCCGCTGCCATGTCGCCGGTCGGGTCGGTCAGCGCGTCGACGGCGCCCTTCCAGGAGAAGTCGAGCAACGGGGGGCGAACGGTCAGCCCGAGCGGGTGGGCGCTCGCTGCCCGGTCGTCGACGAAGACGACGGTCTCCGCGTCTGCGTCTCCGGCGGTGAGCACCGCGCACGCTCGCCGAGCGCTCGCCGGGAGCTCCTTCGGGTCACCGACGAAGAGCACCTTGGAACCGGCCGCCTCGACGCCGGTCGAGGACCGCGCCGCGCGGCCAAGCGCGTCGGTGACCTCGTCGGCGTCCTCGGTCACGATGGTCCCTTCGTGCCAGCTCCACGTCGTCACCGCGGCGCGCATCGCGCGGACGAGGTCTGCCGCTCGCGGCCCGACGACGGCGACGCTCGATCCGCTGCGCACCGGTAGCAGCCACGTGCCGCGGTCGTCATCACCGAGGGGAAGAAGGACCGCGCACCAGGGCTCACCGCGTGCGTGCTGGCGCTCCGCGACGCCGACCGTGGCGCCAAGCAGCCACGTCGCGCGCCCGGTCCGTCGCCATCCGCGTACCTCCGCCGGCACAGGTTCGGCGAAAAGGACCTCGACGCCGTCGGGCCCGGCACGCAGCCACTGGATTGCGCCCGGCGTGGGGGAGAGTGTCGCGAGCACGTCTCCGAGATCGCGAGCGGCCACCTCCACCATGTCGACGAGCGGGACCCGTCCGAACGGTGCGAGGAGTGCGCCGAGATCGGCCTCATGCGCATCGGGAAGGGCGCTCTCCTCCCCCTCCTCTCGGAGGAAGGCGCGCAGACGGCGCAGCTGACGAGCGCGGCGGGCGAGCAGGCCCGCGACGAGGGCGCTGATGCCCGATGCCGCGAGCTCGGCGAGGGGCAACACGGAGCTGCCCGAGGGAAGCAGGGTGGCGGGAGTGCCGCCGACAGGGGTGCTGGAGGCGGGCCGGGTGCCCGTTGCTCGCACCACGCCCGCGTCGAGCGTCGGGTCTGCGTCGAGCGTCGGGTCCGCGTCGAGCGTCGGGTCTGCGTCGAGCGTCGGGTCTGCGTCGAGCGTCGGGTCCGCGTCGAGCGTCGGCAGGAGGAGGCTCCACCCCGGAGCGATGACGGCCGGGTCGACGAAGCGCGTTCCGTCGTGCATGAGCCGGCCAAGGTTGGCTGCGGCGATCGCGGGCCAGTCGGACACGGCGCCGTAGTGGGTCGCCGCGAGGCTCGCGAGCGTGTCGCCCGGCCTCACGACCCAAGACGCCGCCTTCGTAGGGCTCCGTGCGTCGGCCGCTTCGACCCGGGCGGCCGCGGGCGACGCAGCTGACGACGGCCCAGGTGCGGCGGCCGCCGCGGCTGACCGGGTTGCACCCGTCGACCCTGCTGCTGCAGCCGACCCTGCTGCTGCAGCCGACCCTGCTGCTGCAGCCGACCGTGCCGCGGCAGCGCCCCCAACCGACGCGCCGGCAACCGACGCGCCCAGCCCGAACAAGGACGACAGCACGAGCACGCCGAGCGCGATCCGGGCTGCGATCCGGTCGGAGATCCGAGCGGTCGGTGCGACGTCGCCCAGGCGCACTCGGGATGCCACCGATCTCAGGATGGGCCACGCGCATCCTGCCCAGGCGCACCAGCTCGCGACGGTCAACAGGTCGAAGAGGCCATGCCACGACACGACGGCGTGGTACGCCCATCGGTGGGGAACCGGCAGGCCCACGAATCCGACGAGCACCGCCGGCACCGCACCGAAGACGACCAACGCGGTGGCGATGCCGACGATGGCCTCTCTCGCGGAGCGACGCATGCCGGCGATCCTCATTGCGCCAGGGCGGTGGGTTGGACGACGAGCGTGTACGACACGTCGGCGTGTACGCCCGGGGGAAGGCTGAGCGTCACCATGCAGGTCGCAGCGTCAATGCTGTCGTCCACCTCGAGCGAGAGCCCCGACGAGCCGGTGCGCGCGACGGAGACACCACCTGGGCAGGCGATCTCGAGCTCGAGCGTCGCGGCGCCGGTCCAGGTGGCCCCAACCGAGACCGTTCCTCCTCCCGCTGCGGCATACGAGAC
>JAKATJ010000051.1 GCA_021828005.1 Actinomycetes bacterium | reverse complement strand
TCGCCTCGGCATGGGGCGTACGTTCCAGGTCGTCCGCCTGTTCAGCGATCTCACGGTGCGAGAGAACCTCACGCTGGCCGTGATGGGCCTCTCGCGCAGCAAGCTCCAGCTGCTCCGCCCGTGGCGCTCCTACCGCGCACACCAGGCCCTGGCCGAGGAGCTGGCGTCCAGCTTCGGCCTGGGGGACCGGCTGGGCCGTACGGCGGGCGAAATGTCCCACGGCGAGCTCCGAGAGCTCGAGGTGCTGCTCGCACTGGCGGTGGAGCCGAAGGTGCTGCTGCTCGACGAGCCGGCTGCCGGGCTCTCCCCTGCCGAGCGCGTGGACATCCAGTCGCTCCTGCGGAGGCTCGACCCGGACCTCACCGTCATCATGATCGAGCACGACATGCAGGTGCTGCGGGGCGTCGTCGATTGGGTGGCCGTGCTCGACCACGGCGAGCTCGTGACCCAGGGGCCCACTGCCGAGGTCCAGCGCCACCAAAGAGTGCGCGAGCTGTACCTCGGCAGCGCCGCCGCCGACGGCGCCGAACACCTCGGGAGCGCGACGTCATGATCGAGGTCGAAGACGTCCACACCTACCGGGGGATCAACTACGTGCTCCAGGGTGTGGACCTCGCCATCCCCGACCAGCGGTGCACGGTGCTGCTCGGGCGCAACGGCATGGGCAAGACGACGTTGGTGCAGACGATCATGGGCCTGCTCCGCCCGCGCCGCGGGAGCGTGCGCCTCGACGGCCGGGACGTCGCCGGCAAGCCGGCGTACGAGGTGGCCCGGCTCGGAGTGGCCCTGGTCCCCCAGGGCCGCCATGTGTTCCCGTCGCTCACCGTCGAGGAGAACCTGACCCTCGGGGCCCGCCGGCCACCCGACGGCCACACCGGCACCCCCTGGCACCTCGACCTCGTCTACCAGCTCTTCCCTCCCCTCGGGGACAGGCGCCGCAATCGGGGAGGGCAGCTGTCCGGCGGCGAGCAGCAGATGCTCGCCATCGGCCGGGCGCTGATGACCAACCCGCGCCTCTTGCTCATGGACGAGCCGTCCGAAGGGCTGGCGCCGGTGATCGTCGAACGGGTCGGGGAGGTGGTGGCCCAGTTGCGAGCAGAGGGTCTCTCCGTCTTCCTCGTCGAGCAGAACTACCAGCTGGCGGTGCGCTCGGCCGACACGATCAACATCCTCGCCGGCGGGACCGTCGTGTGGCGAGGCACGCCGGCCGAGCTGGAGGGGTCGCCGGACGTGCGCGAGACCCACCTCGGCGTGTGAGACCGCGATGCCGACAACGACCGCTGGCGGCGCGGGAGCCGGAGCGAGGCGCCCGGCGACGAGCCGATGGCCCGGGGGAACCGGAGACGGCGCCGTGATGACGGGCGCCGAGGCGGTGGTGGCCGTCTTGGAGCAGGAGGAGGTTCCGTTCGTCGCCGGCATCCCCGGGGGAGGCGTCATGGACTACCTCGACGTCCTGCGCCGGACCGGGCGACCCCGCTACGTCCTGGTGCGCCACGAGCAGGTGGCCGTGCACATGGCGCTCGGGTACGCCGAGCTGACGGGGCGGGCGGCAGTGGCGCTCGTGTCGCGCTCGCCCGGCGCCTCGAACACGGTCATCGGCGTGCAGGCCGCGGCCATCGAGGGGTCGCCCCTCGTCCTCATCAGCTCTCACGTCGCGTCGACGGCCCGCGGCCTCGGGGCCTTCCAGGAGATCGACCTCGAGTCGGTGTTCCGGCCCATCACCAAGATGTCCGTCGAGGTACGGGCGCCGGCGCGGGTGCCCGAGGTGCTCCAGGAGGCATTTCGCGTGGCCACCTCGGGCAGGCCCGGCCCCGTGCACGTCTCGATCCCCCTCGACTTCCCTTCGGCCGACGTCCCCGTCGCGCTCTCCCCGCCCAGCAGCACCGTGAAGGGTCGTCTCGCCCCGAACCCGCAGGCGCTCGAACGCGCCCTCGAGCTGCTCGCCGGCGCGCGACGGCCGGTCGTCATCGCCGGCGGGGGCGTCACCAAGGCAGGAGCTGCCGCCGCCGTCGTGGAGCTGGCCGAGCTGCTCGGCGCCGCCATCGCCAACACGTGGGAGAAGAAGGCGGTCGCCGAGGACCACCCGCTGGCGGTCGGCAACATCGGCCGCGGCGGGGACGGCTCCAGCGCCGCGGCCCTGCGCGAGGCCGACGTCGTCCTGGCGGTCGGCGTCCGGTTCTCGGAGTTCGCCACCGAGGACTATCGGATGCAGTTGTCCCCCGGCCAGCAGCTCATCCAGGTCGACGTCGACGCCGCCACGGTCGGCCGGGTCTACCCCGTGGCCGTCGGGATCGCAGCAGACGCGGAGGAGGCGCTCCGAGCGATGATCGGCCGGCTGGAGCCGGCGGTCGACGCCGCCGGCCATCAATCATGGCGGGAAAGGATCCGGGAGCTGCGGGAACGGTGGGAACAGGAGATCGACCGCTTCGATCCGGACGCCGTGCCGATCTCGTCGGCGCGTGTCGTGCGCGACCTCCGGGCCGTGACGGCTGCCGACGCGGTGATCTGCGTGGACTCGGGCAACTTCAACTACTTCGTCACCCGCTACTACCGCGCGACGTGCCCCGGCGCGTACGTGTACCCGGCCGGAGGCGGGCCGATGGGCTGCGGGCTGCCTGCCGCGATGGGAGTGAAGGCAGCCTTTCCCGATCGCCAGGTCGTCGCGGTGTCCGGCGATGGCGGGTTCGCCATGACGATGCAAGACCTGGAGACGTGCGTGCGCGAACGGCTCGACGTGGTCGCGGTCGTGATGAACAACTTCTCCTTCGGCAACATCAAGGTCCGCCAGCAACGCAAGTTCGGCAACCGGCTCATCGGCTGCGAGTACTCCAACCCGGACTTCGCCGAGGTCGCCCGGCTGTTCGGCGCCCACGGCGAGACGGTGCGGGAACCAGAGCAGCTCCGTCCCGCCTACGTCCGGGCGCTCGAGGCGGGCCGCCCTGCGGTGGTGGACGTCCACGTGAACCCCGAGGAGATGTCGACGGCCACCGTCGAGGAGTGGTGGTGAGCGAGCGGGCCGAGCCGGCGGGGACCGCGCAGCCGGCGGGGACCGCGTCGGGGCTGCCCCCGCTCGAGGGCCAGCTGCTGTCCCTGCCGACGCCGACGGTGCCGATCGACGGGATGTGGTTTCCCACCCGCCAGGGGCGACCACGGGCCACGGCGGTGCTGTGCCACGGCAACGGCGCCAACTTCTACAGCGGACCGATACGGTTCCTCGTGGCCCACCTGCTCGACCGCGGCATCGAGTGCTGCTCGTTCAACCGCCGCGGTCACGAGACCCTGACCACCCGGACCCGGGTGCCGGAGGGCAACGCCTACCAGACCGCGGCCCAGGCGATGGAGGACAACCGCATCGTCGGTGCCTACGTCGAAGCGCGCGGGGTCCCGGGCCCTGTCGTGATCGGCCACAGCAACGGCGGTCTCTTCGCCGCGCGCCACGTCGCCGACCACCCCGGCGCCCGGGCCCTGGTCCTCCTCTCGGCTCATCTCGGCGGGCCCGAGATGCTGCGCAGAGCGTCCGAGCTCGGCCTGCTCGCCCAGCGTCGCGGCGCCGAGCTGTCGGCGCGGGCACATCGCCTCGTCGACGCCGGCCGGCCCGACGCCCTGCTCCTCATGCCCGGGTGGTGGTACGTCGTCTCGGCCGCCACGTACCTCGACATGGAGGGCGACGACATCCCCCGTCTGGTGGAGGCGGCGCCCAGGATCCGCTGTCCGGTGCTCTACCTACGCGGCTCGGAGGAGGACCCCGAGATGTACCCGGCGGAGGAGCTCGCCAACGCGGCGACGGTGCCGGTCGACGTGCGGATCGTCCCGGGTGCCGACCACTTCTACTCGGGCCGCGAGGAGCACGTCGGCCGCCTGGTGGCCGACTGGGTCGACGCTGCGCTCGGGTGAGGTGGGGCCGGGGGCCGACGGACGCGGCCGTGAACGCTCACTCGCCGCTGTCGCGCAGGCCCCCACCGGAGCCTGATCCAGCACCCGCATCGAGGGTCCCCTCGACGCGCGCTGCGTAGGGCTCGGCGAACGTCGACACGACCCTCTCCCTGTCTGCACCCGCGCCCAGGAGCAACGCGAGGAGGAGCCGCGCCTTGCGAGCGTCGAGCCACCCTCCGTGGACGACGCCACGAGCCGCCAGGTCGGTCTCGGAGCCGGCGAAGCCGTACGTCGCGCGCAGGAGCTCCCCCCGGCGCGTGCTGGAGGTCAGCACCACGGGGATGCGGCCGGCCAACTCGGTGAGGGGCTCAAGCGCCCCCGGCGGGACGTGGCCCCCGCCGAGGGCCTCGATCACGAGGCCGTCCAGATCTGCCCTCGCGGCGCATGCGAGGAGCCGCCCGTCGTCTCCCATCGACATGGACACCAGCCCGACGCACGGTGACGGCCCGTCCGGCCGGGGAAGGAGGAGACGGCCGACCGGCCGCGACACGATGCGAGGTCGCCGCTCGGAGATCCATCCGACCGGACCCGGGTAGGACGTGAAGGCGCCGGTGCTCGACGTGTGGCTCTTCCGCACGAAACGGGCAGCGTGGACCTCGTCGTTCACGACGACGAGAGTCCCGATCCCACGGGCGGCCGGGGACGCCGCGACTGCCACCGCGGCGAGGACGTTCGCCGGGCCGTCTGCGCCGGCGACCGTGGGATCGCGCAGCGCGCCGGTGACGACCACCGGCTCGGGCGCGTGGACGAGGAGGTCGAGGACGAACGCGGTCTCCTCGAGCGTGTCGGTTCCCTGGGTGACCACGACCCCGGCCGCGCCGTCCGCCACCGCCCCCGCGACGGCGTCCGCAAGCGAGATCACGTCGTCCAACGAGAGGTGCGCGCCCGGCACCTGGAGGAAGGAGCGAGCCGTCACCTCGGCGACCTCGGCGACCGGCGCCGCCGCCACCAGGTCCGCGGCGGTCAGGCTCGGCGTCACCCCCCCTGGCCCGGCGGCCGCGCTCGCGATGGTGCCCCCCATGGCGAAGAGCGCGACCTGCGCCCGAGCGCCGTGGGCGTCGCCCGGGCTCATCGGGCTCCGGGGCCGGCGACGAACCTTCCCCGGGGCGCGTCCACGAGGAGCGCGCCGTCGCGTGCTACGACCTCGCCGGCCAGCACCGTCGCCACGACCCTCCCCCGCACGCGCCGACCGTCGTAGGGGGTCCATCCCGCCTTGGACCTGACGAGCCCGTGCCCGATGGTCCAGGAGGCCGCGGGGTCGACCAGTGCAAGGTCGGCCGCGGCGCCAACCGCGATGTCGCCCTTTCCCGTCAGCCGGTACCGGCGTGCCGGGGCGGTCGCGTAGGCGGCGACGACCCGTTCGAGCGACGTCCGACCGCTCAGTGCGGCGTCGATCAGGATCGGCGTCGTGGTGTCCAGTCCCGGGAGGCCGAACGGCACGTCCCAGATCGAGCCGGCCTTCTGGTCCATGCGGGAAGGAGCGTGGTCCGTCGAGAGATGGTTCACGAGACCGGCGTTGAACGCCGCCCACATCCGCGTCTCGTCGCCGTCGCTCCGCAGGCGCGCGGGGGGCGTGAACTTGCGAAGTCCGGCGAGGGTCGCCACCTCGTCCTCTCGCAGCGTGAGGTACTGGGGACAGGTCTCTGCGACGATCGGAGCTCCGAGCCGTGCGTAGCGTGCGACGTCCTCGAGCACATCGGGGCTCGACGCGTGGGCGATCGTCACCCTCGCGCCGGTCGAGCGGGCGAGCGTCGCCACCACCGCAACGGCGACCGACTCGGCGTCGCGAGAGCGCCACTCCGGGAGGATCCAGCCGTCGCGCCGGCCTGCCGCACGCAGGCGAGCCTCGGCAGCGGCGGTGATGTCGTCGTCCTCGCAGTGCACGAGGCACGTCCCGTCGATGCGGGCGAGCTCGGCGAAGACGGCGGCGAGGAGGTCGGGACGCAGCGCAGGGACTCCGTGGGTCGTGCACGTGAAGATCTTGAAGAAGCTCACGCCCGCCCTCCAGAGCGCTTCGAGCTCGCCGACGTGCTCGGGCCAGACGTGGGCCGCGAGCCCGTAGTCGACGTGGGAGCGCCCCTCGAGGTGCGCCAGCTTCTCCGCCAGCCGCGCCGGCGTGGTGACGGGCCAAGAGTGGGTGTGCTCGACGATGGTGGTCACGCCTTGGAGCACGGCCGCGGTCGTGCCCGACGGGAAGTCCTCCCGCCCCGTGTCCCCGGGGTCCATCAGGTGGACGTGGGTGTCGACCATGCCCGGGAGGACGAGCAGCCCCGTGGCGTCGACGACCTGCCGAGCGGGAAGGCCGGGCGCGGCGGCGGGGCAGAGCGCGGCGACCCTCTCCTCTCGGACGTACACGTCGAGCGGCGCACGGCGGTGCGACGAGACGACCGTGCCACCCCGGACGGCGAGGTCGAACGGCGGGGTCGGGGCGACGCTCACGTGCTCGGGGCGAGCGGTGCCTCTCGCATCGTCGGCGACCGGTGCCCTGACGCGTCCGTCCTCAGCGCGCCGAGCGCCAGCCGGTCGACGCCCAGGTGCTCGGCGACGGAGCGAGCGACACCTTCGGTGTCGCGCACGAAGGCCTTGATCTCCCGCTGGGCGTCGGGGTCGTGGCGCAGCAGGGCGTCGATCTCCTCCCTCGCCGCCTGCGCCACGGCGTCCGCTCCGGCAACGGCCTTCGTCACGAGGCCCAACTTGGCCGCTTCCCACCCGTCGACGCGGGCCGCCGTCGCCGTCAACCGGATCGCCTCACGACGCCCGACGAGCTGCGGCAGCCATGCGAGCACGACCGTGGGCGCCAGCCCGATCTCCACCTCCGGGAACCAGAACCGTGCGGAGCCTGACGCGACCGACACGTCGCAGAGCGCGGCGAGCCCGGCGCCGAAGCCGGCGGCGTCGCCCGACACCTCGGCGACCGTGAAGAGCTCGGCTCCCGAGAGCGCCTGGTTCAGCTCCACCAGGACGCTCGCCTCGGCCCGGAGCTCGTCCACGCCGGCGCCGCCGCGGTCACGCCCGAGGCAGAACGCCTTGCGCGAGGACCGCAGGTGGAGGACGCGAGCATCCTCGGGGGGATCGAGGAGCAACGAGGTGAGGCACCGGCACATGGCCATGGAGACCAGGTTCTCGTCATCGCGGTCGAGCGTGACGCGGACGACCGGGCCCTCGAGCTCGACCCGCAACCCGTCCGGGGGCCGCGCCTCCACCGGTACGTCCGTCAATTCAGCCTCGCGTCGTCCCCGCCGTACCAGTCGACGCCGCGCTCGGCGGTCCGGACGGTCACGGATCGCAGGGCGGTGAAGTCGTGGAACGACTCCCACCCCCCCTCGCGGCCCACGCCGCTGTCGCGCACCCCGCCCCACGGTGAGGCGGGGTCGAGACGGTGGTGGTCGTTCACCCACACGATCCCGTGGGTGAGCGCGCCGGCGACGCGGTGGGCCCGCGCCACGTCACGGGTCCACACGGCCGAGCCGAGGCCGTAGCGAGAGTCGTTCGCCATCGCGATGCCGTCGGCCTCGGTCTCGAAGGGGATGACGACGAGCACGGGACCGAAGATCTCCTCCCGGGCGACGCGCATCTCGTTCGTGACGTTCGTGAGCACCGTGGGCTCGACGAAGAAGCCGCGCTCGAGACCCGGGACGCTCGCGGCGTGGCCGCCCGCGGCCACCGTCGCTCCCTCTTCCACGCCGATCCGCACGTAGTCGAGGACCCGGTCGCGCGCCCTTGCCGAGATGAGCGGGCCCAGGTCGGTCAGCGGCGACGACGGGTCGCCGAGCCGGAGGACCTTCGCCTGCTCGACCAGGCCGGCCACGAACGCATCGTGGACCTCGCGCTGGACGAGGAGCCGCGTGCCGGCGATGCAGGTCTGGCCCGCGGCGACGAACCCGGCGAACGCGGCACCGCGCACCGCGTCGGCGAGGTCGGCGTCGGCGAAGACGAGCACGGGCGACTTCCCGCCGAGCTCGAGCGTGACCCTGGCGAAGTGCCCGGCCGCGGCGGTCGCGACGGCGCGTCCCGCCTCGGTGCCCCCCGTGAAGGTGATCTTGCGAACGTCGGGATGCTCGGCGAGCGCTGCGCCGGCCACCGGACCGAGACCCACGACGACGTTCAGCACTCCGGGGGGGATCCCGGACTCGAGCGCGATCTGGCCGAGGAGGAGGGTAGTGAGGGGCGTCTGCTCCGAAGGCTTGAGCACGACCGAGTTGCCCGTCGCAATTGCAGGAGCGAGGGACTTGGAGCCAATCATCAGCGGGTGATTGAACGACGAGAGGATCGCGACCACCCCGAGCGGGAAGCGGTTCGTGTACGAGTGGTACGGGCCGGGGACCGGGATCACGTCGCTACGCTCGGACAGAAGGAGCGCCGCGTTGTAGCGGAACCACTCGGGCACGCGCGAGACCTGGGCCCTCGTCTCGCGGATCGGCCGCCCGTTGTTGGCGCTCTCGAGGGCGTAGAGCTCCTCCAGCCGGCGCTCCACGCCGTCCGCGAACCTGTTCAGGATGCGTGCACGCTCGCCGCGGGAAGAAGACGACCACGCCCCCTCCTCGAACGCCTCCCGGGCGCCGCGAACTGCCGCGTCGACGTCGTCGCGGCCGGCGCAGGCGACCTCGGCGAACGGCTCTCCGGTCGCCGGGTTGGCCACCGGGAGCGTCGCCCCGTCGACGGCGGGCACCTCCCGCCCGTTGATGAGGAGGCCCTTCGACAGCCTGTGTTCACCGAGCACGGCCATCGGCCCTCCCCTGTCGTCCGGGTGCTCTCCTGCAGGGGACCCAATCATTGCACCGGCAGGCTCAGGCGTCCAATGATGATTGATATTGCGGTCCCCGAAGCCAATCAGTACGATTTGGACGCGCCGCACGATTTGGGCGCCGTACGATCTTGGACGAGCCGCTCGGTCCCACCGGAGGCCGGGTGCGCGACGGAAGCAGTCAGGGGGGTAGACCCGGGATGAGTTGGAGCACGTCGATCCGGAGCTGCGCGCAGCGTGCGGGAGGCGCCGGGCAGCAGCCCGCCGCTTCGGGTTCGCGCCCCGCGGGGCCGCTGACCTTCCGGCCCGAGCCGAGCGGGAAGGTCAGCGCGAGTTGAGCCAGCTGATGCTCGGCGTGGGGTTCGGTCTCGTCACGGCCTCGATCGTCGCGCTGTCGACCGTCGCGATGTCGCTGCAGTTCTCCGTCACCCGCACGATCAACTTCGCTCACGGCGAGCTGATGACCGTGGGTGCCTACGCCGCATACCTCGTCGCCAAGAGCACCTCCGACCTCCCGCTGCAGGCCGTCGCCGCAATGGCGGCCGGCGCCGCGCTCGGCTGGGTGCTGAACGTCGCGCTGTTCCAGCCGTTCGTCCGGAGGAACGCGACCAAGCTCGTCATCTTCGTCCTCTCGGTGGCGGCGTCCTTCATCATCCAGAACATCCTGCAGATCGGCTTCGGCGGCAGCTACGTCGACTACCAGGCCGGGTCGACGACCGCCTACAACGTGGGGCCGTTCCAATGGACGGCGATGGACATCGTCACGATGGTGGTGGCAGTGGTGGTGCTCGTCGTTCTGCACCTCACGATCCGCCGCACGAAGTTCGGAAAGGCGCAGCGTGCGGTCGCCGACGACGTGCTCCTCGCCCGGACGACCGGGGTCGGCGCCCAGAGGATCATCGCCTTCACCTGGCTCCTCGACGGAGCGATCGCGGGGCTCGCGGGGATGCTGCTCGCGGCGCAGGTGGGCAGCTTCACACCGACCCTCGGTTTCGGCTACCTCCTCGTGATCTTCTCGGCTGCGATCGTGGGCGGCATCGGCCAGATGTACGGCGCGATGCTCGGGGCCCTCGTCATCGGCCTCGTGATGGAGGTGAGCGCCGTGTACGTGAACCCCTCCTACAAGGAGTCGATGGCGTTCCTCATCCTGGTCGCGGTGCTCCTCTTCCGCCCCCAGGGCATCGTCACCGCCCTCTCGGAGAGCAACGCCCAGTGATCCAGTACACCGTCACCGTATGCACCGTCGGTGCCATCACCGCCATCCTCGTCCTCGGGGTGAACGTCTCGTGGGGGTGGGTGGGCCAGATCGACCTCGCCTACTACGCCTACGTGGCGATCGGCGCCTACGCGGCGATGGTCCTGGAGCTGCCCAAAGCCCACCCGGCCCCCACCACACCCAACAGCTACATCCTCGGGCTCCACTGGCCGTTCATCCCGTCGGTGCTCGCCGCGACGGCCGTCGGAGGGGCGGCGGCGCTCGTGGTGGGGGCGATCGCGCTGCGCCGGTTGCGAGGCGACTACATCGCCATCATCACCGCCTGCACCGCCCTCATGCTCACCGCGGTGACCAGCGTGGACAACCATCTCGTGGGTGGCTACATCGGGATCTACGGCCTTGCCGAGCCGCTCAACAGCACCTTCCACCTCGGGCCCACAGGGTACTCCTACTTCTATCTCGGCCTCTGCATCTTCTGCCTCCTGCTTGCGTACCTGGTGCTCGAGCGCATCTACAAGAGCCCGTTCGGACGCTCGCTGCGGGCGGTCCGTGAGAACGACACGGCAGCCGCGGCGTTCGGCCGGAACCTCTTCTGGCTCCGTCTGCGCGGCTACGCCCTCGGCGGCGCGGTGGGCGCATTCGGCGGAGCCCTGTTCGCCAACTATCTCTTGGCCTGGAACCCGGCCTCCTGGAACCTGACCGAGGTCACCCTGCTCATCGCTGGGGTGGTCGTGGGCGGCCAGGCCAACTCGAGAGGCGTCATCATCGGGTCCGTCCTCATCGAGTCGGCGCTGCCGCAGATCTCCCAGCTCTTCCCGCTGCTCACGTCCAACTCGACGATCGGCCCTTCGATCGCTTCGATCCTCGGCGCGAGCGGGATCATCCTCATGCTCCGCTTCCGACCGGGTGGCATCCTCCGGGAGCGCAGGGCGGTCGACCGGACGGGTGGCCCCGCGTCGCTCGTCCCCGAGGTGCCTGCCGTGTCCTTCGCGCGGCCCAGGACAGCGACCGGGGTCGGCGTCGGCACCAGCCGCGAGGTCGAGCGCGATGCATGACGGCACCCAGGCACCGCTCCTCGAGGTGCGCGGCCTTCGCAAGCACTTCGGTGGGGTGAAGGCCGTCGACGGCTGCGACTTCGAAGTCGGGACAGGAGAGATGGTCGGCCTCATCGGTCCCAACGGTGCAGGGAAGTCGACCGTGGTGGAGCTGTTGAGCGGCCTCCTCAAGCCCGACGCCGGGACGGTGCTCTTCGACGGCCGCGAGATCCAGGGGCTCCCGCCGCACCGTATCTTCGCAGCCGGGCTTAGCCGGTGCTTCCAGCTGGCCAAGCCGTGGGGGCGCCTCTCCGTGCTCGAGAACCTCCTCATCGCGATCCCGCCCGAGGGGAAGGACACCATTTGGCGGGCGCTGCTCACGCCGCCGAGCAGGACGCGCGCCGCCGAGAGGGCTTCACGCGAGCGCGCACTGGCGGTCGCCGAGCAGTACCGCCTCCACCCGTTGCGCAACGACTACGCCTACACCTTGAGCGGCGGCCAGCGACGGCTCCTGGAGTTCGCCCGGATCGCGCTCGCCCGACCCAAGCTCGCCCTCCTCGACGAGCCGATGGCCGGCGTCAACCCGGTCCTCCAGGTGGAGATCGAGCGTGGCATCCGCAACCTCGTCGAGGACGGCACGACGGTCCTCCTCATCGAGCACAACCTCGGTTTCGTGGAGCGAATCTGCGACCGGGTCATCGTGATGGTCGAAGGACGCGTGGCGGCGACCGGCTCGCTGGCCGAGCTCCGCGACAACCCGATCGTCCAAGACGCCTACCTGGGGGTCGTCGGTGCCGCCTGAGCCGCTGAGGGGAAGCCCGGGCTCCAACGGGTCGGTCCCGACGGGACCCACGCTCACCGT
This sequence comes from Actinomycetes bacterium, assembly GCA_021828005.1. Lineage (GTDB taxonomy): Bacteria > Actinomycetota > Acidimicrobiia > Acidimicrobiales > RAAP-2 > JAJYVT01. The sequence continues at coordinate 2,784 of JAKATJ010000051.1, read as the reverse complement.
CGAGAACCTGACCGTCGGCTACGGCGGGACGCCGGTGGTCCAGGATGTGAGCATCCGGGCCAAGCCGGGCGAGCTCACGGCGATCGTCGGGCCCAACGGGGCCGGCAAGTCGACGCTCCTGAAGGGGATCGTCGGGGTGCTGCGCACGACCGGCGGAAGGGTGCTGCTCGGTGCAGACGACATCACCAACGTCGTCCCCGAGCGCCTGGTGCGCCGCGGGATCTCCTACGTGCCGCAGCTCTCGAACGTCTTCCCATCGCTCTCGGTCCGGGAGAACCTCGAGATGGGGTGGTACATCCACCACGGCGACGGCAAGGAGCGCATCGACCAGCTCTGCTCGATGTTCCCCGATCTGCGCTCCTCGCTGCGCCGACCCGCGCGGACGCTCTCGGGCGGTCAGCGGATGATGCTCGCCCTCGCCAGGGGGTTGATGCTCGAACCTCAGGTCCTCGTGCTGGACGAACCGACCGCCGGCCTCGCGCCGAAGGTCGTCGACGAGGTGTGGGGTCACGTGCTCGAGATCAAGGCCGCCGGCCCGGCTGTACTCGTCGTCGAGCAGAACACCCGGCGGTCGCTCGGCGACGCGGACTGGGCGTACGTCCTCACGAACGGCCGCAACAACCTCGAGGGGCCGGGACCCGAGCTGCTCGAGGACAAGGATCTCATCCAGCTGTACATCGGCGGCGGTTGAACGGCCCCGGCCGCCAGAGCTGGTGCCGGCGGCACGCCGGACCAACGACCGACCAACGACCGACCAACCACCGACCAACCACCGACCAACCACCGACCAACCACCGACTGAGTTCCACCAACCACAAAGGGGAAGCCCATGCGAAGGAAAGGCAGCATCACGAGACGAGCCACCGTGCTCGGCGTCGCCGGAGCCTCAGCGCTCGCCCTCATGGGCGTGCTCGGGGCCGGTGGCGCCTACGGCGCGACCAGCCACGGGCGACGCGCCGACTTCAGCGGAACGGTCCACTTCACCGCCATGGGACCGCTCACCGGGAGCTACGCCGCGCTCGGGATCCCGATCGTCCAAGGGACGGAGACGGCCGCGTACCTCATCAACAAGGCCGGGGGCATCCTCGGCAAGAAGCTCGTGGTCGACCCGGTCGACACCAAGGGCGACCCTGCCGACGCTGCCACCGCTCTCGCCGAGGAGGTCGCCCTCAACCACCCGGCGGCGATCATCGGCCCGATCACGCTCGAGATCCACGGCGTCGAGCCCATCTTCACGCGGGACAAGATCCTCGACGGGTGGAACGGCGGCACACCGGCCTTCGACCACAACACGAACAAGTACCTCTGGCGGTGCAACCCGTCCGACTCCCAGCAGGGAGTGGCCATGGCGGGGTACGCCATGCTGAAGGGGTACAAGCGGGCAGCCATGCTCTTCACCTCCGCGGCGGCGTCGCAGAGCTTCGAGCCCCTCATCAGGGCCTCCTACGCGAGGCTGGGCGGCAAGGTCGTGGCGACCAAGTCGATCCAGGCGGGGCTCCCGTCCTACAGCTCGACAGTCGAAGCCATCGTGAGAGCACACCCGCAGGTCGTCTTCACCCAGCTCACACCCCCCACCGCTGCCGCAGTCTTCAAGAACCTGGAGTCCCTCGGTGCCTTGAACAAGTTCCGGTGGGTCGGCACCACATTCATGGCTGGGACAACAGTGGTCCGGGCCATCGGACCGAGCGTGTCGAAGGCCCACATGGTCTCGTTCATCGGGAGCACAGCGCTCAGCGGCGCGGCCACGCTCTTCCGGTCCACGTACGAGAAGGTGAACCACCATGCGGTCGAGTCCGGCGCCAACTTCGCCTACGACTGCACGATCGACTTCGCCCTGGCCATGACCAAGGCGAAGAGCTTCACATCGACAAAGGTCATCAAGGCGATCGACCAGGTCTCGAACCCGCCGGGGATCACGGTCACCACCTACGCCCAGGGCGTGAAGCTCCTGAAGAAGGGAAAGAAGATCAACTACACAGGAGTCAGCGGTCCGATGAACTTCAACCGGTACCACAACGTCATCGGCGGCTGGAGCGTCGTGCGCGCGAAGGGGACAGCCAAGGGTCTCATCAGCGTGATCCAGACAATCTCTCCGACCCAGATCACAAAGTTCATCAGCGGGAAACTGTGACGGCCGGGCTCCCCGCGGGCGAAGCCCGCGGGGAGCCCCGTCACCGGAGCCTTCGCCGGCCAGCGCACGCGCTCCCGGCTACCCGACCACTTGCACCGAGGAGGCGACGAGCGCCGATGAGCACGACACGAGCACGCCCGAGCGACCCAAGCAGCGACGGGACGCCGGAGATGGCTGCGGACGACGACGCCGCCGACGCGCAGGTCCGTCCCGTTGCCGGCGTGATCGGCCTCGGCACGATGGGCGGCGCGATGGCCCGCCACCTCCTCGCCGCCGGGTACGAGGTCGCCGGCTACGACGTCGCACCGACGCAGCTCGCCGCGCTCGGCGAGGCGGGCGGGACGCCGGTGGGCAGCCCGTCCGAGGTGGCCGAGCGTGCCGACGTGCTCATCCTCTCGCTCCCCTCGCAAGCCGCCTTCGAGGAAGTCGTGGGCGGCCCCGACGGCCTGACGGCGCAGCCGTCTTCCCGGGCAACGATCGCCGTCGAGACGAGCACGCTCTCGCTCGAGTCGAAGCAGCATGGCCACGCGCAGCTGGCAGGGGTCTCGATCGAGCTGCTCGACTGCCCGATCAGCGGCACGGGCGCCCAGATGGCGCGCGGTGACGCCGTCTTCTACCTGAGCGGGGAGGAGCGCAGCGCCGCCGCCGTGGAG
>JAKATJ010000050.1 GCA_021828005.1 Actinomycetes bacterium | reverse complement strand
CTCGGCCTCCTCCGTCGAATCGGCCTCCGGGACGAACCCCGGATCCGCAATCCCGTCGGTCATCAGTGTCCTTCCTCGAGGAGCTCCCTCAGCTCCGGCGGCATCTCGGGCAACGGCTCCGGGCCGATGTGGATCGGGGCGTCGAAGCCGCGGGGGTCGGTCTGGCGCTGGACGAAGTTCACCTTGCCGAGGGCGGGGTCGGCGCTCGGAAAGTCGTCGCGGGTGTGGGCGCCGCGGCTCTCACGCCGCGCGAGCGCGCCCTGCGTGACGGCCGTGGAGACCGTGAGCAGGGACGGGAGGTCGGTTGCGAGGTTCCAGCCGGGGTTGTACTCGCGGCCACCGCCGACGGAGACCTTGGAGGTGCGGTCGCGCAGCTCGTCGAGCTTCTCGAGCGCCTCGGAGAGCTCGGAGCCGGTGCGGATGATGCCGACGAGCGACTGCATCGTCGCCTGGAGCTCCTCGTGGACCGCGTAAGGGCTGTCGCCGCCTTCACGACCGAAGGGCGCCAGCGCGTCGGAGACGACCGCGTCGACCTGCGCGACGTCCACCGTGGGCGGTCGGTCGTTCGCCTCGGCGAAGTCGGACGCGCCCTGGCCTGCTCGCCGCCCGAACACGAGGAGGTCCGAGAGCGAGTTCCCGCCGAGACGGTTGGCGCCGTGCATGCCGCCTGCGACCTCGCCCGCCGCGAAGAGCCCCGGGACGGTCGCCGCCTGGGTCTCTGGATCCACGCGCACCCCGCCCATCATGTAGTGGCACGTCGGGCCCACCTCCATGGGCTCGACCGTGATGTCGACGCCGGCGAGCTCCAGGAACTGGTGGTACATGGAGGGCAGACGCCGGCGGATGTACTCGGGCGAGCGGCGGCTCGCGATGTCGAGGTACACGCCGCCGTGGGGGCTGCCGCGCCCGGCCTTCACCTCCGCGTTGATGGCGCGCGCCACCTCGTCGCGGGGGAGGAGGTCGGGCGTGCGCCGGTGGTTGGCGTGGTCCTCATACCACGCGTCCGCCTCCTCTTCGGTCTCGGCGGTCTCCGCGCGGAACATCTCGGGGATGTAGTCGAACATGAAGCGGTGGCCGTCGCTGTTCTTGAGCGCCCCGCCGTCGCCGCGCACGCCTTCGGTCACGAGCAGGCCCCGGACCGACAGGGGCCAGACCATCCCGGTGGGATGGAATTGCACGCACTCCATCTCGATCACGTCGGCTCCCGCCCAGATCGCCATGGCGTGGCCGTCACCGGTCGACTCCCACGAGTTGGACGTGTACATGTAGCAGCGGCCGATCGAGCCGGTCGCGAGCACGACGGCCTTCGCCTCGAAGACGACGACCTCCCCCGAGGGGCGCCGATAGCCGACCGCTCCGGCCACCGCACCGGACGGGTCATGGAGGAGCCGGAGGATCTTGCACTCCATGAAGACGTCGATGTCCATGCTGACAGCCTTCTGCTGGAGGGTGCGGATGAGCTCGAGCCCCGTCCGGTCGCCCACGTGTGCCAGGCGCGCGTACCGGTGGCCCCCGAAGTCCCGCTGGTTGATCCTGCCGTCCGGCGTTCGGTCGAAGAGCGCTCCCCATGCCTCCATCTCGTGGACGCGATCGGGCGCCTCCTGAGCGTGGAGCTGGGCCATGCGCCAATGGTTGAGGTACTTGCCGCCGCGCATGGTGTCCCGGAAGTGGACCTGCCAGTTGTCCTCGGAATAGACGTTGCCCATCGCGGCGGCAACGCCGCCCTCGGCCATGACGGTGTGCGCCTTGCCGAGGAGCGACTTGCAGACGATGGCGGTCGACAGCCCGCGGGACTTTGCCTCCACGGCGGCCCGGAGCCCCGCGCCGCCCGCTCCGATCACGATCACGTCGTAGCGATGGGTCTCGTACTCGTTCATGTGCGCACAGTCCGTCTCAGAAGAGCTTCGGGTCGGTGATGACGCCGCTGGCGACCAGCCGGACGTACAGATCGGCGAAGGCGACGAAGAGCAGGCTCGCCCATGCCAACTGCATGTGGTGTGCGTTCAGCGGCGTGAGGATCCTCCAGACGCGGTGGCGGACCGGGTGGGCCGAGAACTTCCGGACCCCGCCGCCGCACAGGTGGCGCGCAGCGTGGCAAGAGACGCTGTAGAGCCACAGGAGGACCGCGTTCACGCACAGGACGAGGGTGCCAACACTGAAGCCGATTCCTCCTGCGCCGGGCATCCGGAAAGCCATCACCGCGTCGATCGTCAGGATCACGTTGAAGAGCAGGCCGATGAAGAAGAAGTACCGGTGGACGTTCTGGAGGATGAGCGGGAAGCGGGACTCCCCCGTGTAGCGGCGGTGGCCGTCGGCGACCGCGCAGTTCGGGGGCGACTGCCAGAAGCCGCGATAGTACGCGCGGCGGTAGTAGTAGCAGGTCAGGCGGAAGCCGAGAGGGCCGCCCATCACGATGAGGGCCGGCGTGATGTGCCACCAGCCGGCGACGACGGCTGTGCCCCTCGCCCCCGGGACGCAGCTCGCCGCGATGCACGGGGAGTAAAAGGGCGAGATCAGGTCCCGGTGCATCGCGACGCCGACGTAGTAGTCCTTGTTCACGAAGACCGCCCAGGCCGAGTAGACGACGAAGGCGGTCAGGGCCGTCACCGTCACGAGCGGCTGCACCCACCAGCGATCCTGCCTGAGCGTCGGAGCGTCCGGTCCGCCTCTCGTGCCCCCGATCGTCACAGGGGTGACGGTGGGGTTGTCGAACGTCGTCACATGCCTCCTCCTCGCTATGCCGCAGACGGCACCTTATTGCTGCCTGCGGCCCCCGGACCAGCTGGCGTCCTGGCGTCACCGGCGGGCGGGTTCGCCGCCCCCCGACCAGCTGGCGTCCTGGCGTCACCGGCGGGCGGGTTCGCCGCCCCCCGACCAGCTGGCGTCACCGGCGGGCGAACGGCTCGGGAGGAGGGCCGGGCATAGGCTCGGACGGGTGCCTGCCGCCGCAGTTCCCCCGCCCCGCCCCGCTCCCGATCCGCTTCCCTCCGCGGGCGCTCCCGTCGCCGCTCGGCTGGGCCAGCCCGGACCGGCCAGAGGGAAGCCGCCACCGGCGGACCTGGCGCGCACGATCGGCGAGCTGCGCGAGTCGGGCTGGTGCTCGGTCCCGGTCGCTGGCGAGCTCCGCCGCAACGCAGCCGATCGGATCGCTGCGGGGCAGCAGGTGGTGGAAGGGGTGCTGGGCTTCGACGACACGGTCGTGCCCCAGCTCGAGAACGCCTTGCTCGCCGGGCACGACGTGATCTTTCTCGGCGAGCGGGGCCAGGCGAAGACCCGGCTCATCCGCGCCCTCGTCACACTGCTCGACGAGTGGATGCCGGTCGTCGCGGGCTCGGAGATCAACGACGACCCGTACTCCCCAGCGTCGCGCTACGCCCGGCTCCGGGTCGCTGACGAAGCCGACGAGACGCCGATCGACTGGGTGCACCGTTCCGACCGCTATGGCGAGAAGCTGGCGACGCCCGACACCTCGATCGCCGACCTGATCGGCGAGGTCGACCCCATCAAGGTCGCCGAAGGCCGGTACCTCTCGGACGAGCTCACGCTCCACTACGGCCTCGTGCCGCGGGTGAACCGCGGCATCTTCGCCATCAACGAGCTGCCAGACCTCGCCGAGCGGATCCAGGTGGGCTTGTTGAACGTGCTCGAAGAGCGCGACGTCCAGATCCGCGGCCACCGCGTGCGGCTCCCGCTCGACATCGTCCTCGTCGCGACCGCGAACCCAGAGGACTACACGAACCGCGGCCGGATCATCACCCCGCTGAAGGACCGCTTCGGCGCCCAGATCCGCACCCACTACCCGCGGGACGCGGCGACCGAGATGGCGGTCGTGCGTGCCGAGGCGGCGATCCCCTCCGAGGGTGTTCCGGTCTTCGTCCCGGAGTACATCGAAGAGGTGGTGGCGGAGATCAGCCAGCAGGCGCGCCGCCACCCGCACGTGAACCAGCACAGCGGCGTGTCGGTTCGCCTGAGCATCGCCAACTTCGAGACCCTGGTGGCGAACGCCCGGCGCCGGGCATTGCGCTCGGGCGAGCCCGAGGCGGTGCCACGGGTGAGCGACTTGGCGGCGCTGGTGAGCTCGACCCAGGGCAAGGTCGAGGTGGAAGCGCTCGAAGAGGGGAGGGAAGACGAGGTCGTCGCGCAGCTGGTCGCCGCAGCGGTGCTCGTGGTCTTCCGGCGCCGCGTCGTCCTCTCGGACCCCGCAGGGGTCGTCGCAGACTTCGAGGCCGGCAAGGTGTTCCACACCGGTGACGACCTGCCCTCGGCCGACTACCTTGCGGCCCTGCGTCAGGTGCCCGGCCTGGACCCGCCCGCACGCGCGCTCGCGGGCGGGCAATGCGAGTCGCCCGCGGCGCTGGCGGCGGCGGTCGAGCTCGTGCTCGAGGGACTTCACCTCACCAAGCGGCTGAACAAGGACTCCTCCGGCAGCCGCACCCTCTACCGCGCCAGGCGCTGAGTTGGCTGTCCGCTACGCCTACGCCGCATGGGACGGGTCCCAGGAGGGCTCGGGGGTCGACCCCGACGCGTTGCTCGGGGAGCTGACCGACGAGCTGCTCGCCGGGGGCGACCTCGATGCAGCGCTCCGGCGGCTCCTGCGGAGCGGCATGGAGACCCGCGACGGCGGGCGCATCATGGGCGCGCGGGAGATGCTCGAACGGCTCCGGCGCCGCCGTGCCGAGCTGCTCGCGCAGGGGGACCCCGAAGGCAGGCTCGCCGACGTCGCAGCGACGCTCGACGACATCGTGCGCGAGGAGCGCGCCGCGATCGACGAGCTCGAGGACGATGCGCGCGCTTCGGGAGACGAGCGGCGGGCGTCGGTTACCTCGGAGGTCGCGGCCGAGCGTCGGATCGCGCTCGATCTCCTGCCGCGCGAGGTGTCCTCGCTCGTGCGCGAGCTCGAGCACTACGAGTTCGTCTCGTCCCGAGCGCGCGAGCGCTTCCAGGCGCTCGTGGAGGGGCTGCGCCAGGAGGTCGCCGACGCCTACTTCGCCGGCATGTCGGCAGCGTTGCGCTCGCCGGACCCCGAGCAGCTCGCGCGCCTACGCGCCGCCTTCGACCGGATCAACCGCATGATCGAGCAGCGCGCCCGCGGAGAGGAGCTCGACCCGAGCTTCGATGCGTTCATGGACGAGTTCGGCGATCTCTTTCCCGGCGCCACCACGCTCGACCAGCTCCTCGGAGAGCTCGCCGCGCGGATGGCCGCGGCGGACGCCGTATGGCGGTCCATGTCGCGCGAGCAGCGCGACGAGCTGCGTTCACTCGCCGAGTCGCTGCTCGAGGACCTGGATCTCCGTTGGCAGGTGGAGCGGCTGATGCACAACCTGCAGCTGGCGGTGCCCGGCGCCGGGTGGGGCGACCGGCATCGCTTCACCGGCGAGGTCTCCATCGGGCTGGGAGAGGCGACCGACCTCGCCGAGCAGGTCGCGTCGATCGAACGCGCCGAGGGTGTGCTGCGTTCGGCCACCTCACCTGCGAGCTTGGGGGAGATCGACCTCGAAGAGGTCGGCAGGCTCGTGGGCGAGGACGTCGCCCGGTCCATGGAGCGGCTCGCGCGGCTCGCGCGTGAGCTCGAGGACGCGGGCTACGTCGAGCACCGCGAGGGCCGCACCGAGCTGACCCCCAGGGGGGTCCGCCGCCTCGGGCAGCGCGTCCTCGCCGACCTGTTCACCCGGCTGCGCAGGGAGCGGGTCGGCGAGCACCGGTCGGCGTGGTCGGGTGCGGGCCACGACTCCGAGGAGACGTCGCGGCCCTACGAGCACGGCGACCCCTTCAGGCTCGACCTGACCCGGACCGTCCACAACGCGCTGCGGCGGTCCGGGACGGGCGTCCCGGTCCGCCTCGCTGCGTCGGACTTCGAGATCGTGGAGACCGAGGCCCTGAGCCGCTCGGCGACCGTGGTCGCAGTCGATCTCTCCATGTCGATGCCGATGCGCGAGAACTTCGTCCCAGCGAAGAAGATGGCGATGGCGCTGCACGCGCTCATCTCGACGAGCTTCCCGCGCGACTACCTCGGCATCGTGGGCTTCTCGGCTCTCGCGCGCGAGATCCTGCCCGAAGAGCTCCCCACCGCGATGTGGGACTACGTGTACGGCACGAACCTCCAGCACGCGCTGTACCTCGCCCGCACGATGCTCGCCCGCCAGCACGGGACGAGGCAGGTCATCGTGGTCACCGACGGGGAGCCGACCGCCCACATCGACGCCGACGGCGAGGTCCAGTTCAACTACCCGCCCGTGCCCGAGACGCTCCGCAGGACCATGGCGGAGGTCGTCCGATGCACGAAGGCGGGCATCACGATCAACGTGTTCGCACTCGACATCGAGCGGACCCGGTTCCCCTTCGTCGAGCAGATCGCCCGTGTGAACGGCGGCCGGACCTTGTCCACCACGCCTGATGCCCTCGGCAGCTACGTGCTCGTCGACTTCCTCCGGCACCGGCGCGCGATCCGCCATGCGGGCTGACCGGGTCCCCGAAAGGCGAGGGACGACGCGAGGCGCCGTGGGTGGCTACGGTTCTCCCGGTCGTGGTCGGCGGCTCAGGGGGCGCGAGGGGGTCGGCGTCTCGGAGCTCGATGGCGCCCTTGCATTCCCTGGATCGGTATGACATCGTTGTAGTTACAGCGGTGCCACGTGGTGTGGCGAGGGGAGGCGAGCCGGTGGACCTCGTGACGTTGCTCTACGGTCGCCAAGAGCGCAGCTGGCAGGCGCGGGCCAACTGCATGGGGGTGGACCCGGACCTGTTCTTCCCCGAGCGGGGGGCGTCCACCAGAGAGGCCAAGGAGGTGTGCCGCGGCTGCGTCGTCCAGGAGGACTGCCTCGAGTACGCCCTGGCCAACGGCGAGAAGTTCGGCATCTGGGGGGGCATGAGCGAGCGAGAACGGCGTCGGGTGCGTCGGTCCCGCTCGATGTCCCGGCGATCCGAGGCTGCGGTCGGCTGACCCGGCTCTCCAGCGTGCCGCCGGCGGGCGGCGCTCGTCCTTCGTCCTGGGGTTAGGAGCCTGCGGTGACGGAGACGGGCAGGCGGCGGCGGCGGAGGATCCGGCGGCGTTCACGTTCTGAGCAGCCGCCCCACACCCCATGGTCGATCCGGTTGTCCAGCGCGTACTCCAAGCATGTCCGCGCGACGGGGCACCCCTCGCAGATCTTCTGCGCTGCCTGTACGCCAAGGCCGTCGCTCGGGAAGAAGACCGCTGGCGGGATGTCGCGGCACTTTCCTCGTGCCATCCATTCCGTGCTCATGGGCATGCTCCCTTGTCCGGGCCCACCCTAGCCGCGACGCAACGGAATTGACACGGTCGGCGCGGACGCGGCTCGGCGACCACGCCGACCGTTTCCGCCCGCACAGCTCGAAGGCACGAACGTCGCGGTTACGCTGGCCCTATGCTGGATCCGACCACCGAGCCCGCCCCTGAACCGGTTGGGCACGTCCGCATCGTCTACCTGGGACCGGTCGCGCCCCACTGGGAGGTGCAGTCCGACTACGGGGACCCCGGAGCGATCGAGGCCTTCCGGGAGCGGGTGCTCGCCCGTCTGGTGCTGCTGCCGCCGCACGACCCCCAGTTCCGCCGGAACCGAGAACGCGTCGTGCGGGACGCAGAGCGCGAGAACCTCGCGCTCGAGTGGGACCTCGGCTTCCCCGAGGAGGAGGCCGCCGAGTAGGCGACGCTCCAGAGGCGGCCGGGGCTCGCCGGCCTCATTCGCCGGCCTCATTCGCCGGGCAGTTCGTCGTCGCCGGGCAGTTCGTCGTCGCCGGGCAGTTCGTCCAGGTCGTCCAGGTCGGGCAGCGAGATCCGCTCGAGCCACAGTCCGGGTGCGTCGACCTCGGCCGGGGTCGGCAGGTGGCGGGGGTCGTTCCAGAGCTTCTGCACGCCCCCCTCCCCGGCACGCTCCACCACGCCCCGGATGAACGCTGCGCCGCGGTCGACCTGGCGGCGTGAGAGATCGAGCCCGAAGAGCACGGCCGCGGCCTCCTCGGCCGCGGACTCCTCGATGCGGTAGCGGTACCACGCCTCGCCGAGCGGGGCAGCGGCGCCGACGAGGGTGGTCGCGAGCGAGCGGGTGACGTGGTCGACGTACGAGGCGACCACCGTGGTGAGCGCGACGAGGTCCTCGGACGTGCGTCGCTGACCTGGCGTGAGGAGGTCCGCCAGCAGCGCCTCGGGGTCCGAGAGGATGCGTTGCAGCGCCTCGGGGTCGCCAGCTTGGTCCCCGAGACGTTCGGCGAGGCCCTGGTGGGTCGCGGCCATGTCGAGGGTGAGCGAGTCGACGAGCTCGCGGATGCGTGCCGCCACGTGCGGGCGCCCGAGGACCGTCTGCGCCGTCAGCTCCCGGAGGCACACCCACAGCCGCGTCTCGTCCTCGGGGAGGCTCCACTCCTCGGCGAAGCGGTGCACGTTGTCCGGGACCACCAGGATGCTCGTGGATTCCGGCCACGGGAGCGGCAACGCGAACTGACCGAGGGCCCGTTGCGCGAGGTGGCCGGCGGCGGAGCCGAACTGCATCCCCACGAGCACCGGACCGAGGGTGCCGGCGAAACGTGCGAGCAGCGCCTCGACGTCACCGGGATCCTCGAAGGGAGCCGGCGTCGGGGGGTTCGCCCGCTGTGCCTCGACGATGCGGCCGACCGTCGGGGCCCACGCATCCAGGGCGCGCAACGCCCACGTTCCGCGACCCACCGGCTCGAAGGCAGGCGAACGGTCGAACGTGAAGCCGGTGGCGTCGGCGACGTGGAGCTCCGCCACCCGCCCCAGCTCCTCGAAGCGGATCCGCGCGATCGGATCGGGATTGGTCTCCTGCTCCCCGTCGGTGGCGACCCCGTGAGCGAGCGACCGCGCGGCGTCGAGCCATGCCTGCTGGGCGCCAGGTGCGCCGCCGATGACCCTGAGGAGGTCTTGCAGCAGACCCTGGAACGGGTCGTTCGTCGCCACGAAGATGATGCTACGGCGAGGTGGCGAGCTCGACGACCGCCCGGATGAGTCGTGCTCCTCGGAATGCCTCGACGGACACCTTGATGCCCGGCGCCATCACGTAGAGCATCGAGCGAAGGTCGGCAGCCGAATGGACGCGCCACCCGTCGATGCGCACGATCACGTCGCCGGCACGCAACGCCTGCGCCGCTGCGCCGTTCGGGTCCACCCACTTGATCTCCGCACCTGTCGTGCCGCGGGATGTCGTGTCGGTGATGCCCAGCCAGCCGTGCCGGACCCTGCCCATGGTCGCGAGGTCGTTGCTGACACCGACGACGAGCGACATCGGCAGGAACGACCGCTGCGAGCCGCTCGCGGCGTCGAGGATGCCCTCCACGCGTCCGTGCGTGTCGACCAGCGCCTCGCCGGGCATCGCGGGGACGGACGGGCCCCGGACCGTGATCTGCGCAATGGACGTGGACGGGGCGTCGGGGGAGGGCACGCCGACTGCCAGGACCCTTGCTGCCGTCCAGATCGGCTTCGGGCTACGGCTTCCCAGTGCAGGTCGCATGGCGACGGCCAGCACGGGTGTCCCAGTGCCGAGGGTGTCCCCCAGGTCCATCTGCGCGGCGGGCAGCGACGCGCTGAGGCGCAGCAGGACGATGCCCGTCACGCTGTCCTCTGCGATCAGGTCACCGGCGAGGAGCCGGCCTGTCGCCGCGACGACGCTGACCCTGTGCGCGCCGGCGAGCGCGGCCGCGGTCGTGGCGACGAGCCCGGGGCCGACCACGACCCCGCAACCCGTCTCGCCGGGGCCGGCGACGGTGGGTTCGATGGAGACAACCGCCTGCTCGGCGGCGCGGGTGAGGGGCGAGAGCGAGCAGCACGGCGTGACGGAGGTACCGACCGCGATCGTGTCGAGCGTCGGGGACCCTCGGGAAGCTCCGGTGTTGGCGAGCAGGAGCGCACCCGCGACGATCGCCATGAGGGCGGTGGTGCCGACGGCGATCGCAGCGCCGCGCCGCCAACCGTGCGCGGCCGTGAGCACGGCCGCCACGCCCGCGGCGTGGAGCTCCGAGGGGTGGCGCCAGCTGCGGGCCTCGGGCGGCACCCATCCGCCTGTGCCGACACCCAGATCCTCGGGATCGTCCTCGGGGGGACCCCAGTGCACGCAGCGAGGTTACCGACCGGGTCTCGTGGGTTGGCATCGCCCCCGCCTGCGTACCATGGCGGCCGATGCCGCATGACCTCGCCATCGATCTGGGCACGGCCAACACCCTGGTGTACGTGAAGGGGAAGGGGATCGTCCTCAACGAGCCGACCGTGATCGCGATGGACACCCGCACGAAGAGCGTCCTTGCGATGGGCGACGAGGCGTGGCAGATGATCGGAAGGACCCCCGGCTACATCGTGGCCGTGCGGCCGATGCGCCAGGGCGCGATCACCGACTTCGAGATCACCGAGCGGATGCTCCACGTCCTTTTGCGGCGCGTCGGAGTGAGCAGGATCAGCAGGCCGAAGGCGCTGGTGTGCGTGCCGTCCGCGATCACCGCTGTGGAGAGAAGGGCCGTGATCGAGGCGACGCGGAGTGCCGGTGCCTCCTCCTGCTTCCTCATCGAGCAGCCCCTCGCGGCGGCCATTGGCGCGGGGATCTCGGTCCACGAGCCCGTCGGATCGATGGTCGTCGACGTCGGAGGCGGCACCTCCGAGACGGCGGTGATCTCCCTCGGCGGCATCGTCGCCACCCGGGCGATCCGCTGCGGAGGGTTCGACCTCGACGCCGCGATCCAGTCGTACGTGCGGACCACCTTCGGCGTGGCGATCGGCGAGCGGACGGCCGAGGCGGTCAAGCTCGCAATCGGCTCGGCGGCCCCCTACGCAGACGAGCCGGACGCGCAGGTGCGTGGCAGGGAGGTCTCCACCGGGATGCCGCGGACCGTCTCGCTGAGCTCTGCGGAGGTGCGCGACGCGGTGGCCGAGGAGGTGTCCCAGGTCCTCGCCGCGTCCACGACCTGCCTCGGGGAAGCACCCCCTGAGCTCGCCCAGGACATCATCTTCGGAGGCGTTCATCTGACCGGGGGAGGCGCGCTGCTGCGCGGGCTCTCGCAGCGGTTGGCGGAGGTGACGGGGGTCCCGGTGCACCTCGTCGAGACGCCGCTCGAGTGCGTCGTTCTGGGCGCCGGCCGGTGCATCGAGTCGTTCGACCGGCTCCGGCCGCTCTTCGCCGCCGCCGAATGCTGACTCGGACGCCCGGCGCGCCGCCGCCCGTTCCTCACTCCAGGGTCGTGCCCCCCGCGTCGAGGAGGATCTCGGCGACCTCGCGGACCTGCCAGTCGCGATCGGCGGCGCCGCGGCGGAGCGCTGCCCGCACTTCCTCGCCGTCGAACGCGGCGAGCGCGACCACCGCCCGGCGGCGGACCGTCGGGCGGTCCCCCAGGGCGTCGAGGACGGCAGGCAAGCCTCGTGGATCGCCGATGCTGCCGATCGCGGCGACGGCCGCCTCGCGCGCCCTGGCGTCGGCATGCGAGCGCGCCGTACTCATCAGCTCGTCGACCGGGGCGGACGGCGACTCACCGAGCGCCCAGCACGCCGCCTCGACCACCAGCGCGTCCGGGTCGAAGAGCGCGGCACGCACGGTGGCAAGGAGCGGGCCCGAGAGCTGGAACATCGCGGCGAGGTCGCACGCGCGGCGGCGGACGGCGGGGTCTGGGTCGCGCAGGGCGCGCTCGACCGTGGCGGCCTCCAGCGCGCCCGCGCGTGCCAAGGCCCCGAGGGCGACCTCCCGCAGCCGGGGGTCGTCCGAACCGACGGCACGAAGGGCGGTCTCGACGTCGCCGCGGTGTCCCGCCACGACCACGTCGACCAGGCGGATCGGTCCGTGCGTGGCAGGATCGTCCCTCACCGACCGAGTATGTCCGAGCACGACCCCGATCGCACGGCGCCGCGCGACGCCGAGGAGCCCGTTGCCCGGGGTCGTGTCGTCGCCTCCCCTCGGCCGGCCGGTCGAGCGGGGCGGGCGTGGCGGCGCGGCCCTTTATGGGTGCGGCTCGCTGTCGCGCTCGCCGCCGTGCTCGTCGTGGCCGGCGTCGTCGCCGATCACGTCGACCTGAGCGAGTACGTCGTCACCCCGGGCGTGGCGCAGTCGGTCGCGCCGCTCGTGAAGGTCCCCACGCGGCGCGCGCACCGGGTGCGCGGGAGCATCTTCCTCACGGACGTGTACATCACACGGGTGACCGCGCTGAGCTACCTCTACGACGAGCTGAGGGGGGACGCCCAGATCCTGCCGGCCGAGACAGTGCTCGGCCCGGCAACGCCGGCCTCGCAGCTGGTCGCCCAGGGGTACCTCGAGATGGAGCAGTCCCAGTCCGCCGCGAAGGCCGCCGCGTTCACGCGCCTCGGCTACCACGTCGCACGACGCAACACCGGGGTGGTGGTCTTCGCCGTCGTCACGAGCTCGCCGGCGTCGAGGGCGTTGGCAGTCGGGCAGATCGTCACCGCGGTGGACGGCCGAGCCACCCCCGACGCCTGCGCGTTCGCCAGAGCTCTCGGCACGCACCGTGCCGGACAGAGGGTGCGCCTCGCGGTCGAACGCTCGCACGTGAGCACTCGCGCGGACATCGTGCGGGGACCGGTCGTCCACGTGACCGTCCGGCTCGGCCGCTGGCCGTCGACGGTGCCCCACCCGACGGCGACACCCGACTGCTCGGGGTCGGGATGGCACGGACAGGGCTACCTCGGCGTCGAGACCGAGACGCTGGAGGCGTTCGCCTTCCCGTTCCCCGTGGCGCTTCGGACCACATCGATCGGCGGGCCGTCGGCAGGGCTCGCATTGACGCTCGGGATCATCGACACTCTCTCGGGGGGGAACCTGACCGGCGGGAGATCGATCGCGGCAACCGGGACGATCGCCGCGACAGGAGCGGTCGGGGAAGTAGGCGGCGTCCCCGAGAAGACGGTGGCCGTGGAGCGGGCGGGCGCGACGGCGTTCTTCGTGCCGGCCGCGCAAGTGGCGACAGCCAGATCGAAGGCGACCCCCCCGCTCGAGGTCTACGGAGTCAGCTCGCTGGCCCAGGTTCTGACAGACCTCCGCCGGCTGGGTGGAACGGTTCCGCCGCCTCGCGCGTGACGGGTCGTAGTCTTTGCGAAGTGGCTGACGACCGTTTCTCCGGTTCCACCCCCCGCTTGGACGTAGCCGAGATCGCTCGGCACCCCTTCGGCACGGTCCGACGCGGGTTCGATCCGAAAGAGGTGCGTGCGCAGCTCGAGCTTCTCGCCAGGGCGCTGGAGCGCGCAGGCGAGCGCGAGCAGGAGCTCCTGCACAAGCTGCAAGAAGCCGAGGAGCGGGCGCGCCATCCGGTGATCGACGAGAGCGTGCTCACCTCCTCTCTCGGGCAGCGCAGCGCCGCGGTGTTGCGCGGCGCTCACGAGGAGGCGGCGCGCATCCTCTCCCAGGCTGAGGAGACGGCCGCCGCGATGGTGCGGGACGCGCAGCAGCAGGCGACCGACATCCAGGTGAACGCCGAGTCGTCGTCGGCCGAGCGCATCGCCGAGGCGGAGCTCGAGGCGGGCTCGCTACGCCAGCAGACCCGGGAGGAGGCGGCGGCTGCCCTCGAGGCGGCGCGCGAGGAAGGCGAAGCTGTCGTCGAGCGAGCCCGCGAGCAGGGCAGAGCGATGCTCGACCAAGCACAAGAGGCCCGACGGCGCGTGCTGGCAGACATGGCGCACCGCCGCAGGCTCATGACCGAGCAGATCGAGCTGTTCCGTGCCGCGCGCGACGAGATCGCGGGTTCCGTCGTGGGCGTCCGGCGATCGATTGACAGGATCGTCGAGGATCTTTCGCGTGCAGAGGACGCTGCGCGTGCGACCGCTTCCGGAGCGGCAAGGACGCACGCCGTCGACGTCGCCGAGCCGGTCCTCGTCGCTGAGGGTGAGCGTGCCGTCGCCGAGCTGGACGCGCTCGGTGAGGACGCGGGGGACTTCGCCTCTCGCACGCTGCAGTCGTCGCACCACCCCGGCGAGGAGGCCGCCCGGGCGTCGGAAGCCGTGCTGCGGTTCGACGATGTCGCCACGGTGGTCGAGAGGCCGGCACCTGGCCAAACCGGCGTCGGCGTTCCCGGTCCGAACCGGACCCATGAGGAGGTGCCGCCTCTCCCGGCGGTCGTCGTGCGCCCCGCGGCGGGCACGAAGGGGCGGAGTGGGGAGGCACACGCTGGCGCGGTGCACGACTGGCAGGACGATCCTTCGATCGCCGACGCCGGTGCACCCCTGCCCGGCGGGACGCAGGTCGAGCTCGTGCCCGAGGAGAGCCCCCTGCCGGAGGACGCTGCGGCCGATGCGACCGGTGCGCGACCACAGGCCAAGATGGACGTCCAGGGGCTCTTTGCCAGGCTCCGGGCGCGACAGGATGTTGGGGCGACCCAGGAGGTCGACGCCGACGCGCCGGGCAGGGTGGCCGATGCCGAGGTCGCCCGCGAGGTCGACGGCGAGATCGACGGCGATGTTGCGGTCGATCTCCAGCAAATGCCGGGCGAGCCCCTCGAGCCCGCGCCGGCCGAGCCCGCGCCCGCCGAGCCCGCGCCCGCGCCGGTCGAGCCCCTCGAGCCCGAACCCGAGCCTGGCACCTATCCCGACGCAGAGGCGTTCGCCCGGCGGGCCGGCGCCCTCGACCCAATCGTGATGAC
>JAKATJ010000049.1 GCA_021828005.1 Actinomycetes bacterium | reverse complement strand
TATTGCAACCTCGCTCCGGCCCGTCCCCGGTCGCGCTGAAGAGGGTTGCAGACCCAAGAAGTCGTCAGAAGTTCAGGCTGCGTTCACCTCGCGATCGCGGGGAGTTAAGCGCCCTCTCCTAGCGTTCCAGCCGACCGCCGGGGCCGCAGTGGCGCCCGGCGACGGGATACGGGAGGAAGCCGGTGCAGCTTCGCAGGAGCCGAACGTCCGAGATCCGGCCCCGCTCGGGCCGCAGCCGCGGGCTCAGGGCGGCGCTCGCCGGGGTCACCTGCGGGGCGCTCGCCGCCGGCGGCGTCGCCGCCGCGTCGGGCCCAGCGCTCGCGGCGAAGAAGATCTCCTCCGTGCCCCTCATCGTCTACTCCGCGCAGGGCTACGACCAAGCGATGGTGAGAGCGTTCCAGAACGCCACGGGCATCTTGACCGAGCTCGACACAAACTCGACCGGGCCGTTGCTCGCCCAGATCCAGGCGTCGAAGAACAACCCGCACTGGGGTCTCCTGTGGGTCGACGGCCAGACAGCGTTCGCCGAGCTCGACGACGAGCACATGCTGGTGCGCGGCTACGAGCCGAAGGTGAGCTTCGACACGCTCGGCAAGTCCGTCGTCCCCAAGGACAAGAGCTTCGTCCCGACGGGCATCACGCTCATGGCGCCAGTCGCCTACACATCGAAGGTCGTGAAGAACCCGCCGACGTCGTGGAGCACACTGCTCAGCCCCAAGTGGAAGGGTGTCGTCGGCATGAACACACCGTCGCAATCCGGGCCGACCTACCCCTTCATCGCCGGGATGATGAACTACTTCGGCAGCGTGGCGAAGGGCAAGCAGTTCTTCGAGAAGCTGAAGCGGAACGGCCTCGTCGTCCACACAACGAACGGCCCGACCCTCGCGGCGCTCGCGAGCGGGCAGATCAAGCTGGCCCTCGTGCAGAGCTCAGCCGCCATCGGTGCCAGGCACACAGACCCGAGCCTGAGGGTCAAGTACCTGAGCCCCGTCACGATGCTGCCGTCCAACATCGGCATCGACGCCAAGGCGACAAAGACCGAGATCGCCGAGGCCAAGCGGTTCGCGCAGTTCGTGCTGTCGAAGGCCGGCCAGACGGTCATGAAAGCAGGGGACCCGACCGGCGACTCGCTCTACTACCCGGTCGTCCAGGGGATCAAGGCACGTCCCGAACTTCCGGCGCTCGGGTCGGTGAAGGTCCAGCACACCAACCCCTACCTGTGGGGACCGCGTGAGGCGGCCATCAACTCCTGGTTCGTGAACAACATCACCAAGTGATCCGTCGGTCGAACAGCGGCGCGCCGAGCGGCGTGCTCGCTCCGCCAGCCCCGTGACGGTCACCCAGCCCGTCACGGGGCTGCCGGCGGGACCCCCCGCGCCCGTCGGCACAGGAGAACCGCGCGTCGCGCCGGCACCGGAGACGGGCCGGCGCCGCGTCGTCTCCGCCGGCCGGTTCTCCATCGCCGCACGAGGGGTCCGCTTCGGCCTGTGGGGGCTCGTCGCACTCTTCATCCTGGCGCCCTGTGCGTGCTTCCTCGTCCTTTCGGTCTCGCCGAGGCTCTTCGACCAAGGCCCGCAGTGGTTCACGCTGCGCTACCTGCAGACGATCTTCACCGGCACCACCGCAGTCTCGGTCGTCAACTCCCTGTGGGTCAGCGCCTCGGCCGCCCTGATGGGCGTCGCGATCGGGCTGCCGATCGCGTGGCTGGCCGCGAGGACCACGATGCCCGGGAGGCGCTTCGTCTCGATCGGCATGTGGCTGGTGCTGCTGCTCCCCTCCTGGCTGCCCGGGATCGGCTGGGAGCGGCTCGTCGTCAAGGACGGCGTGCTCACACGCTTCGGGTTGGGCTCGACCTTCGTCACACACGCGATCATGGGGCCCTTCGGCGTCGTGCTCCTCCTCGCGCTGCGCTGCGTCCCGTTCGCCTACCTCACGATCACCGCGTCGCTCGCGGGGCTCGGCCAGGAGTTCGAGGACGCGGCACGCGTGCACGGCGCGTCCAGGCTCACTGCGCTGCGGCTCGTCCTGCCGATCCTGGCGCCGGCCGTCTGGTCCGCCCTCGCGATCGGCTTCGCCGAGTCGATCAGCACATTCGGCGTCGCCTACACGCTCGCCTACAACTCCCACTTCTCGCTCGCCACCTACCAGCTGTACAGCGCGATCGGGAACTTCCCCCCGAGCTTCCCGGCGGCCGCGGCGATCGGGGTCGTCCTCGTCGCGTCGGTCGCGCTGCCGCTCACGTTGCAGGCAAGGGCTCTGCGCGGCCGCTCGTACGCGGTGCTCTCGGCGCGCACCCGCCAGGCGGTCCGCCGACAGCTCTCGGCCAAAGGGGCGGTCCTCGCCACCGGATGCGTGGCGCTCTTCTTCGCGTTCGCCCTGGGCGCACCCGGGGTGGGAGCGGTGACCGGGTCGCTGCTCGCCGACTTCGGGGCGTCGAGCAGGATCACCTTCGTCAACTACGCGGGGGTCTTCCACATCCCCGGCGTGATGGGACCGATCTACCGGTCGCTCGTGTACGGCATCGTCACGGCGTCCGTCACGGTGGTCGCGGGCTTCTTGGTCGCGCGGCTGCTCTCCCGCCAGCGGACGAAGGCCACCGCCATCCTCGACTTCCTCCTGCTCGCCACCGTCGCGCTGCCCGGGGTGGTGTTCGCGGCAGGCTACATCTTCGCCTACAACCTGCCGTTCCTCTCGCGCATCGGGGTCGACCTCTACCAGACCGTCTGGCTGCTCCTGATCGGCTACGTCGCGTCGAGCCTGCCCACCAACGCGCGGGTGCTGGTGGGCCCGGTCTCCCAGGTCCAGTCCTCGCTGCACGACGCCGCCCGCGCCCACGGCGCGGGGGCGCTGCGCGCGTGGACGAGCGGCGTGCTGCCCGCCGTCTCCCGGCCGGTGATCATGGCCTGGCTGTTCACGTTCTGCGGGATCTTCCTCGAGCTGCCGATCTCCCAGCTCCTCTACGCGCCGGGATCGCCGCCGCTCTCGGTGGCCATCAACCTGAACATCGCCGGGTACCACTTCGGCCTCGGTCTGGCCCAGGCCGTCCTCTCCGTCGGCATCGCGCTCGGCCTCGTGAGCCTCGTCCTCCTCGGCTACCGGCTCCTCGCGCCGAAGGGCTGGCGGCGGATCGGGTCGACGACCCGTGGCTGAGCGCCTCGTCGTCGAAGACGTCTCGAAGGTGTACCCGGGAGGCAACCACGCCCTGCGGGGGCCGACCTTCACCGTCGACCCGGGCACGTTCATGGTGCTCCTCGGCCCGTCGGGCTCGGGCAAGACGACGCTCCTGCGCACGATCGCCGGGATCGAGAAGCTCACCTCGGGCCGACTGGTGATCGGCGGGACGGTCGTCGCCGACGGGCGAGTCCACCTCCCGCCGGAGCGCCGGGACCTCGCGATGGTGTTCCAGGACTACGCGCTCTGGCCGCACCTGAGCGCCCGGGACAACGTCGCCTTCGCGCTGCGCCGGCACCGGATCGCGCGCCACGACGCGCGGCGCCACGCCCTCGGCATGCTCGAGCGGGTCGGGCTCGCGCACCTCGCGGACCGGTTCCCGGCCCAGCTGTCCGGCGGCGAGCAGCAGCGCGTCGCCCTCGCCCGGGCGCTCATCGGGGACACCGGGCTCCTCTTGTGCGACGAGCCGCTCTCCAATCTCGACGCCGACCTGCGCGAGCGCATGCGGGTCGAGATCTCCTCGCTCGTGCGCGAGGCCGGCGCCACCACCATCTACATCACCCACGACCAGCTCGAGGCGTTCGCCCTGGCCGACCAGGTAGGGGTCCTCCAGGACGGCGAGCTCGTACAGCTCGGCACGCCCGAGGACATCTACAGCACGCCGGCGACGCTCTTCGTCGCGAGGTTCACCGGGCTCGCCGGCGAGCTCGAGGTCTCCGTCGTCGGCCCGGGGAGGACCCCCGGCCACCTCGAGGTGCAGCCGGTGGGCGTCGAGGGAAGCCGGCCTCTCGGCGCGCGCATCGGCGCGGGGACCGACGGCCGCGATGCCCCGGCCGCTCCGATGCTGCTCGCCATCCGGCCGACCGCGGTCCGGTTGTGCGACGCGGAGTCAGAGGCCGCCCACCTCGTCGGGAGCGTGCAGGACACCGCGTTCCGGGGCCGTCACTACGAGCTCGTCGTCGGGCTGCCCGGAGGCCGCCGGCTCACCGGCGTCGTGAGCGAGCGACGGGTCCCGAGGGGCACGCAGGTCGGGATCGAGCTCGACGGAGCCGGCTGTATCCTCTTCTGCGAGCCGGAACGTGGACCTTCGGCCGCGTCCGACGAGCGGGCCCGGGACGAGCGGAGGTGAGCCGTTGAGCAGCGCCACGGTCATCTTGATGCTCGCGGTGTTCGGCGCCTGCTGCGTCGAGGCCGTCGAGGCGCTGACGATCGTGCTCGCCTCGGGCACCACGCGAGGGTGGCGATCGGCGACGGAGGGGACGGCGGCCGCGCTGGTCGTGCTCGGCGTGCTCGTCGGGGCCGTGGGCGTCCCCCTCATCCACTTCGTGCCGATCGACGCGCTGCGCGTCCTCGTCGGCGCGCTGCTGGGCGTGCTCGGGCTCTCGTGGCTGCGCAAGGCGATCCTCCGAGCGAGCGGCCACAAGGCGAAGCACGACGAGGACGCCATCTACCAGGAGACCGCGGCGTCGCTCCGCTCGTCCGCGGGAACGCGCGGACGCCGCGACGGCCTCGGCTTCGCCGTCGCGTTCAAGGGCGTGTTCCTCGAAGGCATGGAAGTCGTCCTCATCGTGATCAGCCTCGGAGCGAGCCAGCACAAGCTCGGTTACGCGGCCGCAGCGGCCGCAGCGGCCGTCGTGGTCGTCTCGGCAGTCGGGTTGCTCGTCTCCCGCCAGCTCTCCGAGGTGCCCGAGAACACCATCAAGACCGTGGTCGGCATCATGCTGACGAGCTTCGGCCTGTTCTGGCTCGGCGAGGGCGCGGGCGTCCGCTGGCCGGGGAGCGACCTCGCGATCCCGGTGCTCATCGGCGTCTTCGCGGCGGTGACCGCCGCTTCGGTCGCGCTCTTGAAGACCCAGGCGCCGGCGCCCGCCCCCGCACGCCTCGACCGGGTAGACGACGGGGTCGTCCGGTGAGACGGACGGCCGCGCGATGGGCCCGAACCTTCGGGCACTTCTGGTGGGACTTCCTGGTCGGCGACACGCCCGAGCTCTTCGTCGCCGTCCTGGTGCTCGTCGTCGTCGCCTACCTGCTCCGGCACGACCGGATGGCGGACGTGGTCGCGCTCCCGGCGCTCGCGATCTCGGCGCTGCTCGGCAGTGCCTGGCGAGGGCGTTCACGGGTGAGGGAGCGCCGGCCGGCGGAGGAAGGCTGAGGGGCAACGACTGACATGGAGCTCGGCTGCGCAGCCCCGGTGTCCGGGTCGTGGGCGACCCGAGAAGGGTGCGCCTCGGTCGCCGCGTGGGCAGAGGAGCTCGGGTACCGGTCGCTGTGGACCTTCCAGCGGCTCCTCGCCCCGGTCGACGAGGCCGGCGAGCACCGGCTCGATCCCCAGTACCGCAGCGTCCAGGACCCGCTCGCCGTGCTCGCCTACCTCGCCGGGAAGACGTCGCGCGTCCGGCTCGGGGTCGCGGTGGTCAACGCGCCCTTCTACTCCCCGATCGTGCTCGCCAAGCCGCTCACCACGATCGACCACCTCTCGGACGGCCGGCTCGACGTCGGGATCGGCCTCGGGTGGATGCCCGAGGAGCTCGAGGCTGCCGGCGTCCCCTACGGCCACAGGGGGGCGCGCACCGAGGACTTCGTCCGGTGCCTGCGCGCGATCTGGTGCGACGACATCGTCGACTACCAAGGCACGCACTTCCGGGTGCCGCGAGCACGGGTGGAGCCGAAGCCCCTCCAGCGCCCCTGCCCTCCGGTGCTCTTCGGCGGGACCGCGGACGCCTCGCTGCGCCGGGCCGGCCGGATGGCCGACGGCTGGATCAGCAGCAGCCGGGCGGACCTCGCTTCTCTCGCGGATTCGATCGCCGTCGTCCGCGACGCCGCCGCACGGTCCGGACGCGACCCGCGCTCGCTGCGGTTCGTGTGCCGCGCGGTCGTGAAGGTCCGCTCGACGACGCGCGCGCCCCTCACCGGCACCCTCGAAGAGGTGAGAGAGGACCTGCACGCGATCGCCGCCACCGGGATGACGGAGGCGTTCGTCGACTTGAACTTCGACCCGCTCGTCGGGACGCCCGACGCCGATCCCGAGTCGTCCCTCCGGCACGCACGCACCGTCCTCGAGGCGTTGGCGCCTCAGCAGCGCTAGACCGCGTCGAACCACGCGTCGCGCCCGGTCGCCAGCTACGGTTGGGGCCCACAGTCGGGACGGGAGGGGCGTCCATGCTCGTGCTCAATCGTCGGCCAGGCGAGTCGATCGTGATCGAACCGGACCTCCGGGTGACGGTCCTCTCGGTGACGGACCGCCGCGTCTGGATCGGCCTGTGCGTGGACGGCGCGAGCGTGACCCTGCGCGTCTGCGCGACGGTCGTCTCCGAGGACACGGCGCGCCTCGAGATCGTCCCGATGTCCGGCGTCCAGTTCGTCGGCGACCGGGTGCGCATCACGATGGCGACCGAGCTGGACCCGGCGGGCGCGGCACGCGCGGGGCTCGGGATCGACCGCCGTCCCGGCGAACGCGTCGAGGTCGGAGACGACGTGTGGGTGTCGGTCGCCTCCGTCTCGAAGGGGAACCCGACCGTCACCTTCGGGGGCAGCGCGATCGGCGACGAGCTCAGCATCACGCTCATCCGCCCGGCCGGCAGCTACGTGCGGCTCGGCGTCGACGCTCCGAGCCGCCGCGTCTACCGCGAGGAGCTCTGGGACTCCGTTCAGGCTGAGCTGGCGGCTGGATCCGTCACGGGCTGACGCCGCGGCGGCCGGGAGGTCACCGCGCGGCGCAGGAGCAGGCTCGACTGCGCCGGGACGTTGACCGTCGGGCCGCGCACCTCTCTTGCAAAGCGCGTCGGGCGCGCGGTGTTCACGATCTCTTCCCAGCGACCCGGTTCCACCACCTTGGGGAGGGTGTAGGGGCGGGGGCGCATCCCTGCGTTGAGGAGCAGGAGCAGCGTCTCGCCCCGCGCCGACCGGCCGCGGGCGTCGACCTCGTCCACGGCGCGCCCGTAGAGGAGCATCCCGAGGGTCCGGTTCTCGGGGTCCGCCCAGTCGTCCGCCTTCATCTCCTCGCCGTCGGTGCGGACCCAGGTGACGTCCTTCATCTGGGTCCCGGGCACGAGCTCCCCGGTGAGGAAGTTCCTGCGGCGCAGGATGGGGTTCTGCGAGAAGATCCCCACCAGTTGGCGGACGAAGTCGAGCAGCTCGATGCCGCTCTCCCCGACGTTCCAGTCGACCCAGCTCACCTCGTCGTCCTGGCAGTACGCGTTGTTGTTACCGCCCTGGGTGCGGCCGATCTCGTCGCCGCCGAGCAGCATCCGCACGCCCTGGGAGCACATGAGGGTCGTGAGAAAGTTGCGCTTCATGCGGTCGCGCAGGCGCTGGACGCGCACCGAGTCGCTCGGCCCCTCGACCCCCCAGTTCCGGCTGTAGTTCTCAGGAGAGCCGTCGGCGCCTCCCTCGCCGTTCGCCTCGTTGTGCCGGTGCTCGTAGCTCACGAGGTCGGTCAGCGTGAAGCCGTCGTGGCAGGTGACGAAGTTCACGCTCGCGTACGTCAGCCGTCCGGTGTGGCCGTAGATGTCGCTCGATCCGGTGAGCCGCGAGGCGAGCTCGGGCACCTGGCCGGGATCCCCGCGCCAGAAGCGTCGGACGCAGTCGCGGTAGGCGCCGTTCCACTCGGCCCAGCCCTGCGGGAAGCGGCCGATGCGGTAGCCGTCGGGTCCCACGTCCCAGGGCTCGGCGATGAGCTTCACCGTCGAGAGCACCGGGTCCTGCTGGATGATCTCGAAGAACGCGCTCGGCTGGCCGGCGTCGTACCCGCGCACGAGCACCGGGGCGAGGTCGAAGCGGAAGCCGTCGACGTGCATGTCGGTGACCCAGTAGCGCAAGCTGTCCATCACCAGCGCCATGGTGCGAGGGTGGAGGATGTTCAGGCTGTTGCCGGTGCCCGTGAAGTCGGCGAAGTAGCGGGGCTCCTCCGGGCGGAGGCGGTAGTAGACGGAGTTGTCGATCCCGCGCAGCGAGAGGGTCGGGCCAAGCCGGTCGCCCTCGGCGGTGTGGTTGTAGACGACGTCGAGAATGACCTCCAGCCCCGCGCGGTGCAGCGTGCGCACCATCGACTTGAACTCGGTCACCTGCTGGCCGAGCCCCCCCGTCGCGTACTCGACGTGGGGCGCGAAGTAGGCGATCGTGTTGTAGCCCCAGTAGTTCGTCAGCCCCATCTCCTCCAGGCGCCGGTCGTCCACGTGGTGGTGCACCGGCATGAGCTCGACCGCGGTCACTCCCAGGTCGACGAGGTGGTCCACGACCGGGTCGGACGCGAGGCCGAGGTACTTCCCACGGAGGTGCTCGGGGACGCCGGGGTGCCGCATCGTCATGCCGCGCACGTGGCACTCGTAGATCACGGTGCGGTTCCACGGCGTCGAGGGCGGGCGGTCGTCCCCCCAGGTGAACGCGGGATCGACGACGATGCACTTGGGCATCGACCCCGCCGACTCGCGCTGGTCGAAGGAGAGGTCCTCTTCGGCATCGCCCACGCGGTAGCCGTAGAGGTCGTCGCTCCACCGGACCTTGCCGCTGAGCGCGCGGGCGTAGGGGTCGATCAGGAGCTTGTGGCGGTTGAAGCGGTGTCCCTCCTCGGGCGCGTACGGGCCGTCCACGCGGTAGCCGTAGAGCGCCCCGGGGCGCACGTCGGGGAGGTACGCGTGCCACACCCGGTCGGTGGTCGCGGGCATCTGCACGCGCTGGTCCGGCTCGCCGGACGTGGGATCCCCGAAGATGCACAGCTCGACCGCGGTCGCGTGCTCGGAGTACAAGGCGAAGTTCACCCCTTCGCCGTCCCACGTCGCACCGAGCGGATGGGGGCTCCCCGGCCAGACGCGCATCAGGCGGTGACAGCGTCCCCGCCGGGCTCTGCCGGGGGGTCGGGAGAGAGGAACACGCAGCCGAGCGGCGGCGCGGCCAGCGTGAGCGCTCCAGGCCGTCCGTGCGACGGCACCGGCTGCGCTTGGACGCCGCCGGCGGTGCCGGCGCCGCTCCCGCCGTAGTCGAGCGCGTCCGAGCTCAACAGCACGCGCCAGAAGCCCCCCACGGGCACGCCGATCAACAGGTCGCGTGGCACCGGGGTGAAATTGCAGACGACGAGCACGACCCGCCCGTCCGAGGACCTGCGAAGGAAGCTGAGCACGCTGATCTCGGCCTCGTCGTGCTGCACCCACTCGAAGCCCGCGGGGTCGGCGTCGAGCTCGTGCAGGGCGCGCTCGGCGCGGTAGAGCCCGTTCAGGTCGCGCACCCATCGGCAGACACCCGCGTGCCGCTCGTCGTCGAGGAGCTCCCAGTGGAGCCCCTCGTCGTGGTTCCACTCCCGCCAGTCCGCGAGCTCGGAGCCCATGAAGAGGAGCTTCTTGCCGGGCAGCCCGTACTGGTAGCCGTAGAGCAGGCGCACGTTCGCGCGTCGCTGCCAGTCGTCTCCGGGCATCTTCGTGAGCAAGGAGCCCTTGGAGTGCACGACCTCGTCGTGGGAGAGGGGGAGGACGAAATTCTCGGTGAACGCGTAGACCGACCGGAAGGTCAGCTCCCCGTGATGCCAGTTGCGGTGCACCGGGTCGCGGCCCATGTAGCCGAGCGTGTCGTGCATCCAGCCCATGTCCCACTTGTACCCGAACCCGAGACCTCCCCACTCGACAGGCCGGGAGACGCCGGCCCACGCGGTGGACTCCTCGGCGACGGTCTGGACGTCGGGATGGTCGGCGTAGACGCCGGTGTTCATCTGGCGCAGGAACGCGATGGCGTCGAGGTCCTCGCGCCCGCCACAGGCGTTCGGCTCCCACTCGCCCGCCTTGCGCGAGTAGTCGAGGTAGAGCATGGAGGCCACCGCGTCGACCCTCAGCCCGTCGGCGTGGTACGTGCGGAGCCAGTGGTCGGCCGACGAGGCGAGGAAGCTCCGCACCTCGTGCCGCCCGTAGTTGAAGACGAGGCTGTTCCAGTCGGGGTGCACCGCGCGCCGCGGGTCCGCGTGCTCGTAGAGCTGCGTCCCGTCGAACGACGCGAGCGCGAACGCGTCGGACGGGAAGTGCGAGGGGACCCAGTCGAGGATCACGCCGATCCCCGCCTGGTGCAGCGCGTCGACGAGCGCCATGAAGTCCTGCGGGGTGCCGTATCGGGCGCTCGGCGCGAAGTACCCCGTGGTCTGGTACCCCCAGCTCCCGTAGAAGGGGTGCTCCATCACGGGGAGGAATTCGACATGGGTGAACCCGTTGCGCCGCACGTGGTCCACGAGGCGCTCGGCGAGCTCGACGTAGCCGAGGAGCTCGTCGGGCCGGCCGGGTGTCCGCAGCCAGCTGCCGACGTGGACCTCGTAGACCGAGATCGGCGAGGCCAGCGACTGCCGTTCGCGGCGCGTCGCCATCCAGTCGCCGTCGTGCCAGTCGTAGGAGAGGCTCCAGATCACCGAGCCGGTCTTCGGAGGGACCTCGCAGAAGAACGCGAACGGATCGGCCTTCTCTGCGATCTCGCCCTGCGCGGTGGTGACCGCGAACTTGTAGACCTGCCCCTTGCGGGCGTGCGCGGCGACCCCCTCCCACAGACCCGAGTCCGCGCAGGAGGACAGCACGTCGGCGTCGGGCTGCCACCAGTTCCAGTCGCCCACGACCGAGACGCGCCGCGCGTTGGGCGCCCACACGGCGAAGTGCACGCCGTCGTCGCCGGGATGCGCGCCGAGCTTGTCGGCGAGACGCCGGTGCGTCCCCTGGTTGAAGAGGAACAGGTCGTCTGCGGTGATCACTCGGACGCCTCCTGGCGTCGCAGCGCGTCGATCCGCGAGAGCGCGGCGGCGACGTCGTCGTCCGCGAAGATGTCTTCGAGCGTCCGCGCGGACCGGTGCTGCCAGTTCCCGGACTCCGAGCCGGTCCCAGGACGGTTGTGCGGCCACCGCTCGAGCCACAGGTCCTCCAGGTCGGCGAGGACCAGCCGTGCCGGGCCGGCAGCGAGATGGTCGAGGCACACGCGAAGGCCGCGGCGGGCATCGCCCCCGAGCGCGCGGCGCCATCGAGCGTGCTGGGGCGCCTCCCAGAACGAGACGAAGCGGGGCAGGTCGTGCGTGCCGATGCTCGCCACCGACAGCTCGGGGGGGTCCGGCAGCGGCGCGTCGGCCGTCACCTCGAACTGGAGCACCCACGAGCGAAGCATCCGGTCCTCCGCCATGGCGTGACGGACCTCCTCGGGGACCGTGCCGAGGTCCTCGCCCACCACGGCCGTGCCCGACCGCAGGGCTTCGAGCGCCACGATCGCCCGGAGCTCGTCCCCGCGGTAGCGAACGTAGCAGCCGTCCGTCGCGTCGGCGCCGTCCGGCACCCAGTAGAGGCGGGAGAGGCTCATCACGTGGTCGACCCGGAGGACCGACGCGTGCCGCATGGCGTGGCGCACCACCGCCACCACGTGGCGGTAGCGACGCTCCCGCAGGCCGCGGGGATGGAGCGGACGGAAGGACCAGCGCTGGCCCATGGAGAAGAAGTGGTCCGGCGGCGCCCCGCCTTCGACGCCCGCCGCGAAGCATGCCGGCTCGAAGCGCGGATCGAAGCCTGTGGGGTGCGCACCGACCGGCAGGTCGAGGAGCAGGTTGCCCGCTGCCGCGCCCAGCTGCTCGTCGGCGGCCCACTGCGCGTACAGGTGGTAGCGCGTGGCCTCGTCGTCGAACAGGGCGCGCACGTCGGGGGACGCGCCGCTCGGCTCGAACGACCGGCCCGCCCGGAAGCGCGCGTACGCGACCAGGTCGGGACGCGCACGCGCGAACGCCTCGAGGGCGTCGCGTCGTGGGGAGCGAGTGGACCACACGGCCCGCGCGAGCGGCTCGAGCACACGCCGGACGAGCTCCATCGAGCTCCGGTAGTCGACGAGCGCGCCGCGCCGCGCACGGTCGAGCGCTCCGGTGAAGGAGCCCGACGCGAGCAGCTCGCGCGCCTCGGGCGACGTCTCGAGCTCGGGAAGTGCCGTCGGGTCGACGTAGAGCTCGTTCCAGCCCAGCCTCGTGACGGGCAGGTACGGGCTCACCTCGAGCGGCTCGTCGAAGTACCCGGGATACAGCGGCAGCGTGCCGACGAGCGCGCCGCCGAGAGCTGCGATCCACTGCGCGGTGGCTCGGAGCGCCGGGTAGCTCCCGACCCCCCAGTCCGACCCGGTGCGGATCGCGTGCACCGGCAAGAACACTCCCCAACCCCGCTCAGGGAGGGGGCACCGGGGCGCCACCACGACGAGCGAGGTCGCCTCGACCCCTGGGCCCTCGAGCCGCAGCTGGTAGTAGCCGGCGGGGAGCGCCTCGAGCGGGCTGCTCAACTGCGCCTCGTAGCGGTCCATCGCCCGCCCCTCCAGGCTCGCCGAGCCGAGCGGGCGCTGGATCGCCCGCATGAGCCGGGTGCGCCGTGCCGAGCCGTCCTCCGCCTCGAGGACGAGCCAGCAGTCTCGCGGGTGCGCCGGCCGCGGGAGCCCCACCTCCACGGCCTGGGCTCCGGCGAGGGGCAGCGCGACCACCGGCTCGAGGACCTGGGCATGGCGGCGGAGCCGCTCCTCGCGCTCGGCCGACGCGGGTTCTGTGACGGGTGCCCCGAGCGCGTGCAGCACGGCGCGCAAAGAGTCGGCGCTCGCCTCCCTCCGCTCGCCCGACACGTCGACGTAGGAGGTCTCGACGCCGTAGAGCTCGGCGAGCGCCTGCAGGCCGGTGCTCACGGGGCGTCGTCCAGCACGTCGAGGATCCCGCTCGCCGGGATGTCGACCCATTCCGGACGGCTGTTCGCCTCGTAGGCCAGCTCGGACACCGCCTTGGCGAGGAGGGAGTAGTCGAGCAGCACGCGCAGCTCGGCGCGGTCGGCGGGAAGGAGGCGGTCGACGCCGGGGACGCCGAGGTAGGACCGGAGGAACCCAGCGGACACCCAGCGGTACCAGCGCAAGAGCCATGGCCCGAGCTCACGGTGGCCCTGTGGGCCGACGAGGTCCCGCTCCGCGCGCATCGCGACCACGCGCGACGCGTAGTGGAAGGAACGGACCATGCCGGCGAGGTCCATCGTCGCCGGCCGCTTCAGGCGCCGCTGGCCGAGCGAGCGCGCGGGCTCGCCCTCGAAGTCGATGATCACGATGTCCTTCCCCGTCCACAGGACCTGGCCCAGGTGGTAGTCGCCGTGCACCCGGATCCGCTGCGCGGCGACGGGCACCGTGGCGATCGAGCGGTACCGCTCGCCGACCTCCCGCTCCCTTCTCAGCACCGGCGCAACGGCGGCCGACGTGGAGAAGCCGGCCTCCCGGAGCTGGCGGAAGGTGCGCCGGGCGAAGCTGCCGGCTCCGTGGTAGAGGGACAGGCGCTCTGCAGGAGTCAACGGCTCGGGCGCCATCGCGGGGTCCGTCCGGTCGGAGGTGAGCGCCACGTGGAGCTCTCCCGTCCTGCGCCCGAGGAGCGAGGCCCACTCGAAGTGGTCGAAGAGATCGTCGGGAGGTTCGTCCTCGTCGACGAGCCCCAGGAGCTCGGGCGCGGGCCGGGCGCCGGCGTCCTCTGGCCCGTCCGCCCCGTGAGCGATCGCCTCCTCCAGTCGCCTGCTCAGCGCGTCGACGACGTAGCTCCAGCCGTCGCCCTCGTTCGCCACGGTCTCTTCGAGCGACACGAGCGTGATCGGGCGGCTCGACCGGTGGTTCGATCGGTACTCGAGGCTGCCCCCCGAACGGGGCGAGCGCTCGAAGTGGGCACGTTCCGCGAGGAAACGGGGAAGCTCGACGCCCGGGTTGACCCCCTCTTCCAGGCGTCGGATGTACTTCAGGATCGCCCGGTCCGCGATGGCGACGGAGCTGTTGGACTGCTCGACCGACAGCGGTGACGGCTGGACGTCGTCGGGCACGTGGCGGCGGATCGCTCGGTAGTGAGGCGCGGGCGCCCCCCACACACGCCCGTTGCGCGACGAGACGGCGCGTCGCCGGCCGATCATGTCCAACACCGACCGCGAGAGCGCCGGCTCCCACACTGCGTCGTAGAGGACCCCCTCTTCGTCACCGACCCGCAGCTCCGCGATGATCGCCTCGGGGTGCCAGCGCCGCACGCCCTGCGCCTTGTCACCAGTTGCGTAGGCGATCGCGAGCTGGTACTGCTCGGGCGGGCCCTGGTCGAGCTCGACCCGCACGATGAGGAGGAAGGCCACCGGCGCCGCTCGCTCTCCGACCGGCAGCGAGTCGACCACCGTGGCCGAGGTGACGTGCCGGGTCTTCGACACGAACCACCGGCGGCCCGCGATGTGGCGCACCAGCACCGACTGGAGCGCCCGCGGATCCGACAGCAGCTCGTCCCACCGCCGGCGCACGCCGAGGTGCGCCTCGGTCACGTTGCGCGAGCCGGGATCGAACTCGAGCGAGAACCAGTAGAAGCCGTGAGGGCCGAGCGTGAGGAAGTACGGCAGCTCCCCCACCGCCGGGAACCGCATGTTGCCGAAGAGCTCCACCGGAACCGCGCCGCAGT
>JAKATJ010000048.1 GCA_021828005.1 Actinomycetes bacterium | reverse complement strand
CCCACGAACACGGCCCACGGATCGTTGTACTTGCCTTCGAGGTTGATCGTGAGCAGCTGGGTGAGGTCGCCGAGCTCCCCGACGACGATGACGATGAACGCCGTGCCGACCACCTGCCAGGGACGGGTCGGCGAGGGCTGGACGCGGTCGGCCTCTTGCTCGCCCCTCTTTTGCTCGCGCCACTCGGGCACGACGAGGAGCAGCACCGCGCCGACGAAGAACAGAGCCGTCACCACGATCTCGAGCGCCTGGTGGGGGAGGAGCTCGATCGCGCGTCCCGCGGCGACGGCGATCCCGACCTGGACCAGGAACGCCCCGGCGGCACCCAGCCAGACGAGGACCGGCCGGCTCCGGCTTCCCATCACGAGGGTGGCGACCATCGTCTTGTCGGGCAGCTCGGCTGCTGCCACGAGCACGAAGACGGTGGCGACGACTCCCGCGCTCACGCCGGCGCACCCCGGCTCAGTGCGGCACGGTCCTGAGCTCGCCGGCGAGCCGCCCGCGCATGCGGTCGCCGAAGCGCACATGCACCGCGAGCTGCTCGAGGGTCTGCACGACGGTCCGCTGACCGACTGCCAGCGGGTGGTCGGTGCAAAAGCGCGTGACGTCCGCGGCGAGCGCGGGGTCACGGCAGAGGGTACGCACGCCGGCGAGCATCGCGGCGTGGTTCACGTCGGGGAATCGGTCCAGGAGGAGCCGCCACTCGGACTTCACCCACTCCCAGGCCGTCGGGCCGCCCACCCGGTTTGCGAGGAGGGCGCGCACGACGAAGGGTCCGTCTTGGCGCCGGACTTCGCCGAGCGCCAGTTCGAAGGTGCGGCGGCAGAGACCCAGGTCCGCGAACGAGCCGAGCACGAAGAGATGGCGGCGCTCCTCTTGCGGGTTGGCAGGATGGCGGTAGCGGTCCAGCACCGCGTCGTAGTCGCTCTCTCGACCCAAGTCGGCGACGACGGCGAGCACCGCCGCCTCGAGGTTCGCGTCGATACTGCCATTGCCCGCGCAGCGGGCGGCGAACCGGCGAGCGGCCTCGGTGCGGACCTCTTGTGTGCCGCCCGTCGTCCCGAGCGTCTCGACGAGCAACGCCCGGAGCGTGGGGACGCGCTCGCCTTCCCCTTCCCGGGGGTCCAAGCCGAGGGCCGCCGCGCGCGGTCCGAGCAGGTCCTGCGCGGCGGCCTCCAGCTCTGGACGATCGGTGTCGTCGGCGATGCGATCGCACAGGCGGAGCGCGGAGATGGTGGCGTGGTAGGTCTCGGGCTCCTCGTCGTCGCCGAGCCGGGCGGCGAGCGCCAAGAGCTCGCCGAGCTCCGCCTGCC
This sequence comes from Actinomycetes bacterium, assembly GCA_021828005.1. Lineage (GTDB taxonomy): Bacteria > Actinomycetota > Acidimicrobiia > Acidimicrobiales > RAAP-2 > JAJYVT01. The sequence goes on along the minus strand of JAKATJ010000048.1, from coordinate 13,518 downwards.
CGCTCAGCACGAGTGCCCAGGTGTCCGAGAGCAGGTCGAAGCGCTCGAGCGCGGTGAGCGCCTCGAGGTGCTCGGCCAGCCGCGCCCGGACGTCGGGGCGGTACGCGACGCGGTAGACGCCCCAGCCGCCGGCGTTCAGGAGGGCGACTCCCCCGCCTGACGCTGGTGCGAGCGGCGCGGCGCTCTCGGTGAGGAGCAAGCGCACCACATGGCCGTCGTCGCCGTCCGGCTCTTCCCCGCGGTCGCCCCCCCCGACTGATCGCATGAGGACGGGCACGAGCCAGCGCTTCCCGATCGACGACTCGCCGCCTGGAGGTTCGGGGAGGTAGGCGAAGGGCTCCTGGGACAGCGTCCCGTCCCCGAGACGCACGACGGGGTGGCCACCTTGGAGGATCCAGCTCTCGGCGATCGCGGTGATGGGCTCGCCGCTCTCTTCCTCGAGGGCCCTCCACAGGTCGGCAGTCACCGTGCTTCCGTAGGCGTGTGTACGAAGGTACCGGCGGATCCCGTCCCGGAAGACGTCGGCCTCGAGGAACTGCTCGAGCATGCGCAGCACGCTCGCGCCCTTCTCGTAGGTCAGCGTGTCGAACATCCCGTCGGCCTCGTCCGGCGAGGCCACGGGGTACTCGATGGGCCGCGTCGCGTGGAGACCGTCGATCGACATCGCCGAGTCGCGCTCCGACCCGAACGAGGTCCATCGGTGCCATGTCGGCCGGTAGTGGTCGGTCGCCTTCACCTCCATGAACGTGGCGAAGGCCTCGTTCAGCCAGATCCCCTCCCACCATCCCATGGTGACGAGGTCGCCAAACCACATGTGCGCGATCTCATGGTGGACGACGTCAGCGATCCGCTCCAGCTCGACGCGCGACGCGTGCTGTGGATCGACGAGGAGCGCGGTCTCGCGGAACGTCACGCAGCCGAGGTTCTCCATCGCCCCGTAGGCGAAATCGGGGATCGCCACGAGGTCGAGCTTCTCGCCGGGGTACGCGATCCCGAAGTACTGGGAGAAGTACTCGAGCGAGTGCCGCGCCACGTCGAGCGCGAAGGCGGTGAGGTGCCCCTTTCCCGGCGCGTGCACGACTCGGACGGGCACCCCGCCCACGTACGTCGGCTCGGTCGCGATCAGCGGCCCGACGACGAACGCCACCAGGTACGAGGACATCTTCATCGTGGGGCAGAAGCGGACCCGCCGCTTGCCCACGCCGTCGACGACGATGGGCACCTCCTCTGCGATCGGGGAGTTCGAGTACGTGGCGAGGTCCTCGTCGACGACGAGGGTCACCTCGAAGGTCGCCTTGCGGTCTGGCTCGTCCCAGCAGGGGAACGCACGTCTCGCGTCGGTCGACTCCATCTGGGTGGTTGCGATGGTGCGGGTGCGGCCCTGCTCGTCGGTGAAGGTCGAGCGGTAGAAGCCCCGGAGCTTGTCGTTCAACTCGCCCCTGAAGTCGATGCGCACCGTTGCGGTCCCCTTCGCCAGGGACGCCGGCAGGGTGAGCACCAGGCGTTCGGCGGCTTCGTCGACGGACGTGCCGGCCTCGACGGCTGCGGCGTCCCGAGGTGCCACCGAAGCCGCGGAGATGTCCAGCTCCGCCGAGTTCAAGACGATGCGAGAGGTCTCCTCGAGGACCCGGACGTCGATCTCGACGGATCCCTTGAACGTCGCTTCCTCCAGGTCGGGGGTGAGCTCGAGGCGGTAGGCGACCGGCTCTACCGTGCGGGGCAGGCGGTGCGGATCGGCGCCGGAGGTCGAGCTCGCCTGGGGCTCGGGTACGGGTTGCATGGGGAACGACGCTACCGTGACCGCCGTGCCGGGTCTCGCCTCGACCGATCAACACGCCGACGCGACGCCGCCGTCGCCCGGAGCGACCCTGCCCGGAGCGACACTGCCCGGCAACGCCCCGCTCGACGTCGTCGGGATGGGCAACGCCCTCGTGGACGTCCTCGCCGCCGTCCCTGACCGGGTCCTCCTCGATCTGTCCCTCGCGCGAGGCTCGATGGAGCTCGTCGACCTGCGGCGGGCGGAGCGCATCTACGAGGCAGTCGGGCCGGCCGTCGAGGTCTCGGGCGGCTCGGCGGCCAACACGGTCGCGGGAGTCGCCGCGCTCGGCGGCACCTCCGGCTTCGTCGGCAAGGTCGCCGACGACGACATGGGCAAGGTGTTCGTCCATGACATGCGCGCGTCGGGCGTCGAGCTTCGCGTCGCGGTCGCCCGTGCCGAGACGGAAGAGGCCGAGCTGCGCGGGACCGGCCGCTCACTCGTGCTCGTCACCCCCGACGCGGAGCGGACGATGGCGACCCACCTGGGGGTCTCCGCCACCCTCGGTCCGGCGGACGTCGACGAGGAGCTGGTGGCGAGGGCGGCGATCCTGTACCTGGAGGGCTATCTCTGGGACCGCCCGAGCGCCAAGGAGGCGATGCGCCGAGCCGTGCAGATCGCGCACGGGAACGATTGCTCGGTGGCGTTGTCGCTGTCGGACTCGTTTTGCGTGGACCGCCACCGCAACGACTTCCTCGATCTCGTGCTGAACGACGTCGACGTCCTCTTCGGCAACGAAGAGGAGCTGCTCCGGCTCTTCGGTGCCCGATCGCTGGACGATGCGCTGTCCTCGGCCGGGGACACCGGCGTTCTCGTCGCCGCGACCCTCGGACCCAAGGGGTCCGTCGTCGTAGGGGGCCGTGACCCGGTCGAGGTGGCGGCCGCGCCTGCCTCCGAGATCGTCGACAAGACGGGAGCCGGGGACATGTACGCCTCGGGCTTCCTCTTCGGCCTCACCCATGGCCACGACCCGGTCGGTTGCGCGCGCCTCGGGTCCCTGTGCGCGGCGGAGGTCATCGGCCACCTCGGGGCCCGCCCTCAGCGCAGCCTCGTCGGCATGGCTCGCGTCGAGGGGCTGGCCTGATGGGGGCCTGCGCGGCGGAAGCACTCGAGTCGGGGGCCCGCGCGTAATGGCCCTTTCGGTCGGGATCGTGGGGCTGCCCAACGTGGGGAAGTCGACGCTCTTCAACGCGCTCACCAACAACGAAGTGCTCGCAGCCAACTATCCCTTCGCCACGATCGACGCCAACGTGGGGGTCGTCGCCGTGCCCGACCCTCGTCTCGAGCGCCTCGGGGCGCTCTACGACAGCGCGCGCATCGTGCCGGCGACCGTCACCTTCGTCGACATCGCCGGGCTGGTCCGGGGTGCGTCGGAGGGGGAGGGACTGGGGAACCGCTTCCTCGCGGCGATCAGGGAGACCGACGCCGTGTGCCAGGTGGTGCGCGCCTTCGAGGACGACGACGTGGTCCACGTGGAGGGCCGGGTCGATCCGCGAGCGGACATCGAGACCGTCAACACCGAGCTCGTCCTCGCCGATCTGCAGACGGTCGACAACCGGCTGGCGAGGCTCCGCCGCGACGCGCGCATGCGGCCCGAGCTCGCGTCGCAGCTGGCCGCGACGGAGCAGGTCCGGGCGGTCCTCGACGAGGGCAGGCCTGTGTCGGCCGCCGCGGCCCTCGGCGAGGTGGAGCTCGCACCGTTGCGCGATCTCCACCTCCTCAGCGCGAAGCCGTTCATCTACGTGTTCAACGTGGCCGAGGACCAGCTCGGCGACGAGGCGCTCGAGGACCGCCTGGGCGCCCTCGTCGCGCCAGCCCTCTCGGTCGTCCTGTGCGCGCAGATCGAGGCGGAGCTGGCGGGGATGGACCGGGAAGACGCGCGCGAGCTTCTCGCTGGGTACGGACAGGAAGAGTCCGGCCTGGAATCGCTCGTGCACGCCGCCTTCAGCGCGCTCGGCCTCCAGACGTTCCTCACGGCAGGGCCCAAGGAGGCTCGGGCCTGGACGATCCCCGCCGGAGCGACCGCGCCGGAGGCGGCAGGGGTCATCCACACCGACTTCCAGCGCGGGTTCGTGAAAGCCGAGATCGTGAGCTATGACGACCTGGTCGCCGCCGGGTCGGTGCCCGCCGCGCGCGCCGCCGGCAGGGCGCGCATCGAGGGCAAGGACTACGTCATGGCCGACGGCGACGTGGTCGAGTTCCGCTTCAACGTGTAGCGCGCGCTCTGATCCGCGGCTGTCAGCCGGCAGCCAGGCAGTGGCCCGGGGCGGCACAGCTCACGACGCTGAGCGGCGGGCCACCGGGGACGGACTCGTTCGTCCACGACGCCCCTCCGTCGTGGCTCACGAAGATCAGGTCGAAACCCTGCGACGGCTCGGCGGCCGGGATGCCCGAGCTGTCGGTGCCCGTTTCGACAGCGGAGCCGACCGCGACCCCCTCATTCGCGCCCGGGAAGCTGAGCGCCGCGACAGACATCGGATCGACCGTCGGCGCCGAGGCGGGGAATCGGCTGGCCGCCCCGAGCCCGTAGAGGTCGCGGAAGCCGGCGGGCAGGTGGACCGGCGCCCACGCTCCGGCTCCGGCGGCCGCGGGGCGGCTGAAGATCCCCTGGCCGTAGTGGGGTGCGGCCGAACCGCAAAAGCCGGCGCCGAAGACGATCCGCGACGGCGTGGCGCGAGCGAGATCAGCCGGAGCGACGAGGGACGGGGGTGGTGCGGAGAACCACACCTTCCCGCCGTTGTCGGTCATTCGCAAGTCGGCGGGCAGTGAGCAGTCACCCGCGCGGTAGAGCGCGGCGAAGTGCCCGGGCGCGAGGACGAAGAACTCCCCGAGCGTCGCCACCGGGTTGCCCGGGTCGCTCTCCGGGACGGACAAGAGCCTGTGCCAGACGAGGCCATTGTCGGTCGACGCGAGCAGCGAGGCGGCGCCGGGCGCCGACTGGCTGTTGGGCCGGGCAGGAAGGGTGAGCAGGTACGCGAGCGACCCCGCCGCCCAGGGGCCGCCTTCGATGACGCGTCCCGAGAACGGCTGCCGGTGCCACTGGGCGCCGTCGTCGACCGAGCGCCACAGCCCGAGGCCGGGATCGCCCCTCGCGAGCGCGACCCCGCCGGGCAGCGCGGCCATCTGGCTCACCCGGCAGGGCATGAAGTTCGGCGTCGCACCTTGCTGCTCGCTGCAGCGAGGGTTCAGGGCCTTCCAGGTGCGCCCGCCGTCGGTGCTCCGCCACCAGTCCCCCGAGGTTCGGGCCGCGGCGCCCGCGGCGAGGGCGATCTTTCCCGAGAGCATGAGCAGGGAGTCGGCAGGCTCGGGCAGCGAGACCACCGACACGGTGGGCGACGGGAGGGCCGCCGGCTCCACCCGCCAGGTCCTGCTCTCTCCAGCTCCCCAGAACCTGGAGAGCGGCGCCCACAGCGAGGGCGCCACGACGGACAAGGCTCGCCCTGTTCGGGGGCCTTCCAGGGCGGCGGCACCGATCACCCCCGACCAGCTCACCGCGCTCACCCCGTCGGCGAGCAGCACCTTGCTGGCGCCGCCGCCCGCCACGGGGTCGAGCAGCAGGTCGCCGTTCGCTGCGACGGCGAGCTGGGCGCTGCTCGGTGAGAACGACACCTCGAGCGCGCCGGTGCAGGCCGCCGAGCCGCAGCGCGCCAGGGGCCTGGTCGACCAGGTCCCGCGCCGGAGGTCGAGAAGGCCGGTGCCCTGCGCGCCCAGGGAGAAGGCTTCCCACCGCCCGTCCGGCGAGATCGCCGCCGCGACGAGCTCGCGTCGCGCGCTGGAGGGCGGGCGGGGCAGCAGCGGTCCGACCCTGTGGGCAGGCGGGCTCCACGATTCGAGAGCGGGTGGCGGTGCCGCGCACTGGGTCCCCTCTACTGCGAGCAAGACCCTGCCAGAGGGACCCTCGCCCAGGAGGCGCTCGCCCACGGCGCAGTGCGCGGCGAGCACCTTCGCCGGGACGGCGAGCGGGGCTGCCAGGGGCGCGGCGCCGGGCTCGAGGGGCAGCGTGAGGGCTTGCACCTGCGGCTCGTCGCAGCCTCCGTCGGTGAAGGCCAGAGCCCCCGGTACGGCGGCCAGATCGTCACCGGGCTGGCAGGGCAGGCCGGTCGGGGCCGCGGCGACCGCCCGGAGGGCACCGTCGAAGGGGTCGGCTTCGACGAGGATGGGCTCTCCGACGTTCACCCAGCTCGGCAGGCGCGGGAGGCTGCAGCCCGGCGTCGGCGTCGACTGCCAGTCCGTCAGCCAGAAGTACAGGCGAGCGGCGGGCCCGCTGGCGGGGGCCCAGACGGGGCCAGCCAGCGAGATCGGGCCCACGCCCCCCGCCGCCGAGTTGCAGCCCGGCGGGACCGAGAGGAGCAGACGCTCCCTCCCGCTCCGAGGGTCGACGACCCCGATGCCCTTCGCGCTGCGAAAGGCGATGAGCCCGTTCGGCAGTGCCGGACCGGCGGCGCTCGCCACGGGCACCGGCATGGTGAGCGTCGCACCCGCACAGGCGAGCGAGACGACCGCCGCCGCCGCTCTCCCTCCGCGCCGCAGGCGCCCGGAAGAGCGAAGCCCACGGCGCGCCCTGCATCGGCCCGTCCTGCATCGGCCCGTCCTGCATCGGCCCGTCCTGCATCGAAGAGGCACCATCTCTTGTCCGCCGAACCCTCTCCTCGTTGTCTGCGGGCACCAGGACTCCGAGCAGAGCACCCCGGTGCGGTCCCCTCGAGGCGAATTCTCCCATACCCTGATCGCGCGCACCTGCGCTGGCCCCTCTTGCGTCCGGCGCGCGGGGCTCGGGCCCGATCGCGTGGTGGTCTGCGCATTCGGGAAGGATGCGGTTGACACGCAGAGCCCTGGCAAGAATATGTTGCTCCTGCTGAACGGCGACAGGCTCGGCGGGGGCAGAGGGGAGCAGTGCGACATGAGCAGAGCCGGCCTTTTCGTCCGCGGGCACCTCGCCCGCACGCCGGCGCTGGTGGTGTGCGTGGTCGCCATCGTGTCGCTGGCGGCTTCCGGGGGCGAGGCGTCCGGGAGCACTGCCAGGCGTGGCTCGCCGGGCCCGGCGCCGATCACCTGGCTCGCTGCGGGAGACTCGTACTCCTCTGGCCAAGGGCTCGCGCACACGAGCGGGGCGTGCGCGCGCGGTGACTCGGGCGGTTCGCTCGCGTACCCGATCCAGGCATTCGACGACCTGCGGACGCTGATGCCCGAGCTGAAGCATCCGTACTTCACCGCTTGCTCGGGTGCGGTCATCGCCAACTATTTCAACGCCGGCGACGCCGAGCGCCTCCCCGAGTGGCGGCCGGCCGGAGCCCGCTACGACCTCGTCACGTTCACGTTCGGCGGCAACACAGTCGACTTCTCCGGCGTCATCTCCCAGTGCGTCCTGGGGCTCTTCCATGAGGTGCACGCCTCCGCCCCGGGTCACAAGTGCCCCGAGAACGCATGGGTGCGCCAGCAGATCGCGCAACGGTTGGGCGCACCATTCGTCGCCTTCTTGCGCGAGGTCGCCGACAGGACGGTCGTGCCGGGAGGCAACGTCGTCGTCCTCGGTTACCCCTACCTGATGGCCGACCCCGCGACCTGGCCGGCCGCCGACCGCTCCGCCGGCTCGTGCCAGGGCATCACGGTGGCCGACGCCTACCAGTTGCGCGGCGAGGCCGCTGACCTCAACGCAACGATCGCACGCGACGTCGCGGCAGTGAACGCCGAGCAGCTGAACGGCGTGCACTTGAGCTTCCTCGATGTGAACTCAGGCGGGAGGGCCGGTCCAGTCGTCATCCCGCGTGACGATCCCTTGCTCTTCGAGCCCGCTGCAAGCGGTAGCCACAACCTGTGCGGTTCGGGAGCCGCATGGATGAACGGCATCGACGTGCTGGACCTGAACCGGTCGTTCCACCCTTCGCTTCCGGGCTACGTCGCCGAAGGACGTCTCCTCGCGCAGGTGCTCCTGCATCTCGACTGGCGTCGATAGGAGGTCGGCCCGAGGCGGTCGGCCCGAGGCGGTCGGCCCGAGGCGGTCGGCCCGAGGAGGTCGGCCCGAGGCGGTCCTGCGGCCTCGGCGCAACGGCAAGCTCAGGCGTCGAGCCGCGCCTGCGGGTCGAAGACGACGACCGTCCCGCCGATGATGTCGTGGAGGCACCGGTGGTCGTCGCGGGCGAAGAACAAGACGAGAGAGACGAGCTCGGTGATCCAGCCGAGGATGCCCTCGAGGATGCCGCCGACGATGTTTCGCAGCGCCATGGTGCCGAACGTGGCCTTCGTGCCGGTGCTCACCTTGACGCAGCGCATCTTCAGGACCGAGAGCGCGGGTGACGTACCACGCCTCCAGGTCAGCAGTCCCCAGATGATGTAGCCGATCACCAGCGTGACGATCATGAGCAGGATGCCGAGAAAGTACGCGCCGACCCGTCTTCCGACCGGAGCAAGGGTCACCCCCGGCGGTAGAGCCGGCACTCCGCGAATGGGTGGTGGTCCGTACTCCGAGGCAGTCAGCGGGTAGCTGCCTGGCGGGTAGCTCCCGGGCGGGCCCGGCGGCGGGTAGCTGCCTGGCGGGTAGGACGGCGCACTCGGTGGCGGCAGATCCGCTGTGGTCACCGGTCACCTCCTGCGAGCCGATTCGTCTTGTTGACCGCGGCCCCAGGTTATCGAGAGGGGTCGTGATCCCGTGGGATGGGACGCTGCCGGCTCGGACGGCGGTCACCTGAGGGAGACCGGTCCTGCCGAGGGCGATGTGACCCGATCAAGGTTGGCGGCGCATGTCGACCGCGTTGACCCGATCCGGTCGAATCCGCACGACGACACGCGTCTCGCCCAAAGAGTCGAACGCGCGGAGGTTCGTCCCGTACTTGGCCCCGAAGCGGTCCGCGTAGAGGTACTCGTCGTCGGGCTCGATCTCCGCGTCGCCCCGGATCTCGAGGTAACGCTGCGGCACCGCCAGGTCGAGCACCAAGAGCGCGCATCTCGGGTCCCTGCGGAGGTTCCTCGTCTTCTGGCGTGCAGTGCTGAGGGAGATCGCGACGGGACGCTCCTCGTCGTCGTCTTTGAGGAACCACACCTCGGTCAGCTGGGGAGTCCCGTCGGCGCCGACGGTGGCGAGCGTCGCGACGTCGGCGTCGTGAAGGTCACGGTGAGACTCGGGGACGAGCGGCATGGCTCAACGGTCTACGCCTCCCGCCGGCACGCGCTCGCGCGGCCTGCCCGCCGGCGCGCCTGGGCGCGGACGGCTTCACGGGTGCGCCCCAAGCATCGTCGCTACCCTGGGAGCTTCAGCACGAGCGGAGGAGGTCCGACGTGGCGGAGACGCTGACGGTCGACTGGGCCGTACTGCGGGGCCATGCCTCGGCAGCCGCGGCGCGGGCGTACGCGCCGTACTCTCGGCTCCGTGTCGGCGCCGCCGGCTTCACGGAGGCCGGCCAGGTGGTGACCGGCTGCAACGTCGAGAACGCGTCATACGGCCTCACGCTCTGCGCGGAGTGCGGTCTCGTCTCCGCGCTGCACGCGAGCGGCGGATCGCGCCTCGTCGCGGTGAGCATCGTCGCCGGCGACGGCCAACCGCTCGCGCCCTGCGGCCGGTGCCGGCAGCTGTTGCTCGAGGCGGGCGGGAGCGGCGTCCTCGTCGACGGCGGCGAAGGCACAGGCCCGATGACCCTGGGCGCCCTCCTTCCCGGCGCGTTCGGGCCAGGCGACATCGACGCCCGACGTGAGACGGCCGAGAGCGCCGGCGGCGGGGGCGGGGTCACGCGGTGACTTCCCGGACCTACGAGATGGTCGAGCTCATCCGTCGCAAGCGCGACGGCGGACGGCTGGGTGGCGAGGAGATCGATTGGCTGATCGGCACCTACGCCGCAGGCCGCGTGCCCGACTACCAGATGGCCGCGTTCTTGATGGCCGTCTTCTTGAACGGGCTCGACCGCGCCGAGCTCGGACGCCTGACCTCTGCGATGGTCGCCTCGGGCGACCGGCTCCACCTCGAGGGACTGTCGCGTCCGACCGTGGACAAGCACTCGACGGGCGGCGTGGGGGACAAGGTCTCCCTCGTCCTCGCGCCGCTCCTTGCGAGCGTGGGCGCGTGCGTGCCGCAGCTCTCCGGGCGGGGCCTCGGCCATACCGGCGGCACGCTCGACAAGCTCGAGGCGATCCCCGGGTTCCGCAGCGACCTTTCGCCCTCCGAGGTCCGCTCGATCCTCGAGCGCGTGGGCTGCGTGATCTGCGCTGCGGGGCCCGGGCTCGCACCGGCCGACAGGAAGCTCTACGCCCTGCGCGACGTCACTGCGACCGTCGAGTCGGTTCCCCTCATCGCCAGCTCGATCATGTCCAAGAAGCTCGCGGAAGGCACCGCCGCGCTGGTCCTCGACGTGAAGGTCGGCTCGGGCGCGTTCATGCGGGACCTCGGCCGCGCCCGGCAGCTGGGCGAGACGATGGTCGGCATCGGGACGGAGCACGGGTTGCGGATGGCCGCGCTGCTCACGCAGATGGACGAGCCCCTCGGGCGCGCGGTCGGAAATGGCGTCGAGGTGGAGGAGTCGGTGGCGACCCTCTCGGGCCGGGGCCCGAAGGACCTCGTCGAGCTCGTCGTGACCCTCGGCGTCGAGATGGCGAGCCTTGCCGGCTTGGAGATCGCCGCATCGGCAGACCCCAAGCGCGAGCTCCGCGCGGCGCTGGACGACGGACGGGCGCTGTCGGTCTTCCGCGAGATGGTCCGCGCCCAGACAGGCGACCCCGACGCACCGCTCCCGACCGCCCAGCACCGAACCGTCGTCACCGCTCGGGCACCGGGGTTCGTCCGTGCCGTGGACGCCCGGCGGATCGGTGACGGCGCGTGGCGGCTTGGGGCAGGGCGCACGAAGCTGGAGGACCCGGTCAGCGCCGCTGCCGGCGTCGTCTGCCTGCGAAGGTCCGGTGAGCCGGTCGAGGCTGGCGAACCGTTGCTCGAGCTCCGGAGCGACGAGCCGGCTCGGCTCGGCCCGGTCGCAGAGCAGCTCGAAGGTGCCGTCGAGATCGGCCCCGAGCCCCCGGCTCCCCGGCCTCTCGTGCTCGAGGTGATCCGCCAGTGAGCGCCGCGAGCGCGCCCGTCGCGGTGCCGACGCTCGAGGAGATCCGGCGCGTCCCCAAGGTCGTCCTCCATGATCACCTCGACGGCGGGCTCCGACCCCAGACGGTCGTCGACCTCGCCCGGGAGACCCACCTGCGCGGACTGCCAACGACCGACGTGGGCGAGCTGGCGGATTGGTTCCGCGCGGGCGCTGCACGTGGCGACCTCGGCCTCTACCTCGAGGGGTTCGCGCACACGGTCGCCGTGATGCAGACGCGCGAGGCGCTGGTGCGTGTGGCCGCCGAGTGCGCCGAGGACCTCGCCGACGACGGCGTCGTCTATGCCGAGGTCCGGTTCGCCCCCGAGCTGCACACCGCGAGGGGGCTCTCCGAGGCCGACGTCGTCGAAGCCGTCCTGGAAGGGTTCCGCCAGGGGAGCGAGGGGCGCGGCATCCGCGTCTACGCGTTGCTGACCGCGATGAGGACCGCGGCGCGTTCGCTCGAGATCGCCGAGCTCGCGGTCCGCTACCGCGACGACGGCGTTGTCGGCTTCGACATCGCGGGGGCCGAGAAGGGCAGCCCTCCGACCGAGCACCTCACCGCGTTCCAGCTGGTCGGACGTGAGAACTTCCACATCACGATCCACGCCGGAGAGGGATTCGGCTTGCCGTCGATCTGGGAGGCGCTTCAGATCTGTGGAGCGGACCGGTTGGGCCACGGAGTCCGCATCCTCGACGACATCGAGCGCCGCCCCGACGGGTCGGTCTCTCTCGGACGTCTCGCGAGCTACGTCCGCGATCGCAGGGTGCCGCTCGAGATGTGCCCGACGTCCAACGTGCAGACGGGAGTCGTTCCCTCCCTGTCGGACCATCCGATCGGGCTTCTGCGGTCCTTGTTCTTCCGCGTGTCGGTGAACACGGACAACCGCCTCATGAGTGGCGTCACCGTCTCCTCGGAGCTCCACGGCGTGGCACGAGCCTTCGGCTACGGCTGGCACGACATCGAGTGGCTGACGCTGAACGCCATGAAGAGCGCGTTCGCGCACTTCGACGAGCGCCTGCGGCTCATCAACGACGTGATCAAGCCGGGCTTCGCCGCGGCCCGCGTCGTGGCCGGTGCCCCGTGAGCCGCCCGGCTGCGGCGGCGCCAGGCAGCAGTACTGTGGCCAGGATGGAGGAAGACGGACGGCTGGGCAGCCAGACGTCTCGCGTGGCTGAAGGGGGGCGAGCGGCCGCTCGCGTCGCAGCGTCGCCGAGCGTGGTGCCCACCCCTCTCGCGGGTCCCTGGTCGCCCGACATCACCACTTCCGACGCAGCGTTGCGAAAGCTGCTCCTCGGTCTCCCAGGCGTCGACCAGGTCGGCGCGGAGGCGCGGGCGGCCGCGCTCGCGACCCGGTCGGTCAAGCGCGAGGCCAAGATGTGGGCGCTCGAGAAGGCGATCACCATGATCGACCTCACCACGCTGGAGGGTGCCGACACGCCCGGAAAGGTCGCCGCGATGTGCGCAAAGGCGCGCCGACCGGACCCCGCCGACCCGGAGGTGCCGCCCGTCGCAGCGGTGTGCGTGTACCCCGACCTCGTCGGAGCCGCGGTCGGGCACCTGGCGGGGAGCCCCGTCGCGGTGGCGTCCGTTGCGACCGCGTTCCCCTCCGGACGGGCGTCGATGAAGGTGAAGCTCGCCGACGTGCGCGACGCGCTCGACGCAGGGGCGCAGGAGATCGACATGGTGATCGACCGCGGCGCCTTCCTCTCGGGTCGCTACGGCCTCGTCTACGAGGAGGTGCGGGCCGTGCGCGAGGCTGCCGGCCAAGCTCTCCTGAAGGTGATCCTCGAGACCGGGGAGCTGGGCACCTACGACAACGTCCAGCGAGCCGCCTGGCTCGCGATGCTCGCGGGCGCGGACTTCGTCAAGACGTCGACGGGGAAGGTGACGCCTGGCGCGACCCGGCCCGTCGCCGTCGTGCTGCTGGCAGCAGCTCGGGACTTCATGCTTGCGAGCGGCCGCCGCGTCGGCGTGAAGGTGGCAGGAGGAATACGCACTGCCAAGGACGCGATCGCCTACCTCGTCATCGCCCGCGAGACGGCAGGCGAGGACTGGCTCTCCCCGACCGCGCTGCGCATCGGGGCGTCCACGCTGCTGAACGACCTGCTCATGCAGCGAGCGAAGCAGCTCACGGGCGTCTACTCGGGCCGCGACCACTTCTCGATCGACTGACGCGGCGGAGACGGGACGCAGATGACGGACGTCGAGGCACGCGGGGAGGCGGCGGCGGAGGCGCCGGGGCCTGTGTTCGACTACTCGCCTGCCCCGGAGTCGCGCGACATCGTGCACCTGGACGCCGAGTACGGGCTCTTCATCGGAGGGGAGTTCCGCCCGGCGGCGACGGGTCGCACGTTCACGACGGTCGACCCCGCCACGGAAGAGCCGCTCGCCTCCGTGGCCGAGGCCGGCGGAGGGGACGTCGACCGCGCGGTCGCCGCCGCGCGCGCCGCCTACGAGGGGGGGTGGGGCAAGATGCGCGGCCGCGAACGGGCCAAGTACCTCTTCCGCATCGCCCGCATCATCCAAGAGCGCGCTCGCGAGCTGGCGGTGCTCGAGTCGCTGGACAACGGCAAGCCCATCCGAGAGTCGCGCGACGTCGACGTGCCTCTCGCAGCGGCCCACTTCTTCTACTACGCGGGATGGGCGGA
>JAKATJ010000047.1:9112-14970 GCA_021828005.1 Actinomycetes bacterium | reverse complement strand
CTCGGTGAGGCGCTGCCCGCGCTCGATGGAGCGCTACTCGCGCTCGATGAAGATGCACTCCCCGGGGCACTCCTCGGACGCTTCGACCACGGCGTCCTCGAGCTCCTCGGGGACGAGCGCCATCCCCGCAGAGCCGCCCGGCTCGTTCTTCACGTCGCCGCCTTCCTTCACGTAGGCGAGCCCGTCGTCCAAGAGGGTGAAGACCGCGGGGGCGATCTCCTCGCAGAGCCCATCGCCGGTGCACAGATCCTGGTCGATCCAGACCTTCATTCGTCACCCTTCTTTGTCGACGTCGGCAACTTGGGGCCTGCCCTCACTCAGTCCGGCTCCGCAGGTCCCGCACTCCTCGCTCCGCTCCCGAGCTGCTCTCACGCCGCAGCTCATCGGCCACAAGGTGGCAGGGCGCGCGCACCCGGCAGGTGGGCACCTCCGTCCACCAGACTAGCCTGGGCCGCCCTCGCCGCTCGGCGGCGCGGTGCCGGGAGCGCCGGCGCGGGTGATCCGTAGTGCTCGACACGCTGCTGCACGGCAGCTCGGCGGCACCGGTATGGTGAGCCGAGGCGGACCCGCTACGTGGTGGGGACAGGATCGGGGAGGTGGTTCCGACGCCTGATCGAGCACACGAGGATGGCGGCGAGCCCCGCGTCGAGATCGAGGCGCTGCGCGCCCGGCTCGAGACGGCCAACGAGGAGGTGCACGCCCTCAGGCGGCGCCTCCAGGAGAGCCCCGGGCGCGTCCAGGCGCTCGAGGAGCGGCTGCTCGAGTCCAAGGGCCAGCTCGCCCACGCGGTTTCCCAGAACGAGAAGCTGACCTTCACCCTCCAGCAGGCGAAGGAGCAGCTCGCTGCGCTGCGCGAGGAGGTGGAGAAGCTCACGCAGCCACCAGCCGCCTACGGCACCTACCTCGGAAGGAACGACGACGACACCGTCGACGTCTTCTCGGGCGGCCGCAAGATGCGCGTGTCGGTCCACCCCGACATCGATCTGGACACCCTGTCGAGGGGCGACGAGGTCGTGCTGAACGAGTCGCTCAATGTGGTGCTCGCGCGCCCCGGCGAGCTGGCGGGGGAGGTCGTCACCTTGAAGGAGGTGCTCGATCCCGGCCATCGGGTGGCGGTGTTCGTCCGTGCGGACGAAGAGCGGGTCGTCGAGCTCTCGGACGCGATGGCCGGCATCCGTCTCCGTGCCGGGGACGCGCTGCTCATGGACTCGCGCAGCCAGCTCGTCATCGAGAAGCTCCCGCGCCCCGAGGTCGAAGAGCTCGTCTTGGAGGAGGTGCCGGACATCACCTACGCCGACGTCGGCGGTCTCGACACCCAGATCGAGGCGATCACCGACGCGGTCGAGCTTCCCTACCTCCACCGGTCGCTCTTCGGGGCGTACCGCCTGCCGGCGCCCAAGGGGATCCTTTTGTACGGGCCGCCGGGATGCGGCAAGACCCTGATCGCGAAGGCAGTGGCCAACTCGCTCGCGAAGAAGGTCGCCGAGGCGACCGGCAACGCCAACGTGCGCAGCTACTTCCTCAACATCAAGGGCCCGGAGCTGCTCAACAAGTACGTCGGGGAGACCGAGCGCCAGATCCGGCTCGTCTTCCAGCGCGCTCGTGAGAAGGCCGAAGAGGGCGTGCCGGTCATCGTCTTCTTCGACGAGATGGACTCACTGTTCCGCACGCGCGGGACCGGGATCAGCTCGGACATGGAGTCGACGATCGTCCCCCAGCTTCTCGCGGAGATCGACGGCGTCGAGGCGCTGCGCGACGTCATCGTGATCGGCGCGTCGAACCGCGAGGACCTGATCGACCCCGCGATCCTCCGGCCCGGCCGCCTCGACGTGAAGATCAAGATCGAGCGGCCCGACTCGGAAGCGGCCACCCAGATCTTCGCCAGGTACCTCCGGGCCGACCTTCCCCTCGACGCCGGAGAGGTGGAACGGATCGGCGGTGGCGACCCCGAGAAGGCCGCGAGGTCGATGATCGAGGCGACGGTCGCCGAGATGTACCGTGCCGACGACGCCAACCGCTTCCTCGAGGTCACCTACCAGAACGGCGACAAGGAGCTCCTGTACTACCGCGACTTCGCCTCTGGGGCGATGATCGAGAACATCGTCCGGCGAGCGAAGAAGCTGGCCATCAAGCGCGAGATCGCCGGAGAGGGATCCGGCATCCGCACCTCGGACCTCGTCGAGTCGATCCGCCAGGAGTACAAGGAGAACGAGGACCTCCCGAACACGACCAACCCCGACGACTGGGCACGGATCTCGGGGAAGAAGGGCGAGCGGATCGTCTACGTCCGGACCCTCATGAGCGAAGACCGGGACGGAAGGGGGGGCCGGGCGATCGAGCGGGTGGGCACCGGCCAGTACCTGTGAGCGACCCGACCGGCGAGGTGACGAGCAGGTAGGGTCGCACCGTGGCCATCCCCAAGGTCTGCGGGATCGAGACCGAGTACGGCATCCACGTGCCGGGCGGCGACGGGAACCCGATCGCGGCGTCGTCCGTCCTCGTGAACGCCTACGCGACCGAGGCGGAGCGGCGCACCGACTGGGACTTCGAGGACGAGACACCGGCCAACGACGCGCGAGGCTTCACGCGCGTAGGGTCGCTCGCCCCGGTCGTCGAGACCCATCTCGCCAACACCGTCCTCACGAACGGGGCGCGCTACTACGTCGACCATGCCCACCCCGAGTACTCGTCGCCCGAGTGCGCCGATCCGCTCAGCTGCGTCCTCTACGACAAGGCCGGCGAGGAGGTCCTCCGCCGCTCGATGCGCGCCGCCGCCCACGTCTACCCCAACGCGCCGGGAGCCGTCGTCTACAAGAACAACTCCGACGGCAAGGGCAACTCCTACGGCTGCCACGAGAACTACCTCATGGACCGCGCTGTCCCCTTCGCGAAGGTCGCGGCCGCGATCGTCCCGCACTTCGTCACCCGGCAGATCTTCACCGGCGCGGGCAAGGTCGGGGCGGAGACCGCCGCGCTCGACAGGTCGGCGGTCACCTTCCAGATCTCCCAGCGGGCCGAATTCTTCGAAGAGGTGATCGGCCTCGAGACCACGCTCAAGCGTCCGATCGTGAACACCCGAGACGAGCCCCACGCCGACCCGCGGCGTTTCCGCCGGCTCCACGTGATCGTGGGCGACGCCAACCTCGCGGAGGTGGCCACCTTCCTCAAGGTCGGCACGACGGCGATCGTCCTCGCCATGGTCGAAGACGACGTCTCACCGCCGCGCGACCTCACCCCGGCAGACCCCGTCAGGTCCCTGCACCAGGTGTCGACGGACCTCACCCTCGCCCGGCCCTTCATGCTGTCGGACGGCTCCACGGCCACCGCCCTCGCGGTGCAATGGGAGCTGTACACGGCAGCGAGGAAGTACGCCGACCACTACGGGCTCGAGGTGCTCGGCAACGACGGGGTGGGGGAGCAGGTCCTCCAGCGATGGGAAGCGGTCCTCCACGGGCTCGAGCAGGACCCCTCCACGCTGTTCCGCCAGCTCGACTGGGTGGCCAAGCATCGGATCGTCGAGGCCTACCGGGAGCGTCACGGCTGTGAGTGGGGGGACAGCCGGCTCGCCGCCCTGGACCTCCAGTACCACGACCTGCGGCCCTCGCGCTCGCTCCACGCCCGCCTCGGCATGGAGCGGCTGGTCGACGACGAGGCCATCGCCTCCGCAGTGACAACGCCGCCGGCCGACACGCGGGCGTGGTTCCGTGGTCAGTGCCTCGCCCGGTGGCCCGAGGCCGTCGTGACCGCCAACTGGGACTCGCTCGTGTTCGACCTTGGCACCGACCCGCTCCGGCGCGTCCCTATGATGGACCCCCTCAGGGGGACCGCGGCCCACACCGCGGCGCTCCTGGAGGCGAGCTCGAGTCCCGCGCAGCTGCTGGAACGGCTGAGCGCGTGACTCCCGAGGACGTTTCGGCGCAATGACACTCGCAGCGTCTGCAGCCGGGATAAGACATTGAGGTGCACGAGGTGACGACCTGATGGCTGAGCGGGAGCTGAAGCGCAAGAGCGCGCCGGCTCGCACCGAGACCGAGGTGATCGAGGAGGCGCCAGCCGCGTCCGAGCGCGGCGAGAAGATCAAGGCGGAGCTCGACGACCTGATGGACGAGATCGACGAGGTCCTCGAGGACAACGCCGAGGAGTTCGTCCGCAACTACGTCCAGAAGGGCGGGCAGTAGCACCAGGTGGCGCTTCCGCTCTTCCCGCCGACCGAAGACCCCGGACCGGACTTCTCCCGGTTGCTGCGGGGCAGCGGCGACCTCGCCGCGCCGCCGGCGGGGGACCTCGCGCTGTCGGTGCGCCACGCCACCACCGTCGTCGCGCTGCGCTTCGCGGACGGGATCGTGATGGCGGGTGACCGGCGCGCGACGGAGGGCCACGCCATCGCGCACCGTGCCATGGAGAAGGTCTTCCCGGCCGACCGCTTCTCTGCGGTCGCGATCGCGGGCGCCGCCGGGTTCGCCGTCGAGATGGTCCGCCTCTTCCAGACCCAGCTCGAGCACTACGAGAAGGTCGAGGGCGTCACGCTCAGCCTCGAGGGGAAGGCGAACCAGCTCGCACAGATGGTCCGCCAGCAGCTGCCGCTCGCGATGCAGGGCCTCGCGGTCGTCCCGCTGTTCGCCGGCTACGACACCGGGAGGGGCGCCGGGCGGATCTTCAGCTACGACGTGACCGGCGGCCACTACGAGGAGCCGGACTACCAGGCGACCGGCTCGGGGGGCAGGGACGCGCGCACGACGGTCAAGCTCGGGTTCCGCGAGGGACTGTCGCGCGCCGAGGCCGTCGAGCTCGCCATCCAGGCGCTCTACGAGGCAGCGGACGAGGACTCGGGGACCGGTGGGCCCGACGTCGTCCGCGGCATCTACCCGACGGTCGCGGTCGTGACCGCCGAGGGGTACACGGAGGTGCCCGAGGAAGAGGTCGCCGACCGCTTCCGGGCCCTCATCGACCGGAAGCGGATCGAGCGCGACGCGGCCGGGAGCGTGCCGGGCGGAGGTGAGCCGGCATGACGATGCCGTTCTACGTCGCGCCGGAGCAGGTGATGAAGGACCGGGCCGAGTACGCCCAGAAGGGCATCGCCCGTGGACGCTCGCTCATCGCCACCGTCTTCGCCGAGGGCGTGCTCATCGTGGCCGAGAACCCCTCGCGCTCGCTCCACAAGATCAGCGAGATCTACGACCGCATCGCGTTCGCCGGTGTCGGCAAGTACAACGAGTACGACCAGCTACGCGTCGCCGGTGTGCGGCACGCGGACACGAAGGGCTTCGCCTTCAGCCGCGAGGACGTCGACGCTCGCTCCCTCGCCAACCTGTACGCCCAGTACCTGGGGAACGTCTTCACCCACGAGATGAAACCGCTCGAGGTGGAGATCCTCGTCGCCGAGCTCGGGACGAACGGCAAGCCCGACCAGCTCTACCACATCGCCTACGAGGGCACGATCACCGACGAGGACCGCTATGCGGTGCTGGGAGGCGACGCGGAGACCATCTCCGAGCGGGTCGGCGCCGACTGGCGCGGCGACCGCGACCTCGCCGAGGCCGTCCGCGCGGCGGTCCGGGCGCTCGCTGGGCCGGAGCGGACCCTCGGACCTGGCGACCTCGAGGTGGCGGCCCTCAGCCGGGCGAACGGCCGGCGCACCTTCCGGAGGGTCACCGACGGCGAGCTCACCGAGATCCTCTCTGGGAGCTCCGTCCCGCCGCCGGACGCTGCCCAGACGTCACGGGCGACCCGGAGCGGTCGCACCACCCGGTCGGCGGGCGGCGGCGCCGGGGGGGACGCCGCCCACGACCGGGCCGCGACCGCCGACGGGCTGACGCCGCCCACGACCGGGCCGCGACCGCCGACGGGCTGACGCCGCC
>JAKATJ010000047.1:0-9012 GCA_021828005.1 Actinomycetes bacterium | reverse complement strand
GCATGCGCCTTGGGACGGGTTGCCCGGCACTACCGTGGCTGCGTGGAGCGACGGATCTTCGGGCTCGAGAACGAGTACGGGGTGACCTTCACCCTGCGCGGCCAGCGACGGCTCAGCCCGGACGAGGTGGCCCGCTACCTCTTCCGCCGCGTGGTGAGCTGGGGCCGCTCGTCGAACGTGTTCTTGGAGAACGGCGCGCGGCTCTACCTGGACGTCGGCAGCCACCCGGAGTACGCGACGCCCGAGTGCGACCGCGTCGGAGACCTCGTGGTGCACGACAAGGCGGGGGAGTGGATCCTCTCCCAGCTCGTCGCCGGCGCGCAGGCCCGGCTGCGCGAAGAGGGGATCCGCGGCGACGTCTACCTCTTCAAGAACAACACCGACTCCGCCGGCAACTCCTACGGCTGCCACGAGAACTACCTCACGGAGCGCAACGACGACTTCAACCGGTACACCGAGGTGCTCATCCCCTTCCTCGTGAGCCGGCAGATCTACGCAGGGGCGGGCAAGGTCCTCCAGACGGCACGGGGCGCGGTCTACTGCATCAGCCAGCGAGCGGAGCACATCTGGGAAGGAGTGTCGTCCGCCACCACGCGCAGCCGCCCCATCATCAACACCCGCGACGAGCCCCACGCGGACGCCGAGCGCTACCGCCGCCTGCACGTCATCGTCGGCGACTCGAACATGAGCGAGTACGCGACGTTCCTCAAGATCGGCGCGACGAGCATCCTGCTCGCCATGCTGGAGGACACCGGCACCGTGCTGCGCGACCTCACGCTCGAGAACCCGATCCGCGCCATCCGCGAGATCAGCCACGACATCACCTGCGAGCGCCGGGTCCGGCTTGCCAACGGCCGGGAGATGCGGGCGCTCGACATCCAGATGGAGTACCTGGAGCGGGCGCTGCGGTTCCGGGACCGCCACGGCCTCGGCCCCGAAGAGGAGCGGGCCCTCGAGATGTGGCAGCACTGCCTGAAGGGCCTCGAGTCCGACCCGCTCTCCTTGTGGCGAGAGTGCGACTGGGTCGCGAAGTTCCGCCTCATCGACCAGGTCCGCCGTCGGCACGGCCTCCCGCTCTCGCATCCGAAGGCCGCGCTCGTCGACCTCATGTACCACGACGTGGACCGGAGCCGGGGGCTCTTCTACAAGCTCCAGGCCCGCGACCAGGTGGACCGCACCTGCGCGGACGCAGACATCGCGGCGGCGATGACCGAGCCCCCGCAGACGACGAGAGCGCGGTTGCGGGGTGCGTTCGTGCGTCGAGCGAAGGAGCGCCGGCGCGACTTCACCGTCGACTGGGTCCACCTCAAGCTGAACGACCAGGCGCAGAGAACGGTGCTGCTGAAGGACCCGTTCCGCTCGCACGACGATCGGGTGGAGCGTCTGATCGCCTCGCTGTGATGCGCGGGACGCTCGCGCACCGATCGCCGGGATGCCTCCGGCTACGGAAGCGCTATCCCCGACTGGGCTCCTGACTTCACCCTCTCGGGGGCAGCCTGTAGCCTCGGTAGCCCGTGAGCCAGGAACCCCCGACCCGCGCCGCGCCCGCACCCGGATCCCCGGACTTCGTCGCCGAGCCTCCGCTGGACTTCCCGACCGACGGCGCCGCTGTCGACGGAGCCGACGGCGCCGCTGTCGACGGCGCCGCCAGCGTCTCGCACGGCGGCCGGCCGCCCGACCGCGAGGGGCCCGACGCCGCGGACGGCGCACCGCCTCGACGACGCAACACGCGTCGCTGGATCGTCGAGTGGGTCGTCATCATCCTCGTCGCGGTCGGGGTTGCCTTCGGGGTGCGCACCTTCGTCGCGCAGACGTACTACGTCCCTTCGACATCGATGTGGCCGACGCTCAAGGCGGGCGACCGGATCGTCGTGAGCAAGATATACGGCGCGATCGAGCCGGGGGACATCATCGTGTTCAAGCGCCCGCCCGCCGAGCACTGCGGGGGCCCGCCGGTCCCGGACCTGGTGAAGCGCGTGGTCGGCCTCCCGGGCCAGACGGTCTCGGCGCACGGCGGCAAGGTCTACATCACAGGCAGGCTCCAAAAGGAGCCCTGGCTACCGAAGGGCACGCAGACGTTCACGACGATGACACATCCGTTCAAGGTGCCGAAGGGCGACTACTTCGTCATGGGAGACAACCGCGTCAACTCCTGCGACAGCCGTACTTGGGGTCCGGTGAAGGCGTCCTACGTCGTCGGGAAGGTGTTCCTGATCCTCTGGCCGCCCTCGCAGCTCAGGTTCTTCTGACGAGGCGGCGCCTGTAGGATCGGGCGCGCGTGCTGGACCTCAGCCCGACAAAGGTGCTCATCGTCCTCGTCGTCGTGGTGATCCTCCTCGGTCCGAAGCGGATCCCCGAGGTCGCCCGGCAGCTCGGCGCGGGCTGGCGCAAGCTCCGCGACCTGCACGGCCAGATCGACCGCGAGCTCCGCCAGACGATGCCGGACCTGCCGAGCAGCCAGGAGATCGTCCGCATGGCACGCTCGCCGCTCAGCCTCCTCAGCCAGTTGGCGGACCGCTCGGACACCCCATCGGGGGACACCGACGCGCTCGCGGCGAGCCAGGACGGAGGCTGGGACGCCGACCCCCCCACGGGCGCCGCTTCCTTCGGCGCCCCGCCGGGGGCCGGGGCACAACTCGGACCCCTGCGGCCGGGACGCCCCCGCTGGGCGGGGGAGGGGACCGGCGGGGTCGCAAGGGTCCGTCCGCCGTCAGGCCTCGACGCCGACGACCCGAACTTGAACTAGCCGATGGCGATGCCGCTGTCAGAACGCGTGTCGGCGTGGCGACGCACGCGGGCGCAGCCCGACGCGATGACGATCGGGGAGCATTTCGGGGAGCTGCGCCGCCGGCTCCTCGTCGCGGTCGGCGCCTTCGTGGTCCTCACCTGCGTGTCGGTCTTCCTCTACAACTGGGAGTTCTCGCTGCTGCGACATCCCTACTGCGAGATCGTCGCGACGCACAGCTGCAGCTTCTACGTCACCGCCCCCCTCGACGCGCTCAGCCTGCGGGTGAAGCTCGCAGCGTTCGGAGGCGCAGTCCTCGCGTCGCCGGTCGTGCTGTGGGAGCTGTGGCGGTTCGTCACGCCGGGGCTCCGCCCGAGCGAGAAGCGGTACGCGGTGCCCTTCGTCGTCGCGTCGGTCCTCCTCTTCCTGTTCGGCTGCGCGGTCGTCTACGTGGTGCTCCCGCACACGCTCGGATGGCTCGTCCACGTGGGCGGCCCGAGGATCCGACCCCTGCTGAACCCGAACACATACTTCACGCTGGTCCTGCTGCTGATGGTGCTCTTCGGGATCACGTTCGAGTTCCCGGTCCTGCTCGTCGCGTTGCAGCTGGCGCGCGTGCTCAAGCCTGCCACCCTGCTGCGGCACTGGCGCTGGTGGGTGATCGGGATCACTGTCGCCTCCGCCTTCTTCACGCCGAGCTCGGACCCCTTCTCGATGATCGCGCTCGCCGTCCCGCTCACGTTCTTCTATTTCGCGTCCGTCGGCGTGGGCAAGCTCCTCCGCCGTTGAGCACGCGCTCCTTGGACGGACCGGCGGACCAGGTGACCCCGGCCCAGCGCCGGCGTGCCCGCTTCCTCCGCAGGCTCCGGTTCCAGCCGGACCCATTCCAACTCGAGGCGTTCGACGCGCTCGACGAGGGGCGCTCGGTCCTCGTCTCCGCCCCGACCGGGTCCGGCAAGACCCTCGTCGCGGCGTACGCGGTCGACCAGGCGCTCGCGGGCGGCGGCAAGGCCTTCTACACGACCCCGCTCAAGGCGCTCTCGAACCAGAAGCACGCGGAGCTCTCCGCCGCGCACGGGAGCGCGCGCGTCGGGCTCCTGACGGGCGACACGTCGCTCCGGCCCGATGCGCCGGTCGTGGTCATGACCACCGAGGTCCTCCGCAACATGCTGCTCGCAGGCTCGGACCTGCTCCTCGGCCTCCGTACCGTGGTGCTCGACGAGGTCCACTACCTCCAGGACCCCTACCGCGGCGGCGTGTGGGAGGAGGTCCTGGTGCTGAGCCCGCCGACGGTGACCTTCGTCTGCCTGTCCGCCACCGTGTCCAACGCGCGCGAGCTCTGTGACTGGCTCACGTCCGTGCGCGGCCCGACGACCGTCGTCGTGGAGCGCCGCCGCCCGGTCGTCCTCCGCCACCACGTGGCCGTGCACCGCCGGCACTCCGACAGAAGAGGCGCGCCCGGGACCGAGCTCTTGCCCCTCCTCACCGACGGGAGGCCCGGAGGCGAGGCCCTCCGCCTCGACCAGGCGGCCCGGCGGCTCGCGCGGTTCGAGCCGGTGGGGCGTTGGCGCGGCGGCGAGCGGCAAGGCCCGCGTCTCCCGTTCCGCCCGCCGCGGCGCACCGAGCTCGTGGAGGTGCTGGAAGACGGCGAGCTCCTCCCGGCGATCGTGTTCATCTTCAGCCGCGCTGCGTGCGACGACGCCGTCGGGCAGTGCCTCCGTGAGGGGATGCGACTCACGGACCAACACCAGCGGTCCGAGATCCGCCGCATCGCAGAGGCGCACGTGAAGGACCTGAGCGACGACGCGCTCGACGTCCTCGGCTATCCGCAGTGGCTCGAGGGGCTCACGTCAGGCGTTGCGGCCCATCACGCGGGCCTCGTCCCCGCGTTCCGCGAGACGGTGGAAGACTGCTTCGCCGCAGGCCTCCTCCAGGTGGTGTTCGCGACCGAGACCCTGTCGCTCGGCATCAACATGCCCGCGCGCACCGTCGCCATCGAGCGGTTCGACAAGTACGGCAGCGCAGGCCGCGCACCCCTCACCTCTGGAGAGTACGCGCAGCTCACCGGGCGCGCGGGGCGACGCGGCCTGGACGAGGTGGGCCATGCGGTCGTGCTGTGGTCCCTGGACACCCCGGCCGCCGAGATGGCGCGGATCGCGCTCGCCCCGCCGCCGGACCTCCGCTCGGCGTTCCGGCCGACTTACAACCTCGCCGTCAATCTCGTCAGTCGGTTCGACCGCCCCACCGCCTTGTCGGTGCTGCGGCGCTCGTTCGCGCAGTGGCAGGCCGGCGCGCCGGCGCGGCGAGACGTGCTGGTCGACCATCTCGGCCGACGCCTCGCGGTCCTGGAGGAGCTCGGCTACGTGGACGGCTGGAGCCTCACGGCCCGCGGCGCCCGGCTCGCGCGCGTGTACCACGAGTGCGACCTCCTCGTCGCCGAGGCCCTCGCCGAGGAGGTACTGGCCGGCGCGGAGCCGGCCGTGCTCGCCGGGGTCCTCTCGTCGCTCGTCTTCGAGCCGCGCCGGGCCCGGCGCCCGCCGGGCACGCCGGCTCACGGGCGGCGCAGGGGTGCCCGAGAGCCCTCGTACCGGCCGCAGCGGGGGCGGGGCGGCGGCGACCGGCTGGGAGAGGGGCGGCGCCGGGACATCGCCGCCCGGCTCGTCGCGCTCGACCGCCTCGCCGAGCGCATCCGGGGGGTGGAGGAGGTCCACCTCGTCCCTCGGACCCGCCGGCCGGAGCACGGGCTCGCCGGCGCGGTCAGCTCCTGGGCTCGCGGCGCTTCCTTCCGCACCGTGCTCGAGGTCGCCTCGAAAGACGCCGGGGAGATCGCCCCCGGCGACTTCGTCCGGACGGTGAAGCAGCTGGTCGACCTGGTCGGACAGGTGGCCGTCGTCGCGGCCGACCCGTCCACCTCGGCCGCCGCCGGCGCTGCGACGCGCCTTTTGCGGCGTGACGTCGTCGCCGCAGTCGCCCCGGGCCTCGAGGACTGAGGTCCGCCACCTCCGCAGGAACGGGGCATAGCCTTGGCCGGGCCATGGCGCCCTACGTCCCCGAGGAGTTCACGCCCGAGGAGCGGGCCGTGCTCCGCCGCTACGTGACCAACCTCGACCTTCCGGTCTTCGCGTTGGTCAACCTCCCAGAGGTCGTGAAGGGGGCCCTGTTCGCCCGCTACTCCCGCTCCGCGAAGAGCCTGCGGCGCCTCTTCCTCGACGAGTTCGTGGGGGAGCTCGACATCTCGGGCGACACGACGATCGACGCGACCGTCGGACTGCGGCGCGCCGAGCACCTCTACGAACGCGTGTTCCTCGAGTACGGCGACGACTCCGTCGCCCAGCTAGGCGGCGTCCACCTCGCCTGCGAGCAGGCCTCGAACGTCCTCACCAAGGTGCTCGAGCGCGGGAGGTTGATGTCGTACCTCGAGCAGTCGACGCGCTACATCGCGTACGACCAGCGCCTCCCGAGCGGTCACTACCGCTACCACCGGCCGGCGGAGATCCTCGAGTCCGCGCTCGGCGCGCGCTACGTGGGCGACATGGACCGCATGTTCGACAGCTACGGCTCGCTGTTGCAGCGCCTCGTCGCCTGGCTGGGGTCCCGCTACCCCCGACAGCCCGGCGACTCGGACTTCGTCCACCGCCAGGCCGTGAAGGCGAAAGCGCTCGATGCGGCACGCGGGCTCCTGCCCGCCGCGTCGCTCTCGAACGTCGGCATCTACGGCGACGGCCAGGCCTACGAGCAGCTGTTGCTCCGGATGGCCGCCCATCCGCTCCTCGAGGTGCGCGCATACGGGGCGATGATGTTGACCGAGCTCCGCAAGGTCATCCCCTCCTTCCTCCAGCGGGTCGACCTTCCCGAGCGAGGCGGGAAGTGGTCGGCGTACCTCGCGGCCACCCGCCAGGACACCGCTCGAGCCGCCGAGCGCTTGTGGCCGGCGGCCGTCCCACGAGCGGCTGGGGGAGCCGACCCGGACGCGGGCGTCCCCGTCGCTGCGGGGCCCGAGGTGCGGCTCCTCGACTTCGATCCCGAGGGCGAGGAGAAGGTCCTCGCCGCCATCTGCTTCTCCCACGGTGACGTCTCCGAGTGCGAGGCGCTCGCGCGGGTCCGCGCCCTTTCGGCTGAGGACCGGCACGCCCTGTTCGCCGCCTACGTCGGGGACCGGAAGAACCGCCGCCACCGCCCCGGCCGCGCCTTCGAGCGCACCGGCTACCGCTTCGAGCTGGTGACCGACTACGGCGCGTTCCGGGACCTCCAACGACACCGGATCCTCACGATCGAATGGCAGCCCCTTTCGACCGATCTCGGCTACGACCTCCCCGAGCTCGTTGTCGACGCGGGGGAGGCGCCCGCGTTCGCAGAGGTGATCGAGCGCTCCGCGTCGTTGCGCGATGCGCTCGCAGAGGCATTCCCCGAACAGGCGCAGTACGCGGTCGCGCTCGCGTTCCGGTTGCGCTACGTGATGCAGATGAACGCACGAGAGGCGATGCATCTCATCGAGCTGCGCTCAGGTCCCCAGGGCCATCCCGTGTACCGCCGCGTCGCGCAGGAGATGCACCGCCTCGTCGCGCACGAAGCGGGCCATCGCGAGATCGCGGCGGCGATGGTGCACGTCGACCACACGCCCGTAGTGCTCGAGCGGCTCGACGCCGAGCGGCGCGCCGAGACCCGCAGACGCGCGCGCGCCGCCGGCGAGGGTTGAGCCGCTCTGGGTCTCCGGCGAGCGCCTGAGCGAGCGCCGGAGAGCCCGGCCCAACCGCCATGACCTGCGCCGGCAGCGCCTGCGGCGTGCGGGGGCCGAGGCCCGTTGCTCCAGGTCGCACCCCCGGGACGCTCGGCGAGAACGCCTCTTGAGCGCGCCCCGCGAACTGTCTAGGGTACTGCGCAGTCCCAGTCGCCCCGACGGGGCGGCCCGGCTCGCTGCCGGGGCCGCGGCGGGGGGGATGCTGTGAGAGGCGGAGCGAGGTCCTGGGAGTCGAGTAGAGAACGTCCCGCCCTCGGGGGCACGACCCCGTCGGAGGGGGGACGGAGCCAAAGACTCCCGGAC
Source organism: Actinomycetes bacterium (assembly GCA_021828005.1). Taxonomy (GTDB): domain Bacteria; phylum Actinomycetota; class Acidimicrobiia; order Acidimicrobiales; family RAAP-2; genus JAJYVT01. The sequence goes on along the minus strand of JAKATJ010000047.1, from coordinate 1,246 downwards.
CCGGCCGCCTGTTCGGCTTCATCGAGCCTTGCGTGGCCCGCTGCCCGCAGTCGCTCGATCTCGCGGGGCGAACGTCTATGCTCCCGCGGCACATTTGCAGCGAAAGGCGGCCATGCCAGACGACTTGGACGACGTCACCATCCCTGACGACCTCGACGAGCTCGACATCGACGACGGCGATGCGGAGGACCTCGACGAGGACCTCGACGAGGACCTCGACTTGGAGGACAGCGACGACGTCGAAGAAGAAGACGATGACGACGAAGGATCGGTCGACACGGCGGAGCGTCCCACCGAGGACGCCGAGGACGAAGACGAAGACGAGATCGACGAGGAAGACGTGGAGGCGAGCCTCGACGTCATATTGAAAGAGCGGCTCGTCGTCGTGGACGACGAGCCCGACGACGACGAGGACGGGACCGACGTCGAGGACCGGACGGAGATGGGGGAGCGGGTGCTGCCGAAGCAGCCCGACGAGTTCGTCTGCCGATCCTGCTTCCTCGTGAAGCACCCGAGCCAGCTCGCGGACAACGACAAGATGCTCTGCCGTGACTGCGTCTGATCCCGATCCGCCGGAGCTCGCGGGCACCGACGGCGCCAGGTCGCTGGTCGAGCGCGCCCTGGACGTGCTGGTGCACCTTCCCGCGGGCGCGTTCGTGGTCGCGCTCGAGGACGTGCCCCAGACGATCGCAAAGGGCAGGGCACGGGTCGACCAGGAGCTGCGCAATGCGAGGCTGATCGGGCGCCTCGTCGTCGAGCTCGGATTGCGCCGGGTGAGAACGGAGCTCGAGCCGCTCGGCGGCGAGGGTCCCCCGAGCACCGCGGCGGTGCCGGGGGAGCGGCGTCGGAAGCCCGGAAGCGAGCCGGCTGGGAAGCAGAGGAGCAAGCCGGCGGCCGTCCCGCGTGACCCCGACGTCGACCGTGCGATCCCCGACTACGACATCCTCGCCGCGTCCCAGGTCGTCCGGCGCCTCGACGGCCTCGGCGCCGACGAGCTGCGTGCCGTCGTCCGCCACGAGCGCGCGACCCGGAGCCGGCGCACGATCCTGCACCGTGCGGAGCAGCTGCTCGGCGGCGACGCCCGCGCGACCTGAGGAACCGCCACCGTGGAGGCCGCTCGCCGCGCGTTGCCGAGCGATCTCCCGCTGTGCGCGCGGCTGCTCGAAGATGCCCGGGACCGCGTGGTGGAGCTTCGCGGGGGACCGGAGCTCCTGGCTGCCTGGACGCTGCCGTCGCCCCCCGAGCC
>JAKATJ010000181.1 GCA_021828005.1 Actinomycetes bacterium | reverse complement strand
GCGACGCGCAATGTGCGAGCTGTTCCGGCGAGCGGGTCATTCGCGCGGCGCAATTGCTCAGCGCACCGTTCCGAGCACCGCTCATCCTGGGGGCTCGGGCGCTCGCCCCGGTGCGGGCCGATGTCCGGCGCAGCGTCCGCCGGTCGCTCGGCGTCCCCCCGGAGCCGCCGCAGCGTGCCGAGCGGGCAGGTGACCCCTTCCTCCCGCCCGGGGGCATGGCGCGCCGGGTCCACGGCGACCTCCCGTCGATGGTGGTCGGGGGCCTGGCGGCACTGCTGCTCCAGACGCTCCATCCCCTCGCGATGGCGGGGGTCGCCGACCATTCGAACTACCGCGAGGACCCGGTCGGGCGGCTCCGCCGCACCGCCAACTTCGTCGGCGCCACGACCTTCGGAACGGTCGAGCAGGCGACGCAGGCGATCGAGAGCGTGCGAGAGGTCCACCAGCACGTCCGCGGGCGTGCGCCAGACGGCCGAAGGTACGCTGCCAGCGACCCCGAGCTCTTGACGTGGGTGCACGTCGCGGAGGTGTCGAGCTTCCTCGCCGCGGCCGAGCGGTACGGGCCGAGTCGCATTCGCCCCGACGAGCGAGACCGCTACTTCCAAGAGACGGCCGTGGTCGCCCGTTCGCTCGGCGCCCGTTGGGTGCCCGAGACCATGGACGAGGTCGAGGCGTACTTCAAGCGCATCCGGCCGGAGCTTCACGACGGCCCCCAAGCGATCGAAGCCAGGAAATTCCTGCTGCGCGGGGTGGCCCGCAGCCCGAGCGACCGCGTCGTCTACGTCGGCATCGTCGCCGCGGCCCTCGCGATCGTCCCGCGCTGGGCACGTGACGAGATGGGGATCCCTGCGCCGCCCCTGATGGACGACATCATGGTCGTGCCGTTCGCGCGCGCGTTCTGTGGCGCGTTGCGTTGGACGCTGCGCCCCTGACCGGCACTCGACCGGGTGCGCGGTGGTGGTCGGGTGCGCCGCCTGGCGACCGGTGCGTCGGCGCGGGCGACCCCGTCAGTGCGGACGTAATCCCCAGGTCCCCTCCCAGCTCTCCCCGGGCTCGAGCACGATGAGGTCCTTCCCCGAGCGGAACGCATCGGGAGGGCAGGTCAGGGGCTCGATCGCCACGGCACGCCGCCGTCGCCCGGGCTCGACCGTGTCGCCGGTGAAGCACATGAGGTGGCGGAACCGGTCGTCGACCCACAATTCGACACCCCGGCCCGTCACCGGGTCCTCGAGGCTTGCCCGAGCGATGCCGTCGGCTCCCCGGCGCAGGTCGGTGAACGCCGTGTCGAGCTGCGTCGGACCGATGACCCTCCCCACGGTGAAGTCCAGCTCGGTGCCCGCGACGCTCTGGTCCTCCCCGGTCGGCAGGCGGCGCTCGTCGAGGAGGAGCCGTCGCCGCGCGGGCAAGACGAGAGACGCGCCGTCGATCAGCTCGGCAACCTCGGAGCCTGCCCGCAGGTACGGGTGGAAGCCGATCCCGAACGGCGCCGTCCCGTCGCCGGCTCCGGTCGCTCGGCTCGTCACCACCAGGCCGTCACGTCGAAGTCGGTACTCGATACGGAGCTCCACCGAGAAGGGGTAGCCGGGGGTCGGCCGGATCGTGCATCGCAGCACGACCACGTTCTGCGCGTTGGCCTCGAGGCGCCATGGCAGCCAGCGCACGAGCCCATGGATCGCGTTGCCGAGCGCAGGCTCGTCCAGCGCCGCCTGAGCTTGGACGCCTCGCCATTCGTACCTGCCGTCCCCCAGGCGGTTGGGCCAGGGTGCCAGAACCTGGCCGCGTCCCGCATGGCTCCACTCGGCGGGCCCGAAGCCGTCGACGACGTCGTACCCTCCGAGGGTGTAGCTCCTGAGGGTCGCTCCGATCTCGGTGACGACCGCCTCCTGGTGGCCGTGTGCGATGACCCACTGCTCCCCCGTCGGCGAGATCGGCGAAGCGCCCTGTGACATGCGACGTCCTCCCTGAGGTGGTCCAAGCCGGCGGGTATCGTACTTGCGCGTGCGAGTCCTGGTCACGAACGACGACGGTGTGCACGCGCCCGGTCTCGCGGCCCTCACCCGTGCCCTCGCAAGATGGAGCCACGACGAGGAAGGTCGCCACGAGATCGTCGTGGTCGCGCCCCTCGCCAACCACAGCGGCGCGTCCGCCGCGGTCGGCACGGTCTACGAGCGAGAAGCCATCTCCTACCGCCGTGTCCAGATCGAGGGCGCAGAGGACGTGCCGACGTACGGGGTGGACGCGCCGCCGGCGCTCGCGGTGCTCGTCGGGACCTTGGGAGGCTTCGGTCCCCGGCCCGACATGGTCGTGTCGGGGATCAACCTCGGCGTGAACGTCGGGCGCTCGGTCCTGCACTCGGGGACCGTGGGCGCGACGCTCGCCGGCGCGCAGCTCGGCCTCCGCGGCCTCGCGGTGTCGCTGCGCGCGGGACACCCCCCCGAACAGTGGACCACCGCCTCCACCATCGCGGTGGCGTTGCTGCCCGCGCTCTGTGCCGCGCCCCAGCGGACGGTGCTGAACCTGAACGTGCCTTCGGTCCCGATGGCAGAGCTCCGCGGCGTGCGCCGCGCGCGGATCAGCACGTCGGGCATCGTGAAGCAGGCGACCGGGAGCACAAGCTCCTGGGCCGGCGGACCGACCCGGGGCGGGAGCCTCGACGAAGGCGAGGTCCGGCTCACGCTCGGGACCGCGATCCCCACCCTCGGCCGCCTCGACGAGTCCGAGGACCCGGAGGACGACGCTGCTCTCGTCGCCGCCGGCTATGCGTCGCTCACCCCGATCGTCGGGGTCAGGGAGGACATGGCACCCGACTCTGACGAGATCGTGCGAGCGGCGCTGTCCACCGTCCACAACGTCCTCGGAATCTGAACCTGCCCGAGCACCGGGCGCGAGCTCACTCGTCGTCGCTGCGCGCAGCACGGCGTCCCTGCTTCGTCACGGACCGTCGTCGCTTCTCCTCCATCCGTCGCGCCCGCGACGCGGCGGTGGGCACGGTCGGACGACGCCGACGCGGGACGCGCAGTGCCGCGCCGAGCCGTTCGGCCAGGCGCTCGAGCGCGAGCTG
>JAKATJ010000180.1 GCA_021828005.1 Actinomycetes bacterium | reverse complement strand
CGGCCCTGTCGGCATGTCGCGGGATTCCGGCGCCAGCCGGCTGCCTGGCGTCATCACGTCCAGGGGGTCAGCCGTGGACGCCCCACCGCTGGGCGTTGCGGAGCGCACGCGCCGACTCCCGTTCGGCCTCGCGCGAGAGGATCGCCTGGCGCTTGTCGTAGAGCTTTCGGCCCCGCGCCAGGGCAAGCTGCACCTTCGCCTTCCCGTCCTTGAAGTACAAGGAGAGCGGCACCAAGGTGAGCGACTGCTGCTGGGTGCGGCCCAGAAGCTCGTCGATCTCCTTTCGGTGGACGAGCAGCTTGCGCTTCCGGTCGGGCTCGTGACCGCCGAAGCCCGTCGCGAACTGCCACGGGGGGATGTGGACGCCGTAGAGCCACAGCTCGCCGCCGTCGACGCGGGCGTAGGCATCGGCGAGCTGCGCTTTGCCGTCGCGCATCGACTTCACCTCGCTTCCGCGCAGCGCGATCCCCGCTTCGATCGTCTCGAGGATTTCGTAATCGTGGCGCGCCCGCCTGTTCGTGGCGACCACCCGGTCGCCACGGCGCCCCTCGCGTTCAGCGGCGCGTCTGGCTGCCATCTTCTTCGCCCGTGCCATGGCACCTCGAGGCTACGGCCTTCCTGCGGCTCGCACCGCTCCACCGTCGGCGCCGCCGAAGGACCGCGCCCAGATTGCCTGCGCAGAGGTCTGCGAGCCGGGTGCGGCGTGGCCACCCGTGCCATCCGCGTCCCTGCAGGCTGCGGTGGATACGATCGAGCAGCGATGTTGCGGTTGCCGCGAGCCCTCTACCTGCAGATGGTTGCCCACTGCATCACCGGGCTTCCCGAGGAGGCCTGCGGCGTTCTGGCGGGCGACCCGGTCTCCGGCACCGTCGATCGCCTCTACCCGACGCGCAACGAGGCCGCCTCCGCGCGCGTCTACACGGTCGAGTCACGCGACCTCCTCCAGGCTGACCGGGACGCCGAGCGCAGCGGGACGCAGCTCATCGGCGTCTTCCACTCGCACACCCACACCGATGCCTACCCCTCGCCGACCGATGTGGACCAGGCGCCGGACCCGAGTTGGCACTACGTGGTGGTGTCGTTGCGCGACAGCCACCCGGTCGTCCGCAGCTACCGCATCGGCGGCGGCCTGGTCGAGGAGGAATCGGTCGTGGTGCTCGGCCAGGCGGCGGTCGCCGTCGCCGTCTGACGTCCGTTCCGAGGGCTCCAGGGGCCGCGCCCGCCCTCCGAAAGGGCCGCGCGGCTGACCGTGCCCGCCGACCCGTTAGAATCCAGACCCGAAAGGTCAACTATTGGGCGGCCCGGCGGCGGGCTCGTCCCTGATCGGGAGGTCACGTGGCTGTCGCAGTCGATGTCCGCCTGCCAACCGTGCTGCGTTCGCAGGCAGGGGGCCAGTCCATCGTCACGGTGAAGGCCTCGACGATCGGCGACGTCCTGCGGGAGCTGGTCTCCGAGTTCCCCGGCATGTCAGGCCAGTTGCTGAACGATGACGGCTCGCTCCACCGGTTCGTGAACGTCTACGTGAACGACGACGACGTCCGCTACCTCGAGTCGCTCGAGACCCCGGTGAGGGAGGGCGACGAGGTGTCGCTGCTCCCGGCGGTGGCGGGCGGCTGAGGCCTGCCGCGCCGGGCCGGTGGCATCGCATCGCAGCATCCTCGACCTCGTCGGGAACACGCCGCTCGTCGAGGTGAGCGAGCTCAGCCCGAACCCGGCGGCGCGCCTCTTCGTCAAGCTGGAAGGTCAGAACCCGAGCGGCTCGGTGAAGGACCGGGTGGCGCTCGCAATGGTGGAGGATGCCGAGAAGGCCGGGCTTCTGCGGCCGGGCGAGCCCGGGCAGGTGCTGATCGAGCCCTCTTCGGGGAACACGGGCATCGGCCTCGCGCTCGTGTGCCGCGTGAAGGGCTACCACCTGAAGGTGGTCCTCCCGTCGAACGTGTCCCCGGAGCGCCGCCAGCTGCTCGAGGTCTGGGGTGCCGAGATCATCGAGTCCCCCGGTGGAGAAGGTTCGAACGGCGCGGTGCGCATGGCCCGGGACATCGCGGCCGACCACGCCGAATGGGTCTTCCTCTACCAGTACGCGAACCCCGCCAACCCGCGCGTCCACTACGAGCAGACCGGACCCGAGATCTGGCGGGACTGCCCCGAGGTCACCCACTTCGTGGCCGGCCTCGGCACGTCCGGAACCCTGCTCGGCACCGGCCGCTATCTGAAGGAGCGCAATCCCTCCGTGCAGATCTGGGCGGTCGAGCCGCCCGCGGGGGAGATCGTCGACGGGCTCCGCAGCTTGGACGACGGCTTCATCCCGCCGATCTTCGACGAGCTCGGCGGCGCCGCGATGCTCGACCGAAAGACCGTCGTGCGGCCGAGGGAGTCGGTCGAATGGGTGCGGCGCCTCGCGGACTCCGGGGTCTTCGCCGGGCTGTCGAGCGGGGCGGCGATGGCCGGCGCGGCTCGTTGTGCCGTGCAGCTCCCCCCCGGCGCGCAGGCCGCCATCGTCGTCGTCTGCGCGGACGCCGGGTGGAAGTACCTGTCGTCGGGTGCGTGGACCGGAGACATCGACGAGGTGGCCGAGCGCGCGAGGTCGACCATCTACTTCTGATCGCTCTACGTTGGGGCGAGTGGGCAGGGCGCCGGCTGCGGAGCGGGGGACGCTGACCGTCCTCGGATGCGACGGGAGCTATCCCGGACCTGGTGGCGCCGCGAGCGGGTACCTCGTCGAGGTGGCCGGAGTGGCCGTCTGGCTTGACGCGGGACCCGGGACCTTCGCCAACCTCCAGCTCGTCTCGAACCCTCGGGCCGTCGACGCGGTCATCCTCTCCCACGAGCACCCCGACCATTGGAGCGACGTCGACTCGTACGCCGTCTGGCTCCGGGAGCGGGGCCCCGCCCGCCCCGTCCCGGTCTATGCGCCTCCGGGCCTACGCGAGCGCTCGTACTTCGGGGAAGACCCCGTGTTCGATTGGCACGAGGTCGAGCCGTCGCAGCGGATCGCCCTCGGGCCACGCGGCGGCGGGGCCCGGGGCGACGGTGCGCACGGCGGGGGCGACGGTGCGCACGGCGGGGGCGACGGTGCGCACG
>JAKATJ010000046.1 GCA_021828005.1 Actinomycetes bacterium | reverse complement strand
CGTGTAGGTCTCGCCGGTGCAGATACCCCCGCTGCGGGACCAGACCGGGGTTCCGTGGCCCGTGGGCTTCACCCACTTCCACTCCTCCACGATTTCGGGATCGGACTCTCTGATGATCCTTCGGACCTCACTGAACGTCTCGGCGCGCCAGTCGTCCAGCTCTCGGGTCCTCTCGTCGATCAGCTCAGATGCGTCCGTCATCTGATCGTGTCACCGCCCAGAGGCCCGTATTGCTCCGTCGGTCTTCCGGCCCCGTTGGATGCGCGCCTTGGTGAGCACTGCCGCCGGAACGCCGGCGGCGCGCCAGAGCGAATAGTCGATGCCTTTCCGCGCGCCGTACGAGCGTGCCACTTTAACGAAGTCCCGCTCGAGGGGAGCAATCGCGGCCACCGGGGAGCGCGCTGCTCGCTCGGCTTCGAGGTCACGTCGTTGTTTGAGAAGCTCGAGCTTGTCGATGCCCCGTGCCGCGCGAAGGCGCTCTTCGATCTGTGACAGCTGCCTGGAGATGGACTCGGGCGTGCGCTGGCGCCCCCGACGCTTGGGGACGTTGATCGCTTCGAGGTATGCACGGACCACCCGTGCTTCTTCACGTCCTCGAGTCATCTGGGCCTTGTGCTCGGCGCTGAGGACCCTTCGGGCCCGTTTGGGCATGGCTCTGGCGCTTTTCTTGGCAGCCACAGTTCGAGTCGGGGCCTTCTTCGCTACCGTCTTGACTGATCTGGCTTTCCGTGGTCCTGGCATGCGCTTCAGAGTAAAGCTTTGCCAGCTTCGAGTCCAAGTTCACCCGGTAGTCCACCGTTCGCCGGGATTCGATTGCCGCTCGGCCGAGTGCCCGACGCGGTGCCCCTGCAAGCGTCGTCCGCAGCAAGGGGCGTCATTCCGCAACTCATGAGGGGTGGATGCAACTCCGACTCGGACTTGATTCGCACAACTCTCACAGGTGGCTGAAGCCACCGGCTTCGTCCGGCGTCATCCCGACTGAGACCGGATGACGCTCGAAGTGTCCGACCGCTGCAGCGAAGTCTTGCACCAGCAGCGAGGCGAGGTCGCGGTCCACCCCCTGACGAACGAGAACCCGCTGGACTGCGATGCGCGAGGCATCACCGGTCAGCGTGTAGGCGGGGACCTGCCAGCCCCGGTTTCGAAGCCGGTCGGCGAGGTCGAAAAGGCTGTAGCGACGCGTCTCGCCTTCGGCGATCCGCCAGGTCACCGCGGGGATCCCATGGTGGGGGTCGCTGGCGGCGAGCAATTCGAACGGCCCCAACCGCGTGATCTGATCGGCCAGATATGCCCCCGTGTCGTAGCACGCCTGGTGGATGCTCCGGTAGCCCTCGCGGCCAAGTCTGATGAAGTTGTAGTACTGGGCGATGATCTGCCCGGCTGGGCGGGAAAAGTTGAGGTGGAAGTCGGGCATGTCGCCGCCCAGGTAGTTGACGTGAAAGATCAACTCCTCGGGGAGCTGGCGCTCGTCACGCCAGATCACCCAACCCGAGCCCAGTGGGGCGAGGCCGAATTTGTGCCCTGACGCGTTGATGGACTTCACCCTGGGAAGCCGAAAGTCGAAGGCCACCTCGGGTGCGCAGAACGGCGCGAGGAAGCCACCGCTGGCGCCGTCGACGTGGATGTCGACGTCGAGCCCGGTCTGCTCTTCGAGCTCGTCCAGTCGTCTGGCGAGGTCGGCCACCGGCTCGTACCTGCCGGTGTAGGTCAGGCCCAGGGTCGGCACGACGAAGATGGTGTTCTCGTCGACGCGTGACACCGCCTCCTCGGGGGTCAAGCCGAAGCGGCCCGGTCCCATCGGCATCTCCCTCAACTCGACGTCCCAGTACCGCGCGAACTTGTGCCAGACGACCTGAACTGGCCCACACACCATGTTCGGCTGGTCCGCTGACTTCCCCGCCTTCTTCCGCTTCGCGCGCCACCGCCTCAGGGCTGCCATGCCTGCCAGCATTGCCGCCTCGGACGACCCGATCGTCGACGTGCCCACGGTGTCCGCGGCATCGGGAGCGTTCCACAGATCGGCGAGCATGTGTACGCAGCGACGCTCGATTTCGGCCGTCTGCGGGTACTCGTCTTGGTCGATCAAGTTCTTGTCGATGGCAATATCCATCAGTGCATGGACCTGTGGCTCCTCCCACGTTTGGCAGAACGTGGCGAGGTTCTGCCGGGCGTTGCCGTCCAAGAGGAGCTCGTCGCGGACCACCTGGAACGCGGTGTCGGGAGGGAGCTCGTGCCTGGGGAACCGGTACTTCGGCAATTCGTGTGCAAGTGCGGCCGACGCGAAGATGCCGTCCGAGAGCTGGCTGCGGACCGACTTACGGCTGTGCAGGGGCATGTGGGATCCTCCGTCGAACGGTGGTCTTCCTTCTCGGCACCTTCGTCGAGGCTGTGTGGGATGCCGCGAGATTCGTGACACGGCCGAAGCCGGCGCCTCGCGTCCGGTGGCAGGTGCCGCTGAGAGGGGTGGAGCCGTTCCGAACCGAGCCTCGCTCAGGACCGCTCATCACGTTCCGCCAGCGCGGCAAGCCGGTTCAGTGACCTGAGGAGCTTGTCGGCGGTCGTCGCCCGTGCGTGAGCGACGCGGCTCTCGTCGGCGAGCTCGGTCCAGTCGTAGGTGTGGGTGACGCGCGTCCGGGACTCGTCGAGCGGTTCGAGCTCCCACTCCCAACGGTGGCCGGGAGGTTGTTTGCCGGGCTCTGCAGGCTTCCAGGCGATCCGCCGCTGTTCTACGAAGTCGACGACGTGGTTCTCCCGGTCGGCACCGTTCGTGAGCGTCACGATGAAGACGTCGCCGACAGCCCGCACCCGCTGGCCTCCGGCCGCATGGGCCAGGTTCTCGTTGCCGTCCCAGTGAGGCTGCTGCTCCGGGTCGGCGATGAGCTCGAAGATCCGTCCGGCGCTTGCCCCGATCTCTCTGGTTGCGCTGACGACGCGCGGCGCTTGGTCGTGGTCGATCATGGTGGCTCCCCTTCCTCTGTCCCGTCGATCCGATCCTCTGCGAGCTCCGGGGCCGTGTCACGTACCCCGTCCGCACGCAGCTTTGCAGGCGGCCGGCATCGACAGCGGCCGGCATCGACGTCCTCAGTCTGGCGCATCGGACCGGTCCGAGCAGGACGGGTGGGGAGGCTTGCTCCAAGGAGTTCGGACGCTACGGACGTCATGCCGGGCTCGCGGGAAGGATCACGAGGGATTGGTGCAGGAGACCGCGTGAACGGCCGGCGACGGGTCAGCCTCGCGCTCTTGCGACGATGTTGAGCCGTACGTAGTCGACGACAGGTTCGGGCATCGCCGCGACCACCCGCTCCACGAACGGACGGCGCTCGGGCGGCGCGAGCGTGGCGAGATGCTCGCGGAGGATGACGGTCGACAGGAAATCGGCCAACCGATCGGCGTCGTCGAACCAAGTCGGTTCCGGGTTGGTCCAGACGGCGACATCGACGAACCCCTCGCGCTCGAGGCGTGACGCCGTCTCGTCAGCGGACGCGTAGAGCCAGCTGCCTGCACGCTCGACGCCGACGGACCGGACCGCCGCGAGGAGGGCGGCGATGTTGCCTTCCGCGCCGCACTGCGCGACGAGTTGGCCCCCGGGTCCGAGCACAGAGGCGAGGTTGGCGAAGAGACGGTCGTGATCGGTCACCCAATGGAAGGTCGCCGTCGAGAAGACAGCGTCCACGGGATGCCGGTCGCCGAGCGTGGCCGGGGCGAGATCGAGGAGGTCGGCCTGGACGAAGTCGACTCGTCCCCGGCTGGGCGCGAGCCGGCGACGTGCTTCTTCGAGCATCGACGAGGAGGCGTCCAGCGCGATGACCCGGCCCTCGGGCAGCCGGTCCACGAGCTCTTCGGTGACCCGCCCGCTCCCGCAGCCGGCGTCGAGCACGGTCTCGTCCCCGGCCAGCTCGAGCCGGCTCAGGACCCGGCTCCCCCAATGCGCCTGCGGATCGGCCAGACGGTCGTACTCGGCGCCGTCCCACTCGTGCGCGCAGGAGGGCGTCGCGTCAGCAGCTGTCGTCACCGGAGCTCTCACTCCTCGGTCCCGGAGCGCGCGACTCCCCGAGGAAGAGCGCGAGGGCGGCATGGAGCCCCCGTTTTCGCTCGGGCTCGGCGAAGCTCGACTCGATCGACGTCCGGGCGACCTCGCCGAGCACCACCGGGTCCCACGAGAACGCTTCGGAGCAGGAGAGGTACTCGTCGACGACCGAGACCCCGAAGAGCAGAGGATCGTCCGTGTTCACACTGACGGGCACGCCCGCGGCCCTCAGGCGTTCGATCGGGTGGGTGGTGAGCGACGTGACGACGCCAAGCCGGACATTGGACGTCGGGCAGATGTCCAGCGGCACGGCGCGTGCGGCGAGCTGTTCGACGAGCGCGGGGTCCTCCGCGGCGCGGATCCCGTGGTCCACGCGTTCGACCCGCAAGAGATCGACCGCATCGCGCACGCCCTCGGACCCCGACGACTCGCCGGCGTGGGCGCACGTGTGAAACCCGGCTCCCCGTGCCCGCTCGAACAATGGTGCGAAGCGCTGCCCCGTGCGCCCGGCGGCCGACTCGTTGCCGTCGACGGACAGCGCGACGACGCGGTCAGGCCGCGCCGAGAGAAGCCAGTCGACGAGCTCCACGGATTCCCCGGGCGACTGAGTGCGCGTCAGGCTGAGGCACAGGCCCGCCGTCACCCCGTGGTCGGCCTCGCCGGAGGCGAACCCGCGGTCGAGGTGCCCGACGAACTTCTCGAGGTCGGGACGCCACGCGGGCCAGTGCACGGGGTTGAAGATCACGTCCACGTGGCCGACCCCGTTGGCGGCCGCGCGGACGGCGATGTCGTAGGCGATCTTCTCCAGTTGGCCCCCGTCCGTGATCAGCGCACAGGAGTGGTCGAGGAATGCGAGGAAGGAGGCAAGATCACGAAAGATCGGCGTGCCGTCTTGCGGATCGAAGCCCACACCCGAGCGCCTCGAGTCTTCGGCGCCGATCGTGTCCGTGGGGACGCAACCCTCGAGGTGCAGGTGGACCTCGGCCTTCGGGAGCCTGCGGATCCAGTCCGGCGAGCACGGCTCGTCCCAGGGGCGCGGGGGTTCGAAGGTGGTCGGCACGACCACGAGCGTACGGTGCGTCCGCCACGCCTGCCGCGTCCGCCACCGCCTCGCCACGCGGGCAGGACGCCGCTGCTGCGCGGCGCCACTCGGCTCACGCGTGACGGACCGGCTCCGAGACCAAGGCGATCGTGCGCGCGGCGCGACCCCACGGCCTGTGGGCGCGGCGCAGGCTCGGTGGCCATCGCGCTCCGCAGGTACCGTGTGGGTTCGATGCGATCGAGACCGGACGTGTCCTGAGGATGCGCACCCGCTTTCGCTCAGTGTCGAACGAGCGCTCGAAAGGGCGTGGCGCGTGTGCGACGCCCGTACCGGGACCGGGTGAGGGGGACCGAGCTGTGGCAATCCCGCCCGAGCCGGACTCCCGCGCCGGGGGGCTCGGTTCGCCGGCGCAGGCAGCGGCGCTCGCGACCCTGTGCTTCGTTCTCTTCCTCACGTTCCTCGACAACACCGTCGTCAGCGTCGGGCTCGCCAACATCCAGAGCACCCTGCACGCCGGAGTGACCTCCCTGCAGTGGGTGGTCGACGGTTACGCCCTCACCTTCGCCGGCTTCATGCTTGCCAGCGGCACGATGGGAGACCTGTTCGGCCGCAAGAAGGTCATGCTGGCGGGCGTCGCCGTGTTCTGCATCGGCTCGGTGGTCTCGGCGACGGCCCCCGCAGTGGGCTGGCTCATCCTCGGGCGCTTCGTCATGGGGCTCGGAGCGGCGGCGTCGGAGCCGGGCACTCTCTCGGTCTTGCGCCACGTCTATCCGGACCGAGCGACGCGGGCGGACGCGCTCGGAGTTTGGGCGGCGGTGTCGGGCCTCGCACTCGCCCTTGGCCCGGTCATCGCCGGGTTGCTCGTCGGCGCCGACAGCTGGCGGGCGATCTTCTGGTTCAACCTGGCGTTCGGCGTTGTGGCATTCGTGGCCGCCGCCCTCTGGGTTCCCGAGTCGTCGGACCCCGAGGGCCGGCGGTTCGACGTGCCTGGGACGCTGCTCGGTGCCATGGCGCTGGTCTGCCTCACGTTTGCCATCATCCAGGGCGAGATCTCCGGGTACGGCACCTGGTGGATCGACCTGCTGTTCGCGGGCGCTGCCGTGTTCGCGGTTGGCTTCGTGGAGGTCGAGCGACGGATCTTTAGCCCGATGATCGACGTCGGGCTCTTCGCGCGTCCACCGTTCCTCGGGTCGAACTTCGTGGCATTCGCCACGTACTTCGGGACCTTCTCGATCTTCTTCTTCACCGCTCTCTACGTGCAGGTCGTCATCACACAGACCGCTTACCAGACGGCGCTCGACTTCTTGCCGATGGCTGTCGCGCTGATCCTCGGCTCAGCTTTGACGGGTCCCTGGGTGGGCAGGATGGGGGCGCGTATGCCAATGGTCGTCGGGTGCGTGCTCGCGGCCGCCGGGATCTTCGCCACCAGCGCCACGCTCGGTCCCCGGTCGACCTTCGGCACAATCGGGTGGACGCTGTCCCTCGCGGGCCTCGGTTTCGGCATCGCGCTCGTCCCGCTGACGTCTGCGGCGTTGACCGTCGTGCCGCCGCAGCGGAGCGGCATGGCCGCTTCAGCGACGAACACGGCGCGAGAGCTCGGGGCTGTCCTCGGCGTTGCCGTCCTCGGCGCGATCGTCGACTCGAAGCTCACCGGCGACCTCGCATCCCGGCTCGAGGCACTGCACATCCCGCCGAACTTCATCAGCGTGATCATCGAGGCCGTCACGAGCAGCGGTGTCGGCACAAAGGCGGCGAAGCGGGCGGCCGAGCATTCCCGCACAGTCCATGTGAGCAAGCTTGCGACGGACGTGATCCATGCCGCTTACGCGGCCTTCGGTTCCGGGCTCCACCTCTGCTTCGACATTGCCGGCGTCTTGCTGCTCGTGGGAGCAGTGGTGGCGGCGGTGACCATCCGCCGCCACCCGGGCGAGCGATACGACCTGTGACGTTCGAGATGGGGCGGCGCGGCTCTCGGAGCCTGGGGATTGCCTGTGCACGTCACGGGGCTGTGCTGGGGACGAGGTGCGTCGGGCTGGGGACATCTTCGACATTTGTGGGGACAACCTCGGGATTTCCCTTCACCCACTTGCCTTTGTCCCCGCCGAGGCGCACTCTTTCCCTTGTTCGAGTGACGAACCCGTCAACGAACGGAGGGACGCCGCAAGGCGAACCGACGGGCGAGCGATCGGCGTGGCCGCAAGGCTGCGCCAGGAGTCCTGACGAGAGGCCGCAAGGCTGATCGAAGGGACCGGCTGGTGCCGCAAGGCAAAGGCCGGAGGCGGGACAGGACATTCGATCAGAGGTGGCTCGTGACAACGAGCGGGGAGTTCCCTGGAACTCCCGGCACGGTTGACGGCAACGGGGTTGTCCGACACTGCCCCGCGAATGGAGACCGCGAGTCGCCATGGGCGTGGACCCCGAGGAGCTGGTCGGCTCAGGCCGGGCGGTTACTCGGGGTCGCGCCGCGTCTGGGGGTCGAAGGCGCTTCCTCGTACTTGCCGGACCAGAAGGTACGCGACCGGAAGGTACGCGACCGGGTCGGCAGAGGCCCACGGGCGTGTGGTCATCAGGCGATGGGCTCTGTCATGAGGCTCAGGGCTGCGCCGTCAACGAGGTCCACAGCTGGGCGGGCCGGTCACCCCGCCCGATCTCGCGGGCAAGCTCGGCCTGGACGAGGGCGACATCGCCGGGGTGGGTGACGCCGATGCAGCGGCCGGGTGCGCGCAGCACCCGGACTGCCGTCGTACTCGCCGCACCTTCCCGCCGCGCTGCGAGGAGCTGGTCGACGACCTCGGGGAGGAGGACCTCCTCGCTCCTGTCCGAAGAGGTCATCGCGGTCCGCAGCAGGTCGAGCAGATCGGGTCGGAACCCCCAGAGGTTGACCGACACGAGTTGACCTGGATCGAGCTCCTCGGGCACGCGCCCGTCGCGGGAGACGACTCGCCCACCGGGGAGCCGACTGACGCGACGGCGCTCGTCCACTGCTACGAGCATCCCGTCGCCGTCGACGTGGCACAGGCCCCGGGTGACCGGCGCGTCGCCGAGCAGCGAGTCGTGCAGCCGGTAGCAGACCGCCGCGTTCGATGCGCCCGGGCTGGCCAGGTGCTCGGCGAGCAGGGAGAAGCCGGCCTCACCGGGGAGGTCGTCGGCGTTCGCCACACCGAAGGGAGAATCTTCGTCGAGCAGGGGAGCTGCCGCCAGCACCGCGTCGACGGTGCCGCGGGGCGTGTCTTGGAGCGCGAACTCGACCGTGGCTTGGCTCGGCCACGTGCACGCCACGTGGTAACGGAGCGCGGGCCCGGTCTCCGGGCCGATCACGAGGACCAGCCGTTGGAAGCCGGCAGCCAGGGCGTCGCTCGCCAGCACGTCGAGCACCGGTTCGCCACCGACGCCCACCGACGCCAACGGCTTCACCCCGCCGTAGCGGGTCGCCCGCCCGGCCGCCAGCACGACGAGCGTCATGCCTCGACGGCCCCCGCCTGGCGTCGGCGCGCTCACCTCCCCCAGCGTAGGAGGGCGCTTGCCCAGGTCATCCCTCCGCCGAAGCCGGTGAGCAGCACGAGGTCGCCGGTCGAGACCCTGCCGCTGCGCAGGGCGTCGTCGAGCGCGAGCGGGATCGACGCGGACGAGGTGTTGCCGTAGCGGTCGATGACGACGGCGGTGCGCTCCTCGGGGATGCCGAGCCGGTGGCACGCAGCCTGGATGATCCGGAGGTTCGCTTGGTGTGGGACGAGGAGGGACACGTCAGCGGCGGTGAAGCCCGCGTCTGCGAGCGCGCGTTCTGCGGACTCGACGACGACCCGCACCGCCTTGCGGAAGACCTCCTTGCCGTCCATGGTGAGGTACCCGCCGTGGTCGCACTTGAGGAGGTGACGGAGCGTGCCGTCGGCGCCGAAGTTCCAGCTGAGCAGGTCGCCTGTGCCTTCGGCGGGCTCGACGACCACAGCCCCTGCGCCGTCGCCGACGAGGACCGCCATCGTCCGGTTGTCCCAGTCGGTGATGCGGCTCAGGGCGTCGGCGCCGATGAGCAGGACCCGCCCCGATCCGACCGCGACCAAGCCCGCAGCCGCCACGAGCCCGTGGACGAAGCCCGAGCACGCGGCGTTCAGGTCGAACGCGCCGCCCGGGACGCCGATGCCTGCTTGGACCGTCGCAGAGGTCGCGGGCACAAGGGCGTCAGGGGTGGTCGTCGCGAGCAGCACGACGGCGATGTCGGCCGGCTCGAGCCCGGCGTCTTGGATCGCGCGCCGCCCCGCCTCGATCGCCATCTGCGAGGTGATCCCGCCCACCCGCCGTTCCTTGATCCCGGTGCGCTCGGTGATCCACGCGTCGCTCGTATCGAGGGTCGCCGACAGGTCTTCGTTCGTCAGGACCTTGTCCGGCACGGAGATGCCGCACCCGCGGACGGTGATGCCGCGCGCGCTCACCGGCTTCCCGCCACGACTGCGTGCGTCCCGACGTAGGCGGTGTCGCCCTCGATGATCCCGCCGGTGTTGACCGCGAGGCCGAGCCGTGCCCCGGGCACCTGGCGGCGTCCCCCGCGGCCGCGCAGCTGGATCGCCAGCTCCACGAGCTGGGCCAGTCCAGTGGCGCCGAGCGGGTGGCCCCGACCGACGAGCCCACCGCTCGGGTTCACCGTGAGTCCCCGGCCGCCGATCGTGGTGTCTCCCGCGAGGGTCGCCGGTCCGGCGTCCCCGACGGCGAAGAGGCCGAGCGACTCCAGCGCGTAGATCTCCTCGGGGCTGGTGGCGTCGTGGATCTCCGCGAGGTCGAAATCCGACGGCCCGAGGCCGCTCTCCTCCCACAGCGCTGCGGCGGTATCGCTGAGCCGGTCGTGGTAGTCCATCTCCCCGTTCCCCGAGCGTGCCACGGAGGCAATGATACGCGGCGCGTCACGCGGTGCCCGCCCGGCGGGGCCGAGGACGAGCGCGGCCGCGCCATCCGTGAAGGAGCTGCACATGAGCCGCGTGAGGACGCCCGACACCTGCGGCGACGACAGCACCTGGTCGAGCGTGACCGACTCTTGGACCTGAGCCATGGGGTTCCAGCTCGCATGAAGGCGGGCTTTCACCGCCGCCGCGGCGAACTGTTCGAGCGTGGCGCCATGCTCCTCCATGCATTCGCGAGCCCAGTGGTCGTTCAGCGCCATGAGGATGCTGCCTCCGGGGTTCTGCTCAGCGACAAAGCGGGCGTGCATGTCGGACCGGTAGTCCGCAGGGAGCCCGTCCTCGATCCCCGCCAACGTCGCGGCGCGGTCGCCGGTCCACATCTTCTCGATTCCGACCACGAGCACGGTCCCTGCACCCCCGCGTGCGGCGAGGGCGGCGAGGTGGGCAGCTGACGCCCCGCCCGCGCACGAGTTGTCCACGTTGACGAGCGGGACGTTGCCGAGGCCGGCCTTGCGCAGCCACGACTGCCCGCGGATGCACCCCTGGTCGCAAAGACGCCCGCCCATGGCGTTGCTCGCGACGACGAGGCCGAGCTGGTCCGGCTCGACCCTGGCGTCAGCGAGGGCTTCGTGGACCGCATGGCGGGCCATCGCCTCCGGGGAGAGGTCGCGTCGGCTCATGTCGGTCATTCCCGTCCCGAGGATCGCGACGTGCTCGGATCCTGGGCTCACGTTCCGACTCCCGCCATGTCCTGGACGCTCGCGGGGGAGTCGCCGGGGACCGCGAGGCGGTCGTACGCGGCGGCGAGTGCTCGGAATTGATCCAGCACGTCGTCGGCGGCCACGAACACGATCACGTGCGCGGCTCCCGCGCGCACGTAGCGCGCCGCCGCGAGCGCGCAGTGCTCGGCAGGGCCGGCGACGAGGTGGCGCCCGAACGCCTTGGCCGGGATCCCGTAGAGCGCAGAGAGCCACCGGGTGCCTGCCACCGCGGCCTTCGCCGGGTCGTCACCGACGGTGGCGACCATGACGACCGCCGGGAAGACGGCGTCGACGCTCCGCCCGGCGGCCACCGTCGCCTTCTCCAGCTCCCCGATGGAGACGGCCAACTCGTCGTGGCTGACGAACACGGGCACCCATCCGTCTCCCGACGCCGCCGCCCGTCGGATGGCGGCCCGGCTCGACCCTCCGACCCACAGCGGCACCGGCGCGGCTGGGTCGAGGCGGTAGTCGGAGTGACGTTCTGACGTGGCCCAGGCGTCGTGCAGCGCCTCGATGCCTGCGTCGAGGGCCTTCCCCCTCGTGTGAAAGGGAGCCCCAGCCAGCTCGTACTCCCTCGGGTGACTCCCGACCCCCACGCCCAGCACGAATCGACCGCCACTCAAAAGCTGCAAGGCGGTGGCCTGCTTGGCCACGGCGGCCGGCGCACGCAGCGGGAGCTGGAGCACGCACGTCCCGACGACGGTCGTCCGGGTGGCGGCCGCCGCGACTGCGATCGTGGTCACGCACTCGCCTGCCGGAGCTCTCCAGAAGAGGTGGTCCGTCGCCCACACCCCGGCCGCGCCGGCATCTTCGGCCGCTGACGCCAGGGTCGCCAGCCATTGGGTACTACCGATAGTGGGATCGTCGCTCCTACCTAAGGTATTACCGGGAGTGGCGATCGGGAGCATCGGAGGGAGAAGCAGACCAAGCGTGCCCTTGGCGAGGAGGGGCGAGGCGAGCACCCGGCGAATGCTAGCGAGTCAGCGCTGCTCACGCACGTCTTCCCCTGAGGTGCTACCAGTGATACGACCATTTGGCACGGCGATCCCCTCCTCAGGTACGACCGGAGGTACGACCAACTCGAGAAGGCTGCGACGGCATGACCGGACCCGGTCAGCTGGAGGTCCTCCCCTCCGAAGGGGGCCGGTGCGACGTCCGCTTCACCACGGCCAAGGTGCACCGGGAGCGGCAGATCTCGCGCCCCGACTCGTCGGTGAGCGAGATCTCCCAGACCTGCACCGTCCGCCCGACACGCAAGGGGGTGGCGACCGCCGTCAGGACGCCATCGCGCATCGGGCGAAGATGGTTCGCGTTCAACTCGATCCCGACGACGGAGTGCCCGGGCGGAGCGGCGAGGGTCCCGCCGAGGCTCGCAGCGGTCTCAGCGAGCAGGGCGGACACGCCACCGTGGAGAACACCGTGGGGCTGGTGGACGCGTCCGTCCACGGCGAGCCGGATCTCGACCCGTTCCGGCTCGAGTGCCACCGTCTCGACGCCGAGCAGCCCGACGACGCCCTGCTGCGTCGCCGTCGCGATCTCCGCTTCGACGTCACTGAGAGGGGTCGCGTGAGAGCTCTCCGGCACCGATGCAGACTACCGGCGACCACCAGGGGCCAATTCCTGCGACGGTACGATCCTGCGGTGGCCCGAGCCTCCTCGTCCGGCATCGTCGACCTCCGGAGCGACACGGTCACGCGCCCGACGGTCGAGATGCGAAAGGCGATGGCCGTCGCCGAGGTCGGCGACGACGGGTTCGGCGAGGACCCCACGGTTGCCGAGCTCGAGGCGATCTACGCAGCCCGTGTCGGCAAGGAGGCAGCGGTGTTCGTGCCCTCCGGGACCATGGCGAACCAGATCGCGGTGAGGGTGCTCGCTGGACCCGGCACCGCGGTCGTCGCGGGCCGGAGAGAGCACGTCGTCGCCTTCGAGGCAGGCGCGGCCGCGCGCAACGCGGGCGTGCAGTTCCACCTCGTTCCGGACAGCCTCGGGCTCGTCCAGGCGTCGGACGTCGCGTACGCCGTCTCGTTGGCCGAGTTCCATCAACCGCGCGTGTCGCTCGTCTGCATCGAGAACACCCACATGGCCGCGGGCGGGGTCCCCTGGACGCTCGGCCAGCTCGACGAGCTGATGGCGGCGGCCGGCGACGTACCCGTCCACATGGACGGGGCCAGGCTGTTCAACGCCGAGGTCGCAACGGGCACGCCTGCGGTTGAGATGGCGTCGCGGACCACGACGGTGATGAGCTGCCTCTCGAAAGGCCTCTGCGCGCCGGTCGGCTCGTTGCTCGCCGGTCCGGCTGCCGTCATCGACGAGGGGCGGGTGGAGCGGAAGCGCCTCGGCGGCGCGATGCGCCAGGCGGGCATCGTTGCAGCAGCAGGGATCGTGGCGTTGCGCACCATGGTGGACCGGCTCGCCGAGGACCACGTGCGCGCCCGGAGACTCGCGCAGGGGGTGGCCGATCGCTGGCCAGGAAGCGGGGCGGACCCGGAGCGCACCGCCACGAACATCGTGGTGTTCTCGCCGCCGGACGCCCAGGCGGTGATCTCGCACCTGGCGAATCACGGGGTGCGCGCGGACATGATCGATCCGGGGGTAATTCGGCTCGTCACCCACCACGACGTCGACGACGAGGGGATCGAGCGCGCGCTCAGCGTGATCTCGAAGGCGCCCTGACCTGCGCACTCGGTCCGTGCCGCGGCGATCAGTATCGGTAGCTGTCCGGCTTGTACGGCCCCTCGATCGGGACGCCGATGTATGCCGCCTGCTCGGCGGAGAGCTCGCTGAGGCGGACTCCCAGGGCTTCGAGATGCAGCCGTGCCACCTTTTCGTCGAGATGCTTGGGGAGGACGTGGACTTTCGTGCTGTAGGAATCGGCCCTGGTGTAGAGCTCGAGCTGCGCGATGGTCTGGTTCGTGAAGGAGCACGACATCACGAAGCTCGGGTGGCCCGTCGCGTTCCCGAGGTTGAGCAGCCGGCCCTCGGACAAGAGGATGATCGCGTGGCCGTCGGCAAAGACCCACTTGTCGACCTGCGGCTTGATCGGGACCCTCTCGACGCCGGGGATCGCCGCGAGACCTGCCATGTCGATCTCGTTGTCGAAGTGGCCGATGTTGCCGACGATCGCCTGATGCTTCATACGCGCGAGATGTGCTGCGGTGATGATGTCGCGGTTCCCCGTCGCGGTCACGAAGATGTCCGCCACCTCGACGACGTCTTCTAGCCGGACAACCTCGAAGCCCTCCATCGCTGCCTGGAGCGCGCAGATCGGATCGATCTCGGTGACGACCACCCGCGCCCCTTGTCCCCGCAACGACTCCGCGCATCCCTTGCCCACGTCGCCGTACCCGCAGATGACGGCCAGCTTCCCGCCGATGAGGACGTCGGTCGCGCGGTTGATGCCGTCGATCAGCGAGTGTCGGCACCCGTACTTGTTGTCGAACTTGGACTTCGTGACCGAGTCGTTCACGTTGATCGCAGGGAAGAGCAGCGTGCCGTTCCGCTGCCGCTCGTAGAGGCGATGCACCCCGGTCGTCGTCTCCTCGGTCGCGCCCTTGATGCCGTTGGCGATCGAGGTCCAGCGGTGAGGATCCTCCGCGAGGCTTCTTGCGAGCACCTGGAAGACGACGCGCATCTCCTCGGAGTCGGCCGACGCTGGGTCGGGTGCGACTCCGGCCTTCTCCGTCTCGACGGCGAGATGGACGAGGAGCGTGGCGTCGCCCCCGTCGTCGAGGATCATGGTCGGCCCACCGTCATCCGGCCACCGCAGCGCCTGCTCGGTGCACCACCAGTACTCCTCGAGCGATTCGCCCTTCCACGCGAACACGGGCACCCCCACCGGGTTCGCCGCGCTGCCTTCCGGCCCGACTACGACCGCAGCTGCTGCGTGGTCCTGCGTCGAGAAGATGTTGCAGCTGGCCCACCGCACTCGTGCGCCGAGCGCGACCAGGGTCTCGATGAGTACCGCAGTCTGGATGGTCATGTGGAGCGACCCGGTGATGCGCGCGCCCATCAGGGGCTTGGACCTGCCGAACTCCTCACGCATCGCCATCAGCCCGGGCATCTCGTGCTCGGCGAGCTCGATCTCTCGGCGCCCGAACTCCGCGAGCGAGAGATCGGCCACCTTCCACTGCAGTGCGCCGGGGCGCCCGGAGATGGATTCGGGCCGCAGTGTGCTCATTGGTGCAGTCTCCTTGGTGCTCGGGAACGATCCAGAATAGGCGACCCCCCGGAGCCCAGGGCCGAGGATCGGGAACGTGCCCCGTGGTGGAGCCGTGCCGGCCCCATCCGCCGAGCTGGCGTCTGCAGGTGCGAAGCCTCGGGCGTTGCCGCGGTCGCGGGTGGAGAGAGCGCGTCCAGTCTGGTGCAAAAGGCTATCCATCTGAGCCCACTTGCTGAAGCAGGGTTGCTGGTACGGCCAACCGCCCCAGGCCGGGCTGAACCCACGCTCGGCGGGCGAGCTCCAGTCGTGGTTCGATAGCGACAGCGACTGCCTGGTACTCGACTGGCTGCGCTGGCCCCAGGCGTTCGTGGGAAATGCTGCACCGGTTGCGTGCTGCGATGGTGCGTCCCGGACGGGACCGAGTGACCGGCACGGTGGAGATGGA
>JAKATJ010000179.1 GCA_021828005.1 Actinomycetes bacterium | reverse complement strand
CGCCGTCACCGGTTCCGGCAAGGGGTCGACCGGCTGGTTCCCGGTCACCCGGGCGACGGTCGGCTACGACCACGCGACCCACTCCGGCACAGAGCACGCGCTCTTGCTGGACTTCACCAACTACGACCTCGGTGTCGACGCCCGCGTCGCCCTCGAGCTCGATCTCGGGTCGGGCCGAGCGCTGATGGCGCAGCTTCAGTCCGCGATCGAGGCGGCCGAGGCCATCGAGGCGGCCGGAGACGACGCCGGTGTCCGGGAGCAGTCGGCTGGGAGCGATCGGGGAGCAAGGTAGCGGCCCCCGCGCAGTCAGGGCTTGTTCGTGACCGGGTCACCCGCCGACGGGCCGGCTGTTGCGGACGTCGAGGGTGTGAGCGGAGCCGGCCCGGCTTCGAGCCACGCTCTCGCTCGTTCGTACGCGAGCCCGGCGAGGCGGGCGCCGTGGCGATAGTCGAAGGTGCCTGGTGGATCGGGCTCAGCCGGGGGGACGACGAAGACCCTGCCGCCGCCTGCCGCTGCCCGACGGGCGGCGTCCTCGGACTCTTGTCGGGCGACTCGAGTCGTGACGAGCGACACGGAGTTCATCGCCACGGCGACCGCGCCGCGCGGCGGTCGCCGGCGGCGTGCCGTGGCCGTGGCGAGCACGTAGACGTCGTTCGCCCCGAGGGCCTGCGCCTGACGCACAGGGTGGTTCGCCGAAAGGCTCCCGTCGACGAGCCAGCGTCCGCGCAAGGGGACCGGAGGGAAGAGACCGGGGATCGCCGAGCTGGCGACGAGCGACTCCACCACGTCTCCTTCGACCAGCGTCACCGCCTCCCCAGACAAGGCGTCCGTGGCCGTGATGGCGAGGCGGACGGGGGCATCCTCGATCCGTGAGAACTGGACCCAACTGCGGATGAGCGACCGGAGCCGATCGGGGGAGACGAGATGGTCGCGTACGCCGAGGAACCCCGCGATCGCCCGGAGCGGGCTCAGCTTCACCACGTCGCGCCGCCTCAGCTCGCTCCATGCAGTCACGAGCTGCTGCGCGCCGGCGACGCCGGGGCGGGAGGCAAGGAACGCGGCGTTGAGCGCGCCGACAGACGTGCCGACGAGCAAGTCGGCCTCCACGCCGGCCTCGAGGAGGGCGACGACCGCCCCCGCCTGCATGGGGCCGAGGTTGCCACCTCCGGAGAGCGCGAAGGCGACCGTCACCGACCCGGACCTCTGTGGGCCGGGCGTGCCGGCGGCCAGGTCGTGGCGCTGGTCATCCCCGGAAAGTATGCGTGTCGCCGGGCGCAGAGGGTGGTTTCCACGTCGGAGGGCGCCGCTCGAGCCGCGGTGGAGTCCAGGATCCGCCCCGCGTAGCCGCCGGCGACCGCCCGTGGTGCAATGAGGGGATGGCTCCCTTCGGCGACCCCGAGACCGGTCGCGCGAGGCGGCTGGACCGGCAGTCGGGACGCGCGGCCGGAGGGCCGGGACGCGCGGCCGGAGGGCAGGGACGCGCTGCCGGAGGAGAGCCCCGAGAGGAGCCTGCATGGATGGAGCGGGCGCGCCGCCGTGCCCGCCTGGACCTTCGAGGGCGCACGCCTCCCTCGAACGCCCGATGGGTGCTCGCCGCGGCGTTGTCGGTGGCGCTGTCGCTCGCCTTGGACATGGTCGCCGTGCACGTCGCGAAGGCCGAGTTCCCGGCCACCCGCCACTTCTCGCATTTCCGCTTCGCCGATTACGGAACGCTCACGGTCGCGGGCTCCCTCACCGGAGCGGCGGGGTGGGCTGCGGTCGTCCGGCTGAGCTCTGCGGCGCGCTGGCTCTTCCTGCGGCTGGCCGTGGTGGTGACCTTCGTGTTGTGGATCCCCGACGTCTGGATCCTCGTGCAGGGAGCGACGGCGGAGGGCGTCGCCACGCTCGCGGTGATGCACCTGTTGGTCGTGCTCGCGACCTACAACGTGTCCGTTCGCCTCGCCGCGCCCTCGGGCACACCGATGCCGGCGGCGGACGCCGCCGCGGAGCGTGAGCTGGCGCCGCTCCACCTTTCGGAGGCTGCGGTGCGGCGCATCTGGAGCACGATGGGACTGCTCGTGGCGCTCGAGCTCGTGCTCGGCGTCGTCGTCATCGTCTCCGTCCCGTTCCGGCGGTCGGCCGCCCTCCTCCCCGTACGCGGAACGTGGGTCTACGCAGCCCACGGGGCGGTGGGCATCGTGCTCGGGATCGGCGCGCTCTGCGTCCTCGTCCTCTCGACGGCGGCGACCAGGATGGGCCGGATCGGTGCGGTCCTGGGCGCGGGCGGCGTGGGCGTGGGCCTCGTCGGCGGAGTGCTCGCGAGCTTCCAGACGACGCGGCTTCTCGGCATGTTGGTGATGCTGGTCGGTGTGATCGTGGCAGGGGTGGGCTACATGTGCCCGTCGCTCGAAGCGCTCGGCAAGTCGGAGATGGCGAGGGCCGCGTCGGCACGCGCGCAGCTCACCGCGCAGGCCGGGGCTCGTAAAAGGTCGACAAACGGTGGAGGAGCTCCGGTGGCGAGCGACCGGGTCTCTTCGATCGGCCACAGCGCAGCCCCACGAACGGATTGACGCCGCCCGCGTCCGAAGCCCTCCGGCGCCCACGTGCCGCACGCGTCGCGCGCGCCCGCCGCCAAACGAGCGCTCGATAAGGACGGGAACGGGGCGCCGACCCTGATCCTTGCTTGCGTCGTTGCTGGCTGGCAGAGTGTCTGTAGCGGTGGAGCTTTGCGTGTCGTCATCGCAAGCGGCGAGGTGACGGGGGGTAGGCCAATGGCAGTCGCAGAGCCAGTGCAAGAGAGCCCCGGGGGCGGTTCGGGGAGCGGGTTCGCCAGCTACGAGAGGACGGACCTGCAGCTCAGGAAGACGATGGGCCTGACGCAGCTGACGGCCCTGTCGCTCGGGGCGATCATCGGGTCCGGATGGCTCTTCGCAGTGCTCAGCGCCGATAGCGTGGCCGGACCCGCGTCGCTGTTCTCGTGGCTGATCGGCGGCGTCTGCGTGCTGTTCATCGCGTTCACCTACATGGAGATCTCGGCGATGCTCCCGCGGACCGGAGCGCTGTCGAGGTACCCGCAGCTCACCCACGGCGGCTACGCCGGGATGCTCCTCGGGTGGTCCTACTTGCTCTCCGCGGTCACCGTGCCGACGATCGAGGCCGAAG
>JAKATJ010000001.1:80015-84564 GCA_021828005.1 Actinomycetes bacterium | reverse complement strand
CGTCCACTTCGTTGCAGGTCTCGAGACGGACGGCTCTCGTGCGGCGCCCGCTCGCGCCGTTCGAGCCGGGAGCTTGGGTGCGACCATCGGGAAGTGATCGAGCTCGTTCTTGGTGATGCCACCGACGACACGTCCCCGCTCTTCGACATCGTCGCGGCCCGCGCACGCCAGGCCGGCTTCGACGCAGTCCCGTTCAACCTCGTCTTCCAGTCGAGCGCGGCACGGGTGCTCGACGAGTGCCAGGCGGTAGACCACCGAGCAGCACGCCGCCTGCAGACACTCGTTTGGCGGGTCCACTCCCGGAGGTCCGCCTGCGCGTCCTTGACATCCTGCTCTACGTAGGCGACAATGGTAAACGTCAGCTGGAAAAGTTGACAATAGCAGTATAATTTTTTTTGTAATGTTTGCTTCGGCCAAGGGCAGAGAGGAAGCGGGGGGGTTCCCGGTATGACATCAGCAGCAAGGTCAACGAGGCACGTGCGCGCCGGCAAAGAGTTCGGCCGTAGGATCCGCAAGTCGCTCGTCGTGGCGACGGTGCTGCCGGTCGTGGCGACGGTGGTCGCGGCGACGGGGCCCTTGTCGCAGAACGCCGCGGCGGCGGGCGGCCCGATCAAGATCGGAATGATCACGTCTCTGTCCGGGCCTTACACCCCGCTCGGCACGAACGACAAACTCGGTGCGGAGCAGGAGGTCAACGCCATCAATGCCGCCGGCGGTATCGATGGCCGCAAGATCGACCTGATCGTCGAGGACGACAAGACCGACCCCACCCAGGCGGTGATCGATTACCAGACGCTGGTGTCCGACGGCGTTGTGGGGATTGTCGGCCCGGTGTTCTCCTCGTCGGCGGAGGCGACCGAGCCCTACGCCGGCCGGGCGAAGATCCCCACGATCGACACGGCCGCGGCGGACAGCCTCGCCACACCCCCCAGGTACTACGTCTACATGACGCCACCGACGACCAAGATCGTGGCTGAGCAGCTCCTCGCGTACATGAAGTACAAGGGTCTGAAGACGATGGCCGTCGCGCGTGACACATCGGCGTTCCCAACGGCTGGGTGGAACAACATGAAGGCCATGGCGCCGAAGTACGGCGTCAAGTTCATCTACGACGGCGAGTTCACGCTCACAGCTACGGACTTCACGACGATCCTGACCAAGGTGAAGGCGTCCAAGGCGCAAGGTCTGATGGTCTGGGGCTCGGGGCCGGCGGAAGTCACCCTGACCAAGCAGTTCCGGGCGATGGGGCTCAAGATCCCGTTGCTCTTCAGCCACGCTGAGGCCTCGTACCTCTACACCCAGCCCGTTGGCTCCGCCGGGAACGGCGTCATCATCGCCAGCTCGATCGGCGGGATCGGACCGTACCTTCCGAGCAGCTATCCCGGTCGGTCGGTCATCACCTCGTTCGCCGGCACGTTCAAGAAGAACAATCACTACTACCCGCCGGAGTTCGCCTTCGATGCGGGCGGCGCGGTGGCGATGTTCGCCAAGGCGATTCGAGAGCGCGGCGCCACTCCGTCCGGCATCGCGAAGGCGCTCTCCACGATGACGATCACGACCGGTGACGGCACGTACCATTTCAGCGCGACCGATCACTCCGGCCTCACGGCAACACAGGTCGCCATCACGCGTGACGTGCACGGCACGCTCGTGCCGACGAAGTTCACGAGGATCGGTATTCACCGAGCCAGGTAGCCGTTCGAGTCAGTCGTCGGCGCAGTGCCTTTGCCGAGCTCTGTTGGGAGTGGACGGGGCACTGCGCCGACGGGGAACCGAGATAGGAAAGTGTGCGCCAAGCCCGGTTTGCCTCGTCAGGGGCGGCGCGCGACGCACACTAACCTGGCCCAGTGGTGACTGTGACACCCGACTCGGGCGTCGGTCTGGCGTACGTCGCAGGCGGTCTGCCGGAGCGCCAGATCCACATCGTCCGCACCGCGTACCGGCTCTTCGCGGACCGCGGCGTGGAGCGGGTGCCGATCCACGAGATTGCCACTGCTGCCGGGGTGAGCAAGGGCATCGTCTTGTATTACTTCAAGACGAAAGAGCAGCTCGTGGGTGTCGCGATGTCCTGGGTGCTCGAGGAGATCGGCGAGCGGATCCGCCATGCAGTCAAGAATGTCGCGACGCCGATCGAGGTCGTGCAGACCATGATCGAGACGATCTTCCTCGGTCCCGATCAGAGCCGGCGCTTCTACCTCACCTACCTCGACCTGATCGACCACGCGGCGCGCGTGAGCGGCTTCGGGCAGATCAGTGCCGCCTTCCGCGCGACGGTCAACCGGGTCTACGCCGAGGTGATCCGCAGTGGCGTCGAAGCGGGAACGTTCCGGGTCCACGACGTGGATGAGGCCGCGGTCGCGGTGAGGGCGATCGTCGAGGGGATGCACTTCCAGTGGCTGCAGGAGGACGACTGGCGAGAGCGGCACGGGTGGTACAAGCGTGCCTGCACCGACGCGGTCCTCGCCTACCTCCTGAGCGCTGGCAGGCCGCCGTGCGCGGTGCCATTGTCTCCCGAGGACGAGTCGCGCGGGAACGCGCCTGCCGCCGGCGCGTAGACGCGGG
This sequence comes from Actinomycetes bacterium, assembly GCA_021828005.1. Taxonomy (GTDB): domain Bacteria; phylum Actinomycetota; class Acidimicrobiia; order Acidimicrobiales; family RAAP-2; genus JAJYVT01. Next base: position 82,002 of record JAKATJ010000001.1, on the reverse strand, counting down.
GTCCGCGAGCGCGCAATGGGGCGTATCCTTCACTGGCACATGCCGGGTGGCTCGAGCGGGTTCGGTCGCCGGCCGGCCGGTGCCGGCCATCTTGCTGGCTGGTGCCCACCGACCGACGAGTGAGGAGGAAGGGATGTCGGCGAAGGTGAGGGATGAGCCCGGCGCCGATGTCTTCGGGCCACCGGCCGAGGCGATGACGGCTGCCGAGGCCGCCCTTGCCCGAGCCGCCGGCGTGGCACGCACCGAGCCGGGCGAGTACGTCGTCGCCGAGATCGGCGCCATGATGATGCACGACATCTTCGCAGCGGACGTGCTCGAGATGCTCGAGCGCACGGGGATCGAGCGGCTGCACGACCCGAGCCGCGCCACCGTCGTGTTCGATCATATGGTCCCGGCTCCGTCGGTCGCGGCCGCGGAGCACCAGGCGAAGGCGCGCCGCCTGCTGCGACGCTACGAGATCGACGCCTTCTTCGAGATCGGCCGTGGCATCTGCCACCAGGTGATGGTCGAAGAGGGTCGGGTCCGGCCGGGCGAGCTCGTTGTCGGCACCGATTCCCACACGACCACCTATGGGGCGGTCGGCGCGGCGGGCTGCGGGATCGGCAGCTCGGAGATGGCGTACGCGCTCGCGACGGGCAGGCTCTGGTTCAAGGTTCCCGAGACCGTGCTCGTCGTGCTCGAGGGTCGGCTCGCCTACATGGTCACGGCGAAGGACCTCGTCCTGTACCTCATGCGGGAGGTCGGATCTGCCGAGGCGCAGTACCGATCGGTGGAGCACGGGGGAGCCGGCACCGACACGCTGTCGCTCTCCGAGCGGATGACGATCGCGAACATGGGCGTCGAGATGGGCGCGAAGTTCTCGCTGTTCCCGGCCGATGGAGCCCCGACGATGCGCTCCGGTGCCCGCTACGTCGCGACCCACACCGTCGACCTCGGCGCGCTCTCGCCCCAGGTCGCCGTGCCCCACCACGTGGAGAACGTCGTCGACGTGGGCGAGGTCGCTGGGCTCCGTCTCGACCAGGTCTTCCTCGGCTCGTGCACGAACGGCAGGCTCGAGGACCTCCGTATTGCGGCCGCGATCCTGCGTGGCCAGAAGATCGCTCCCCGAGTGCGCATGATCGTCACGCCTGCTTCGTCGAGGGTGTACGAGCAAGCCGCCGGAGAGGGCATCCTCGCCGATCTGTCGGCAGCCGGGGCGATCGTGGAGGGGCCCGGCTGTGGTCCGTGCTTCGGAGGCCACCTCGGGCTGCTCGCCGCCGGCGAGCGGTGCCTCGGGACCCACAACCGGAATTTCCGAGGCCGTATGGGAAGTCCGGAGGGCGAGATCTACCTCGGATCTCCGGCCACCGCTGCCGCGTCGGCGCTCGCCGGCGCGATCGCCGATCCCCGCGAGCTCGCAGTACCCACCGAGGCGGAGGAGGTGGCGACGTGACGGGATCGTCCGGCGGGGGGATCCGCTTCTGCGGCAGGGCCTGGCTCTTCGGGCCCGATATCAGTACGGACATGCTCTCGCCGGGCCAGTACGTGCACGATCCGCCGGAGGTCCGGCTCCGCCACGTCCTCGAACCGGCGCGCCCGGAGTTCGCCTCGCAGGTGCGTCCGGGCGACATCGTCGTTGCCGCGGCGAACTTCGGTTGCGGGTCGAGCCGGGAGTCGGCGCCCCAGCACCTGAAGGATCTCGGCGTCGCAGTCGTGCTGGCCGACTCCCTTGCGCGGATCTTCGCACGCAACGCGATCGCGCTCGGCCTTCCCGCGCTGAGCTGCCCCGGCGTGAGCACGGCCGTACGCGATCAGGAGATCGTGGAGGTGGACGTCGAGGCGGGCGAGGTGGTCGTCGGGGAAGGTCGGACGGTGCTGCGAGCTGACCGTATCCCCGAGCCGATGCTCGACGTGCTGCGCCTCGGTGGTATCGAGCCGCTGCTCGCGGCGCTCGCCGCCGGGAGGCGGTGACCCGGGCAAGACCCGGTAACCGGGCAAGACCCGGGCA
>JAKATJ010000001.1:51102-79915 GCA_021828005.1 Actinomycetes bacterium | reverse complement strand
GCCGAAGGGCCGCTTACTTGACTGACCGGACAGTCCAGGCATAACATGAACCCACGCGCTATACGTAGATCGACAGACTCGTCTGGATCTGGTCGGCCAGGCATACGGGGTGCGGGCGTGCATGCCGGCCACCGGGTACGGAGAGCCAGGGAGGGTGACGAGGACGTGGTGACGCGGGCAGCGACTGTGCAGCGCTCGAAGCCTACGGGCAGGTGGGGAGGTGACCCTGTGGGGCGTGACGAGAAGGGGATGACCGGTTCGAAGAGCACCGGGGCACGGTCGGCTCGACCACCGTCCCCTGCTGCGGTGGCCTCGGGGCCATCCGACCTCATCTACGACTGGAACGGTCAGCTGCCCTGCTCGTTCTCACTCGACGTGCCGGCGGCCATCGAGCTCAACGACGAGACGCTGCGCGACGGGCTCCAATGCCCCTCGGTGCGGCAGCCTTCCCTCGTCCAGAAGCAGGCGTTCCTCCGCACGCTCCCTCAAATCGGCGTCGATGCCGCCGACATCGGCTATGCGGGAGCGAGCGAGCAGTCGTTCGAGCACGTCGTCGGGCTCGCCCGGACGATCGCCGATGAGCGCCTTCCCATCAGGCCGAACTGCGCGGGGCGGACCCACGTGAAGGACATCGACGCCATCGCCGAGGCGCAGCAGCGCGCCGGCGTTCGCATCGACGCTGCGCTCTTCATCGGGTCGAGCCCGATCCGCCAGTGGGTGGAAGGCTGGGACGTCCCGAGGCTCGTCCAGACGATCGAGGACGCGATCTCCTACGCCGTGCGCGCTGGGCTCGAGGTGATGTTCGTCACGGAAGACACCACCCGGGCGCGCCAGAAGGACATCGCAACGATGTACCTCGCTGCTGCAGGCGCCGGCGCGACCCGCTTCTGCATTTCCGACACCGTCGGCCAGGCGACGCCGGGCGGCGTGCAGCAGATTGTGCCGTTCCTCACTGGCGAGCTCGCCGCGCACGGATTCGGAGAGGCCCTCGTCGACTGGCACGGTCACCGTGATCGCGGGCTGGACGTCGTGAACGCCCTTGCGGCGCTGTCCGCCGGAGCGCGGCGGGTCCATGGCTGCGCGCTCGGCATCGGCGAGCGGGTTGGCAACACCGCGCTGGACCTCGTGCTCGTGAACATCGCCCTGCTCGGATGGAAGGAGCTCGACCTCCTCGGGCTTCCCGCCTACTGCCAGGTCGCGAGCGAGATGACCGGCGTGCCGATCCCGAGGAACTACCCGGTGGTGGGCCAGGACGCCTTTGCGACGAGCACTGGGGTTCACGCGGCCGCAGTCGCCAAGGCGTACGAGAAGGGCGACGCGTGGCTGGCGGACCGCGTCTACAGCGCGGTTCCCGCCTCGCTCGTCGGGCGCAGCCAGGAGATCTCGATCGGTCCGATGAGCGGGAAGTCGAACGTCGTCTACTGGCTGCGGACGCACGGTTTCGATCCGACGACCGAGCGGACGACGGCCATCCTCGAGGCCGCGAAGTGCTCCTCCCACGTGCTGAGTGATGCCGAGGCGACCAGGATCGCCCGGGCCGCAGGGCGCCGGCGCGTGAAGAAGGCCGGCTGAGATGGCCGAGACGACGAGGCTCGCCCTGCTCTCAGGCAACGAAGCTCTCGCCCTCGGTGCGTACCACGCCGGGGTCGAGGTGGCGACCGGCTACCCGGGGACGCCGAGCACCGAGGTGCTCGAGCACCTCGTCCGGATCTCCGAGGCGGGCGAGGTCGACGCCAACTGGTCGACGAACGAGAAGGTGGCCCTCGACGTCGGTATCGGTGCCGCCCTCGCCGGCAAGCGGGTGCTCGTGACGATGAAGCACGTCGGCGTGAACGTGGCGATGGACAGCCTTATGACGAGCGCGTTCATCGGCGTGAAAGGCGGTCTCGTCATCATGACCGCCGACGACCCGGGAATGCACAGCTCCCAGAACGAGCAGGACAACCGCTACCTCGGCCGCTTCGCCGGCATTCCGGTCTTCGAACCTGCTGACAGCCAGGAGGTCTACGACTTCGTTCAGGTCGCGTTCGAGGTGAGCGAACGCTTCGACGTCCCCTGTCTCCTGCGCACCACGACCCGCACCTCGCACGCCCGATCGAAAGTGGAGGCCGGAGCGCGGGTCGTACGTGCCGTGGAGCCGTCGTTCACGCGTAACCCGGCGAAGTACGTCATGCTGCCCGCCTTCGCCCGCGAGCGTCACGTCGTCCACCTCGAACGTCTCGAGGCGCTCCAGGCCTTTGTCGAGGAGCACCCGCTCACGGTCGAGGAGCTGCGCTCGCCCGCCCTCGGCGTCGTCACCGCGGGGATCTCGTACCACCACGTGCGCGAGGTGCTGCCCGAGGCGAGCGTCCTCAAGCTCGGGATCGAGTTCCCGGTTCCGGTCGAGCGGATCCGGCGCTTCGCGGCCAAGGTCGAGCGGCTTCTCGTGGTCGAAGAGCTCGAGCCCTATCTGGAGGAGGAGATTCGCCGCATCGGCATCGCCGTCGAGGGGAAGCGCTGGTTTCCCCGTGTCGGCGAGCTCTCGGCCGCCGTCGTGCGCAAGGGCTTCGTCGAGGCCGGCGCGTTGCCTGCGGGCGATGGTCCGAGCGCCCGCCCGCCGGTGCCGGGCATCGGGAACAGACCCCCGGTGCTGTGTCCCGGCTGCCCGCACTCGACCCCGTACCTCGCGCTGGGCGAGCTCGACGCGATCGTCTCTGGCGATATCGGCTGCTACACCCTCGCCGCCGCACCGCCGCTCTCCTCGATGGACACCTGCCTCGCAATGGGGTCGAGCATCGGCATCGCGACGGGGCTTGCGGTCTCGGGGCTCTCGAAACAGCCGATCGTCGCGACGATCGGTGACTCGACCTTCCTCCACGGGGGCATCCCCCCGCTGCTCGATGCCATCCACCGACAAGCGAACATGGTCGTGCTGATCCTCGACAACGGGACGACGGCGATGACCGGGGGCCAGCCGCATCCGGGGATCGCGTACGACATCCGCGGCCGCGCGGCGCCCGCTGCCGACATCGCGGCGATCTGCCGCGCCGCCGGCGTCACGTCGGTGGTGGTCGTCGATCCCTACGACGTCGCGGCGACCCGTCGGGCGCTGCGCGCGGCGATCGCCCACAGGGGGGTCTCCGTCGTCGTGACGAGCAGGGTGTGCGTGGAGTCGCCCGTGAAGAGCCGGGGTCCCGTCTACACCGTCCTGAGCGATCGGTGCGACGGCTGCCAGGCGTGCATGAAGGTCGGTTGTCCGGCGATCTCCTGGGACTTGGCGACCATGTCGACGCCCCCGGGAGTGAAGATCGACCCAGCAGTCTGCTCCGGATGCACGATCTGCGCGCAGCTGTGCCCCTCCCGTGCGATCGTGTCGGTGCGCGATGCGAAGGCGGGCGATGCGAAGGCGGGTGACGCGAAGGTGGGCGACGGGAAGGTGCTCAGCCTCGCTGCCGCTCCTGCAGAGACAGGGTCGGCTCGGTGAGCCGGGTCAACGGGTCGAATGGCAAGGTGCCGGCGCGCACGCCGCCAGCAAGGCTCGAGGCGGGCAACCTCGTCGTGGTCGGCGTCGGCGGCCAGGGCGTGATCCTGGCCAGCAACCTCGTCTCTCAGGTGCTCCTCGACGCCGGGTACGACGTGAAGAAGTCCGAGGTCCACGGTATGTCCCAGCGTGGCGGCACGGTCGTGAGCCATGTGCGCTTCGGGCCCGAGGTCCACTCGGTGATGGTGGAGCCAGGCTCTGCTGACTGGATCGTCGCGTTCGAATGGGAAGAGGGCTTGCGCTCCCTCTCCTACCTCAAGCCGAACGGCGTCGCGCTCGTGAGCACGGAGCGCAGGATCCCGCCCGCGGCGATGCTCGATCATCGTGATCAGTCGCTCAAGTACCCGGCACTTGGCGAGGTGCCGTTCGGGGTGCTCGCGCTCGACACCTTCGCCGTCGCCGGCGACGCCGCCGCGGCGGTACCGGCGGTCGCCCAGACGGTGCTCCTCGGCGCGCTGTCGGTCCTGCTTCCCTTCCCGGTCGAGGCGTGGCAGGCGTCGATCAACGCCTGGGTGCCCCGCAAGGCGTTGACCGGCAACCTGAGAGCGTTCGAGCGCGGGCGGGCCCTCGCCCCGGAGGTGCGAGCGGCGGAGGTCGCGGCGAGGACGGCGGCGAGGACGGTGGAGTCTGGGCCCGAGGTCGTGCCGAGCGCTTCCGCGTCGCCTGTTGCGCACAACGGAGCGAAGCGCTCCCGCGACGGGGTCGCGGAGCACCTCCTGCCGGTGGTGCGCATCGAGCGGAGCTGGTGCAAGGGCTGCGATATCTGCGTGGCCATGTGCCCGGAGAAGTGCCTCGTCCTCGACGAGCTCGACGTCGCGGTCTTCGCCCGTCCCGAGCGGTGCACGGGCTGCCAGCTGTGCGCCTTGCTCTGTCCTGATCTCGCGATGGACGTCCTTTGGGTGCCCGCCGGCGATCTCACCGGCTGGCTTTTCGCAAACGAGGAGGACCGTGTCCGAGCGGCAGCTGATCCAAGGTAACGAGGCATGCGCCCGTGCCGCCTTGGCGGCGGGGTGCACGTTCTTCGGCGGCTACCCGATCTCGCCCTCGTCAGAGATCGCAGAGCTCCTCGCTCGCGAGCTGCCCAAGCGCGGCGGCGTGTTCATCCAGATGGAGGACGAGCTCGCATCGATGGGCGCGGTCCTCGGAGCTTCGCTCGGCGGCCGGCGAGCGATGACGGCGACCTCAGGGCCGGGCTTCACGCTCATGCAGGAGCATCTTGGGTACGCGTCGCTGGCGGAGATCCCCTGCGTGGTGGTCGACGTGATGCGCGGCGGTCCGAGCACGGGACTTCCCACCTCGCCCGCCCAGGGCGACGTGATGCAGGCGCGCTGGGGCTCGCACGGAGACCGGGCGACGGTCGCGGTCGCGCCGGGCAGCGTCCAGGAGGTCTACACCCTCACGATCGAGGCGTTCCGCCTGGCGGAGACCCTCCGCACGCCTGTCGCCGTGCTCTATGACGAGGTGATCGGCCACATGCGCGAGGGGGTGGTGCTTCACGAGCCGACCTCGGAGGAGCTGGGCCTGCGCTCGGGGCCGCGTGGGCCGTTCTCGCCGGACTTCCTTCCGTACGAGCCGGACGAGAAGGGGGTCGCGAGAGTTCCCGACTTCGGGCGCGGGTACCGCTTCCACGTGACCGGGCTGATGCACGACGAACGCGGGTATCCCACCTCGGACCACGTGAAGGTCGAGCGGCTGCTCGCGCGTCTCGAACGCAAGGTCGACGCCGCTGTCGACGCGGTCGCGCCCGAGGCCTACCGTCTCGAGGACGCGAAGATCGTGCTCGTCGCCTACGGCATCGTCGCCCGGACGGCGCGAGCCGCGGTCGACGCGCTGCGCGCCGAGGGTGTGCCCGCCGGGTTGCTGCGCACGCGCCTTTTGTGGCCGATCCCTGCGGACGCGCTCGCCGACGCGATCGGGCGTGCTGACCTCGTCGTCGTGGCCGAGATGAACCGGGGGCAGTGGGCCTTCGAGGTGGAGCGGCTCGCAGGCCGCCACGTTCAGCTCGCCCCGTACTTGAGGGCGGGCGGGAGCATCATCACGGCAGAGGAGCTCGTGGACCACGTCCTCCTCGCGTCGACGAAGGGAGCGACGGTCTGATGGGTCTCGATGTTGTGAGCAGAACGCCTGCCGATGTCTCTCAGGACGGTGCCGTCGCCCTGGAAGCGCGAGCCGACCACGCGCCGGCTCGCGCGCGCGGCGGAGCGTGGGAGGGAGCGAGCGCAGAGAAGCACTTCCTGCGCTACGGGATGATGCCGCACATGCTGTGTCCGGGCTGCGGGCACGGGATCGTCCTCGATTCGATGCTGCGGGCCCTGGCTCGGTCCTACGAGACGCTCGACGACGTCGCCTTCGTCGCGGGCATCGGCTGCTCGAGCCGGGTCGTGGGCTACGTGGACGCCTGCACGCTGCACACGACGCACGGCCGGCCCCTCACCTTCGCGACCGGTCTCAAGCTCGCCCGGCCCGACCTCGAGGTCGTCGTCGTCACCGGTGACGGAGACGGCCTTTCGATCGGGGGCAACCACCTGATCCACGCGGCACGACGCAACATCGACCTCACCTGTGTCCTCTTCAACAACGAGATCTACGGGATGACCGGCGGCCAGCTCGCGCCGACCACGATCCCCGGGGCGTACACTTCGACCTCCCCGATGGGCAACCACGAGCGGCCCTTCGATGCGGCGCGCCTGGTCGAGGCAGCGGGAGGGACCTTCGTCGCCCGGGCACAGAGCTTTCGCACCCGCGACTTCGAGGAGATCTTCCTTCGCGCCCTCGATCACAAAGGCTTCTCCTTCGTCGAGGTGATGACGGACTGCACCGAGTACTTCGGACGCACGAACCGCCTCGGCAACGGCGCCGACCTTCTGTTCAGCCAGGCGAGGGCGGACGTGGCGATCGAGGCCGACCTCGCCGGGCGGCCGACGCTGCAGGAGGTGCCCGCCAGGCCGGTGAGACCGGTGATGGAGATGGGCGTGCTCCACGAGAGCCGCCGCCAGACGCTGGAAGAGGCGATGGGGCTCGTGGAGGACGGGTCGTGAGCTGGCGCGTCGACGTGCGGTGCACGGGCTCGGGCGGCCAGGGCGTCGCGCTGGCGGCGGTGGTGCTCGCCGAGGCGGGCCTCGCCGGCGGGTTTGAGGTCGCCCTCACCCAGGAGTACGGTCCCGAGGCACGGGGCGGCGCGAGCCGTGCCGACGTCGTGATCTCCGATGAGGAGATCTCCAATCCCCAGTGCGGCGTTCCGGGGATCCTCCTGGCCTTGCACGACAAGGCATGGCGAAAGTTCGCGACGGGCACGCCTGCCGTGATGGCCTCGCTCGCTTCCGGCGCGACGGTCGCGGTCGTCGACCGAGACCGCGTCGTCGTCGACCCCGCCACGCCTGGCGTCCTCGTGCTCGGCTTCGAGTCGGTCGCCCGCGACGAGCTGCGCGCGAAGGTCGTGGCGAACATGCTCGCGGTCGGGGCACTCGGGCGGCTGATCGCACGCTTGGACGCCGAGCTCGTCGAGACAGCGGTGTCGACGCGCTCGCCTGGCGCGTTTCGCGAGCTCAACGTCGTCGCCTTCCGACGCGGCTGGGCGATGATGCACGACCTGCTCGCCTCGCCGGGCGCCGAGGAGGTGAGTGCCGGTGTCGCGGGCGCGCGTGCTTGACGGGGTTCGCGTGCTCGACCTCTCCCAGGGGGCAGCCGGACCTCTCACCGGCATGGTTCTCGGTGACCACGGTGCCGATGTCGTGAAGGTCGACCCTCCCGGGGGAGAGTGGGGGCGCGGCCTCGGACCCCCCTTCGTGGGGGGGGAGGCGGCTGCCTACTTCGGCATGAACCGGAACAAGCGGTCCATTGCGATCGACTTGAAGGACCCGGAGGGGGCGGCAGTGGCGCGCGCGCTCGCCCGTCGCTCGGACGTCGTGCTCGAGAGCTTTCGCCCAGGCGTGTGCGAGCGTCTGGGCCTCGGCTACCCGGCGCTCGCTGCGAACGCGCCGCGCGTCGTCTACTGCTCGATCTCTGCCTTCGGCCAGGACGGGCCGTGGCGTGACAAGCCTGGGGTGGACGGCGTCGTGCAGGCGATGAGCGGGATCATGTCCGTCACCGGCGAGCCCGACGGCAGCCCCGTCAAGGTGGGCGTGCCCGCCGCCGACACGATGGGCGCGATGGCGGCGGTGCAGGGGATCCTCCTCGCGTTGTTCGCACGCGAGCGCACCGGCCGCGGTCAGCGGGTAGAGGTCTCGTTGTTCGACGCGATGCTGATGTTCCAGACTGTGCCGCTCTCGATGTTCCTGGCGAGCGGCGACTCGCCGGGCCGGCACGGGAGCGCCGCACCGTACGCGGCGCCCAACGAGGCGTTCCCGACCGCCGATGGCCACATCATGGTCGCCGCGTACTGGCCGGACCGCTGGAAGTCGCTGCTCGAGGTCCTCGGGTGCCCCGAGCTCGGGGAGGATCCGCGCTTCGCCACAGGAGTCGCGCGTGTGGAGCACCGCACGGAGATGAGGGCGGAGCTCGAAAAGAGGTTCCAGGAGCGGTCGACCGCCGAGTGGCTCGAAGTGCTCGAGGCTGCGGACGTGCTGTGCGCCCCGATCAACGACTACCGCCACCTCCTGGCCGAGCCCTCGATCAAGGCAGATGAGCGGTTCCCGCGCCTCGTGCACCCAGAGGTGGGTCCGGTGCCCGGCGTCACGACGCCCGTACGGCTGTCGGAGAACCCGGCGCGCGCCGAGCGCGCCGCGCCGCTGGTCGGCGAGCATACGATCGAGATCCTGCGCGAGCTCGGTCTCGACGACGCCCGGATCGGCGAGCTCGTGCACTCGGGTGCCGTCGTGCAGTGGGAGCGCGGCTCGAAGGCGGCGTCGGCGGTGGGGGGGCAGCGGTGAAGTCCGATGTAGGCCAGGCAGGCAGGGGCGCTGCAGACGAGGACCGTCGAAGGAGGAGCGACATGCACGAGCCGATCGAGGTCAGGCGTTCCGGAGCGGTTGCCCAGGTGACGATCAACCGAGAGTCGGCGCTCAACGCGCTCACCCCCGAGATGCTCGCAGACCTGCGCAGCAGTTTCGCGGAGCTCGACCGCGACGAGGAGTGCCGGGTCGTGGTACTTGCTGGTCAGCCGCGTGCCTTCTCGGTCGGTGCCGACTTGAAAGGGCGTGTCGCCGAGTACGACGCGGGCGGCGGGCGCGATCCCCTCGGCGAGGTGATCCGCGGGCTCTTCGGGGACATCGAGCGGATGGGAAAGCCGGTGATCGCGGCGATCGCCGGCTATGCCCTCGGCGGCGGCCTCGAGCTCGCCCTCGCGTGCGACCTGCGCGTCGCCGACACGACGGCGTCCTTCGGCCTCCCTGAGGCGAAGGTCGGGAGCATGCCGGGAGCGGGGGGTACGCAGCGTCTCACGCGTCTGGTCGGCCCGGCCGCGGCGATGGAGCTCATGTTCCTCGGCGAGCGGATCGACGCGGAGGCTGCGCTGCGGATCGGCCTCGTGAACCGCGTCGTGCCCGAGGGGATGCTGGGGGAGGAGACGGGGCGCTTGGCTGAGCTGATCGCGACGCGAGCGCCCCTGTCGATCTCGTGCATCAAGCGATCGGTGCACGTCGCGCTCGGCAGCGACATGCAGACGGGCCTCGACTTCGAGAGCCAGTGCCACGCGTTCTTGCGGGGGACGAAGGATCGTGAGGAAGGGATGCGGGCATTCGTCGAGAAGAGGGAGCCGCGCTTCACCGGTCGGTGAGCGACGACCCGGGAGTGCTTCCCGGAGAGAGAGGTGAGCAGCATGGGAGTCGCCGGGCGGGTCGCCGTGGTGACCGGGAGCGGCCAGGGGATCGGCCAGGGGATCGCGCGGCATCTCGCCGCCCATGGGGCCAAGGTGGTCCTGAACGACGTGGACGAGTCCCGGGTCGAGGCGGCAGCCGCGGCGCTCTCGGCCGAGGGCGGCGAGGTGGCCTACGTGGCGAGCGACGTCGCGACCTCCGACGGCGCCGGGGCGCTCGTCGACCAGGCGCTCGCCACCTTTGGGGCGGTGGACATCCTCGTCAACAACGCCGGGGTGGCGCGCGACAAGTGGCTCGTCAAGATGACCGAGGAGGACTGGGACCTCGTGATGAGCGTGAACCTGCGCTCCCAATTCCTCTGCACGAAGGCGGCGGCGCCGCACATGATGGAGAAGCAGCACGGGCGGATCGTGAACATCGCGTCGCGCGCATGGCTCGGAGGTCCCGGGCAGGCGAATTACAGCGCCTCGAAGGGCGGCGTGGTCTCGCTCACGAGGACCTGCGCTCTCGAGTTCGCCAAGTACCAGATCACCGCGAACGCCATCGCGCCGGCGCTCGTCGACACGCCGCTGTTCCGGAGCCTGAAGGAAGACGTCCAGGAGCGGCTGATCGGCACGATCCCTGTCGGGCGGATCGGCGGCCCCGAGGAGATCGCAGCCGCGGTCGGCTTCTTCGCCGCCGACGAGTCGTGGTACGTGACCGGGCAGCTGCTCTACGTGTGCGGCGGGCGGAGCATCGGGGCGTCGTGATCGCATACGAGCGCCCGGGAACTGGGCGGCTGATCGAGCCGACATCGAGAAAGAGATGACAAGGCCATGGTGAGCACGGAAGCGGCAACGGCGGTGATGAAGCGCCCGTACGAGGTGGAGGACGGACTCGTGCGACTGCGCGCGGGAAGGTGTCCTGCGTGCAATGCTGTGTACTGCCCTGCGCGCCTCGTCTGCGACGGATGTGGTCACCGGGGGCTCGAGGAGATCCTGCTCGCCCCCCGGGGGAAGATCTACACCTTCACGACTGTGCACCAGTCGACGCCGGAGTTCCAAACGCCCTACCACCTCTGCTACGTCGACTTCGACGAGCAGGTGCGCGTGATGCTGCCTGCCGCAGGCGAGGAGCGGCCGAGGATCGGCGAGGACGTGGAGATCGTGCTCGGGACCGGCCCCCGTCTCGTCGGCACAGAGCCTGAGGAGGGCCCGCACGCGCTCATGGTCGCAGGGTCCGCGACAGGGAGGGGTGAAGAAGATGTCTGACGTGTACGTGGTCGGAGCGGGGATGACCCCGTTCGGGAAGCACCCTGACAAGACCGCGGCCGAGCTCGGGGCGGCGGCCGTGCTCGAAGCGCTCGACGACGCGGGCGTGTCGCTCGGGGACATCGAGGCCGCCTGGGTCGGCAGCGTCTTCCAGGGGATGGCGATGGGCCAGCGCGCGCTCGGCGAAGGCGGGATCTCGGGCATCCCCATCACGAACGTCGAGAACGCGTGCTCGAGCGGCTCGACGGCGATCTGGGGAGCTGCCATGTCGATCAAGGCCGGCGCGTACGACGTCGTGCTCGCGCTCGGCGTCGAGCACCTGACCGGGGCGTTCCGCGGCGCCTTCACCCCCGACGAGAGCGATGTCGAGGCTCAGCGGGGCCTGACGATGCCCGCTGTCTACGCCATGCGTGCCCAGCGGCATTTCGCGCAGTACGGGACCACCTCGGAGCAGCTGGCGGCGATCTCGGCGAAGAACAAGCGCAACGCGGTGGCCAACCCGCTCGCGCAGTTCAAGAAGCCCGTCAGCGTCGACGAGGTGCTGGCGTCGCGGATGATCGCCGACCCCCTCCATCTCCAGGAGTGCGCGCCCGTGAGCGACGGGGCGGCCGCCGTCGTGCTCGCGAGCAGGAGAAAGCGGGCAGCGCTCGGCGGAAGCCGAGCGGTACGACTCGCGGCGTCCGCGCTGAAGAGCGGGCGCGCCGAGGTCGGCCTGAAGGACATGACGGTCGAGGATCTCACTTGGCGCGCCGCCGAAGAAGCCTACGAGCGGTCCGGAATCGGTCCGAGCGACATCCGCTTCGCGGAGGTGCACGACTGCTTCAGCATCGCCGAGGCGCTGCGGGTGGAGGGCCTCGGCCTCTTCCCGCACGGGGAGTACCCGGCACGCGTCGTCAAAGGGGAGGCCGACCTCGACGGACGCCTTCCTGTGAACGGGAGCGGCGGCCTGCTCGGCAAGGGACATCCGCTCGGCGCCACCGGGGTCGCCCAGGTCGTCGAGGTGGTGCGCCAGCTCCGTGGGGAGGCCGGCCCACGACAGATCCCCGGAGCGCGCGTCGGCCTCGCCCACTGCAGGGGCGGAAAGGCCCAGGGGGTCGAGGGCACGGCCTGCACCGTCAACATCCTCACGGTCTAGGACGATGGTGGTCGTAGCGAACAGGGCGAGGGCAAGTGCGTCGCCAGAATGGCGCGAGGAGGGAGAGCTCGTCGCGGTGGAGTGCTCGCTCATGCGCGGCGGCACGAGCAAGGCGGTGTTCCTCGACGAGGCGGTCGTGCCCTCCGATCCCGACGAGCAGGCGCGGTTCCTGCTCGCGTTGATGGGCAGCCCCGATCCTCGCCAGATCGATGGTCTCGGCGGGGCGGACCTGCTCACGAGCAAGGTGGCCATGATCGGCCCGCCGAGCGTTCCCGGCGCGGACCTCGACTACACCTTCGCCCAGGTGAGCGTGCGGGACGCTCGGGTGGACTACGACATCAACTGCGGCAACATCTCCGCAGCGGTCGGTGTCTACGCGGTGGAGCACGGTCTTGTCGACGCGCACGGCGAGGTGGCGACCGTGCGAATCCACAACGTCAACACCCGGCGTGTCTTCTATGCGGAGGTGCCGGTGGCGGCCGGGCACGCGCGCGTCGAAGGGGCGTGCCGGGTCGACGGAGTGCCGGGCTCGGGCGCCGAGATCCTCCTCGACTTGCGCGAGACCATCGGTACGGTGACCGGTGACCTCTTGCCGACCGGATCGGCCGTCGACACCCTCGAGGTGCCCGGCCTTGGGAGCGTCCAGGTGTCGATCGTCGACATCGCCTACCTGTGCGTGGCCGTGCGAGCGAGCGCGCTCGGCATCGCCGAGGGTGACCTCCCGGTGCTGCCGGACGACGATCTGCTCAGCGCCGTGGACCAGCTCCAGCGCGCGGCGGCGCGCCACCTCGACCTCGCCGAGGGGACTCTCGTGCCGGTGCCCATCCTCGTGAGCGAGCCCCACGACTACCGGACCCTGGTCGGGAGGGAGGAGGTCGCGGCCGGCGACCTCGACCTCGTCGCGGAGGTGATCGGCGGCCAGCCCCTCGCGCTTCACAAGGCGTTCCCCGGAGGTGCGGGCGTGACCCTCGCCGTCACGGCGCGCCTTCCCGGGAGCGTCGCTTCCGTGCCCGGGTATGGCGGGCCGGTGCGGATCGGGCACCCGAGCGGGTGCACCGTCGTCGACGTCGTGCTCGGCACGGGGCCGGACGGCAAGATGTCCGTCGAGCGGGCGGCGTACAGCCGCACTGCGAGACGGTTGTTGGACGGCACGGCGTACCTGAAGAAGGCAGCGCTGCGCCCGGTACCCGAGGGGGTGGCATGATCCTTCAGCCCGAGTTCGAGTCCCTGCCGCGGCCTCAGCTGCAGGCCCTGCAGGCGGAGCGCCTCTCGGAGGTCGTCCGCTACGCCTATGAGCGGGTGCCCTTCTATCGCGAGCGCCTCGACGATCTAGGCCTCAAGCCCGATGAGGTCAGCGGGACCGACGATCTCACGCTCCTGCCCTTCACGCGAAAGTCGGACCTGCGTGACCATTACCCCTTCGGCATGTTCGCGGTCCCCATGTCCGAGGTGGTCCGCATCCACGCCTCGACGGGGACCACGGGCCAGCCGACCGTGGTCGGCTATACGCGCCACGACCTCGAGATCTTTGCCACCGTCTGCGCCCGCACCCTTGCCGCGGCAGGGGCACAGCCCGGGATGATCCTGCACAACGCGTACGGTTACGGGCTGTTCACCGGGGGTCTCGGCTTTCATCATGGAGGCGAGCATCTTGGCCTCGCGGTCCTGCCGATCTCCGGCGGGGGGACGATGCGCCAGGTCGACCTGATGCTCGACTTCCGCCCTGAGGTCCTCGCGTGCACGCCGAGCTACGCGCTCACCCTCGCCGAAGAGCTGGCGCGCCGGGGCGTGTCGCCAGAGGACGTGCCCGTCCGTTTCGCGATCCTCGGAGCGGAGCCGTGGACCGAGTCGATGCGGGCCGAGATCGACCGGATGCTCGGTGCTCGTTCGACGAACGTCTACGGCTTGTCCGAGATCGTTGGGCCTGGCGTCGCCTCCGAGTGCACCGAGGAGCGAGCGGGCTCCCACGTCGCCGAGGACCACTTCCTCGCTGAGGTCGTCGATCCCGAGACGGGTGCCGTGCTTCCTGAGGGCCAGGCCGGCGTGCTCGTGGTGACGACGCTCACGAAGCAGGCGCTTCCGCTGCTCAGGTACTGGACGGGGGACGTGACGAGCCTGTCGTCAGAGCCCTGCGCGTGTGGGCGCACCCTGGTCCGGATGGCGCCGCTCAAGGGTCGCACCGACGACATGCTCATCGTCCGTGGCGTGAACGTCTACCCGACGCAGATCGAGGCGGTGATCGGGTCCTTCGGCGAGCTGACGCCGAACTACCGGCTCGTGGTCTCGAGGCCCGGCCGCCTCGACGAGCTGTGCGTAGAGGCGGAGCTGAGCACGGCGTTCCTCCTCAAGGTCATTGCCGAGACACCGGGTGAGGTTGCCAAGACGTTGTGCGAGGAGATCGTGGATGCGAACCACGCGCTGAGGTCCGTGCGCGAACGGCTGGCTCAGGCGATCAAGACGACGGTCGGCGTGAGCGTGAAGGTCCGCCTCCTCGAGCCCGGGGCGGCTCCTCGGTCAGAGGGCGGGAAGATCGTGCGCGTGGTCGACGAGCGCCAGCTCGTCTAGGCACTAGGCGCCTGCGGGCGCCTAGTGTCCCTCGACGTTCACACCGATGGATGGTCGTCGGACGTGCAGGACGTGCACGGATGAGCGTGGGGCAAGGAGGGGCTGCGGTGCCGGAACCGTTCAATGCCAGCGTGTACCTGGTCGATCGCCACGTCGAGGCCGGCGCCGGCGACCATGTGGCGATTCGCTGCCAGGAGGGGGAGATCACCTACGAGTCGCTGCTCGCGCGCATCTGCGACGCGGCGTCGGGGCTGGAGGTGCTCGGCGTGCGGCCCGAGGATCGCGTGATTCTCGTCATGGCGGACAGTCCCGAGCTCGTCGTCGCGTTTCTCGGGGCGATGCGCCTCGGCGCGGTGCCGATCCCCGTGAACACGATGCTCACGTCCGCCGAGCTGTTGAAGCTCGCTGAGAACAGCCGGGCGCGCTTCGCGGTGACGAGTGGCTCCTTCAGCGCGAAGAGCGCGGTGCTGGCCGACGCGGCCCCCGAGGTCGAGCACCTCGTGGTGGTAGGCGAGTCGCTGCCAGAGGTCGCCACGGCCGAGGT
The DNA here is from genome assembly GCA_021828005.1 of Actinomycetes bacterium. Lineage (GTDB taxonomy): Bacteria > Actinomycetota > Acidimicrobiia > Acidimicrobiales > RAAP-2 > JAJYVT01. The sequence continues at coordinate 65,148 of JAKATJ010000001.1, read as the reverse complement.
GCATGCGTGGAAGGAGGTGATGACGGGCACTGGCGGCTTCAAGGCGCCGTATGCGACCTGGGACGAGTCGCCCGGGTTCTGGCTCTACACGTCTGGGACGACGGGTCGCCAGCGTGGGGCGGTCCATCGCCACGTCGACCTGAAGGTGACCGTCGAGACCTATGCGGACACCGTGCTGCGGCTCGGACCCGAGGACCGGTGCTTCTCGATCGCGAAGCTCTTCTTCGCCTACGGCCTCGGCAACAGCCTCACCTTCCCACTCGCCGCCGGGGCGAGCACGGTGCTCGACGCCGGACCGCCAGCCCCTGTATCGGTCCTCGATACCATGCGAACCCATGAGCCCACGCTCTTCTTCGGGGTGCCCACCTTCTACGCAGCGCTGCTCGCGTCCGATCTCCCCGATGACACGTTCAGGAGCGTGCGCAAAGCGGTCTCGGCCGGCGAGCCGCTGCCGGCGCCGCTGTTCCACCGGTTCAGGGATCGCTTCGGCGTCGAGATCCTGGACGGCATCGGCTCGACCGAGGCGCTGCACATCTTCATCTCGAACAAGCCCGGGATGATCCGCCCTGGCACGACTGGCACGCCCGTAGACGGCTACGAGCTTCGCCTGGTCGATGACGACGGCAACGTCCTCGAGGGCGCCGCGGTCGGCCATCTCGAGCTGCGCGGCGAGTCCACGGCCATCGGCTACTGGTGCGACGCCTCGAGCACGCGCTGGTCGTTCCGAGGCGACTGGCTGCACACGGGCGACGTCTACTCGCGCTCAGAGGACGCCTACTACACCTACCTTTCACGGTCCGACGACATGATCAAAGCCGGGGGGATCTGGGTGTCTCCCGCCGAGGTGGAGTCGGTGCTGCTCGAGTGCCCCGGCGTCTTCGAAGCCGCGGTCATCGGTCTCCTCGATGACGAGGGCCTCGAGAAGCCCGCAGCATTCCTCGTCCCCCTGCCCGGCGAGCACCTCGAGGTGGATGCGGTGGCCGAGTTCTGCCGGGAGCGTCTCGCGCCCTTTAAACGCCCGCGCAGGGTCGTGGTGACCGAGGAGCTGCCGAAGACGGCGACGGGAAAGATCCAGCGCTTCAAGCTGCGCGCGCTGGTCACCGAGGGGACGCGGACGCCACCTCCTGGTTGATGGAGGGAGGCCGCGGGTCAGGCGCGCGTTACGTACGGTGCGGCACCGACGCATGCCGAGCTCACGCGGCGCCTCCCGTCCGGCCGCCGCGTGAGGGCATCGTGTCTCCGCCGGCTGGTGCATCGTGTGCGCCGTCCGCCTGCACGGTCGCTGGCGCGAGGACGGGTCCTGTGACCGTGCCTGCCGAAGGGCGGAGCGTTGCGCGGCGCTCGAGCCTCGTCCCGACGAGGCGCTTCGTGAGGCGGGAGGCGAGGCCGACGATGCCGTCCGGCATGAGCCTGAGGAGGGTGATCAGGATCAGCGCATAGACGCCCTCGGAAAGGACGTTCGGCAGCTGGGCCGGGAGTGACGGCCCCGTGCCGAGCGAGGTCAGCACCTGCGCGATGACCGTGACCACCGCCGCTCCGACGAACGCGCCCGAGACCGTCCCGAGACCTCCGACGACGACCATGATGACGAACTCGATCGAGAGCATGACCGAGAAGGCGTCGGGGGAGATGTAGGCGAGGAAGAAGGCGTAGATCGCGCCGGCGAGACCGGCGTAGGCCGCGGACAGCGCGAAGTCCCTGAGCTTGTAGCTGACGACGCCGACCCCCGCGGCCGCGGCGGCCGACGGGGACGTGGCCATCGCGCGCAGCCCTCTCCCGGGCCTCGACCTCGTGATGTTCCGGCTCACGAGGAGCACAACGGCGGCGACGATCCAGACGAAGTAGGCGTACGAGCGGTAGCCGGAGATCGCGATCGGGCCGAGCGTCAGCGGAGGGATGTTGGTGAGCCCGATCGCACCGCCGGAGAAGCTCGGCGTCTGGCTCAGCACCGAGAGGAAGATGAGCTGCAGGGCGAGCGTGCCGAAGGCGAGCGCGTGCCCTTCGAGCCGGAGCAGCAGGGCGCCGACGGCAGCGGCGACGGCGGCGGTCAACACCACCGCGGCGACGAGGGCGACGAGGGGCGGCCAGCCGTGGATCGCCAGGATCGCGGCGGTGTAGGCGCCGAAGCCGTAGAAGGCACCCTGGCCGAGCGAGACCTGCCCGGCGAAGCCCATGAGGAGCGAGAGGCCCGCGACGACGATGGTCGCGAGGCCGATTGTGACGTAGGTGATGAGGTTCGGGGCGCTCAGAACCTGAGGAAGGACGAGCGTCGCCGCGCCGATCACGAGAACGCCGACGGTTGCCGGCGGGTTCGCACCGAGGAGGCTGCGCGGGCGTCTCATATCAGCTTCGCAGCCTGCTGGCGACGTTGGGACTGCCACAGCAGCAGCAGGATCATGAGGCCGAGGGCGACCGCCGTCTCGTTCGCCTGGGACCAGTAGCCGGCGACGAGCTCCTCGGCGATCCCGAAGATGAGCCCGCCCGCCAGGGCGAGAGTTGGGCTCGTGAGCGAGCCGACGATCGCGGCGGCGAAGCCGAGGATGGCGAGGTTCACGTCGCTGTCGTACGTGATGGGGAAGAGCGGCATGATCAGGACGCCGCCGACGCCGCCGAGCGCGCCCCCGATGGCGAAGGAGAGCAGGCCCATCGCCTTCACGTTGATGCCGGTGAGGCGCGCCGCGTACGGGTTGGACGCACAGGCGGTCATGGCCTTGCCGACGTAGGTGCGGTCGAGGAGCAGCCACAAGCTGGCAAGGACGACGAAGCTGACGCCGATCAGCAGGAGGTACTGCGGCTGGACGAAAATACCTCCGAAGCGTAGGTCATGGCCGCTCAAGCCGGAGTAGGTGAGCGGCGTCGTCCCCCACACAAGCATCGCGATGGCCTCGCTCAGGAGTGCCAGCCCGATCGTGGTGATGAGCGAGGCGATGGTCGACATCCTGCCGAGAAGCGTGACGACCCCGAACAAGAGCCCGATCGCTGCGCTTGCGAGCACCGCCAGCACCTCGGACAGGCCCTGGGGGACGCCGGCGCCGAGAAGCGAGTAGGCGATGAAGCCGCCGAGCACGACGAAGGCTCCTTGGGCGAAGTTGACCACCTTGGTCACGCGGTAGATGACCACGAACCCCGTCGCGAGCAGGGCGAAGAGGAAGCCGCGCGAGACGCCGGTGACGAGGTACTGAAGCAGCACGCTCATGTCGTGACATGTCCTCCCAGGTAGGCGCTCCGCACGGCCGGTTCGTCGCGCAGGAGCGCCGATGGCCCATGGGTGGCGACCCTCCCGGTCTCCAGGACGTACGCGCGTGCGCAGAGCTCGAGCGCGAGCCGCGCGTTCTGCTCCACGAGCAGCACGGAAAGCCCGGTCTCGGCGTTGAGCCGCACGAGGTACCGTCCGATCTCCTGGACGACGATGGGGGCGAGGCCCTGCGAGAGCTCATCGATCGCGAGCACGTCCGGCCCCGCCATGAGCGCCCGCCCGATCGCCACCATCTGCTGCTCGCCGCCGGAGAGATAGCCGGCCTTGCGTCGCGAGAGGTCTCGCAGTTTCGGGAACAGCTCGTAGATCCTTGCCGGGTCGCGCGAGGAGGCCTTCCACGCGCCGAGTCGCAGGTTGTCGTCGACACAGAGGTCGAAGAAGAGCTCCCTGCCCTCGGGGACGTGGGCGAGCCGGCCTGCGCACCGGATGGTGCCCGCGCTCGGCGTGAGGATGCCCGAGAGGGTGTTGAGCAGCGTCGTCTTGCCTGCCCCGTTCGCGCCGATGAGCGCGACCATCTCGCCGCGACCCACCTCCAAGCTGACGTCCTCGAGGGCGATCGCGGCGCCGTAGCGCACGACGAGCCCGTCAACGGAGAGGATCGGCGCTGTCGCAGCGCCGGTGCCGTTCATGTGCACGCTACCGGCTGATGGCGCCGTCGTCGGCTGGGACCGATCCGAGGTAGGCGACGATCACGGCCTCGTTGGCCCGCACCTCCGCCGGGGACCCTTCGGCGATGATGCGGCCCATGTCGAGCACCGTGACCCGGTGGGCGACACGGCTCACGAACCCGATGTCGTGCTCGACGAGCAGCATCGTGAAGCCCTCCTCGCACAGGCGGGCGAGGAGCTCGCTCAGCTCGCGGCGCTCCTCGCCGCGCAGTCCCGCGGCCGGCTCGTCGAGCAGGAGGAGCTTCGGGTTCCCGCAGAGCGCCCGGGCGATCTGGAGCGCGCGCTGGCGGCCGAGCGGGAGAGACTCAGCGGGGACGTCCGCCCACGGTTCGAGGCCGGTGCGTGCGATGGCGCTGCGCGCGCGCTCACGGATCTTGGGCTCCTCCCGGAAGTGGCGCGGCAGGCGCAGCGCCGCCTCGACGAACTCGTGGTCGGTCCAGGAGTGCGCACCGACCATCACGTTCTCGAGGGTCGTCATGCCGCGGAAGAGGTGGACCGTCTGGAAGGTGATGGCGATCCCGAGGCGGGCGCGCGCCGCGGGGCGGAGCCGCTCGATCCGCCGTCCCTCGAAGTTGATCGAGCCCGCCTCCGGCCGGAGATGGCCGGCAACGAGGCTGAAGAGCGTCGACTTGCCGGCGCCGTTCGGCCCGATGAGGCCTCGCAGCTCTCCCGCGTCGACCGACAGCGAGACGCCGTCGACGGCACGCACAGCGCCGAAGGTCTTCACCAGGCGCTCGAGCTGGAGCACAGACACCCCCTCCGCCCCGTTTCCCGAAACGATCCTGTTCGCCGGCCGAGCTGCACTGTGGACCGAAGCTTCCCGCTTCGGACCGCAACGAGCGGGTTCCCGCAGCCGGTCGCAGACCAAGCGTCCCCGACCGTTTCGGTGGACGAGCTTCTACAACGTATTGAATGTCACTTTAGGTATGGAACCTTACTCTGGGTCAAGTCAGGCCGTCCATGAGAGAGATCGGCGTGGCGGCCCTTGCCGTCTCGAGCTTCTCGAGGCCTCGGTCCTGCTTCGCCTCGCGTCGCGCGCCACCGTGCCGAGGACCCGGTCGGGCGGCGGGGCGCGTGAAGCGCACGGGAGCGGTCCAAGGGTCGCCGGTGGCCTTGGTTCGCCATGGCCCCCATGCCCGATCTGACGGAGCCGAGTCCCGAGGACCGCGCAGGGCGAGACCTGCCGCTGCGTCGGCGGGCCGGGTGGGTGCCGGATCGGGTGAAGGCGGGAAAAGGGAGGTAGGAAGAGGAGGACGGTGACCGGCCTCGGAGGCCTTGCAGCACCCGCCCTCGAGCCAGCTCGGGGCCCTGGGAATTGGGTTACCGTGGGGTGCCGCCCAGCAGCAGGACGCGGGGCGTCCCCTGGTCAGAGCCGGCATCCCCGGTTGACGGCTCAGGATGTCTCTGCTACGAAAAGGTGACGAGCTGGTCGAGACAACTACCGCGGAGGTCACGGCATGGGAGCGTTGGTTGGAATGCGCGTGCGGGCATTGTGCGGGGCGGCTCTGGTGGTGGGCTCCCTGAGCGGTCTGGTCGCCTCGCAGACCGAGGCGGGGGCGGCCACGACGCCCGGTGTGCTCCACGTCGCGCCAGGCGGAGCCACATCGGGAAACTGCACCACAGCGACACACCCGTGCGGGACCCTGGGGTTCGCGCTGTCACAGGCGGCCCCCACCAACACCATCCAGCTGGCGGCTGGGACGTACAAGGAGACGTCGGACCCCAGTGGCACGTCCAACACCATCACGAAGGCTGTGACGGTCGAAGGCGTCGTGACACATCCGACGACAGCGGTCGTCACAGCGACGGGTGAGCCGTTCGGCCTGGTCGTGAACGCCAGCACAAGCGTGGTGGAGGACCTCACCGTCGAGAACGCCGGGCGCTCCGGCGTGCTCGTGTCTCCGAAGACAACAGCCGCCGCCCCCGCCACCGTTGCCAACGTGAAGGTGCTGACAGATCACATCCTGACAAACGACAAGTGCGAGACGACAGCGACGCTCCGCAAGACGGCTGCCACAACGTTCTGCAAGACACCGACACCCGAGAGCGACTTCGGCGAGGGTCTCCACCTCGTGAGCGTCTCGCACTCGACAGTCCGGGGGAACGTCGTCTCGAAGAACTGGGGCGGCATCCTCGTGACCGACGAGCTCGGGCCGAACTTCACAAACACGATCGCGACAAACCAGGTGTCGACAAACGCCGGTGACTGCGGGATCACCCTGGCCAGCCACAACCCCGGAGCGGTGCACACGAGCGGGGCGACAATCGGCAAGCCCGACCCCACAGCGGGTGGTGTGTACGACAACACCGTCAAGGGCAACACCGCCAACAACAACGGCGCTGCGGGCCTGCTGGCGGCGACGCCCTTCCCCGGCACCGGCGTGTACACAAACACCTTCGAGACAAACACGGCCGACGGCAACGGCATGGCCGGCATGACGATCCACAGCCACGCGCCGTTGCAGGACACCAGGGGCAACAAGGTGCTCCACAACACCTTCAAGAGCGACGCGCTCCACGCGAGCGCGTCCCATGGCCCTGGCACAGTGACAGCACGGGTAGCCCAGACCATCGGAGTCGAGGTGTTCGCCGCCGCCGGACCGACAGACGTCGCCGGCACCGTCATCACCGGCAACACGATCTCGACAGTGTTCTACGGCATCTGGCTGTCGCCGGGCGTGCTCCATGTGGCGACGATCCAGACAAACACCATCAGCGTGAGCGCCGGCGGGACCCAGGTCTACGCACAGCCGGCGTCGGTCACGACCGTCTACGGCCAGACAGCCGACGCCACCGCGGCAGCCGAGTTCTCCCGCGCCTTCCCCTCCACAAGGGGCTCGTGCCCCGCGACCCGTGCCGCGGTCGTGGCGACCACAAAGGTGTACCAGGACGCGCTCAGCAGCCAGTTCCTCGCCCAGTCCCTCACAACGGGGACCCTCCTCACCCCGACCGAGAGCCTGTCCCAGGTGACCGCGACGACGCTCGAGGACGAGGGGATCACCACCGTCTACGTCGTGGGCGGGCCCCTTGCGATCACGACAACAGTGGTGAAGGCGATCGAGGCGCTCACAGCCTACGAGTGCGGCGGGAAGGCCCGGGGAGCCACCACAGGGAAGATCGCGGTCGAGCGCATCTCGGGCACAACCCAGTACGGGACGGCCGAGGCCGTGGCTGAGCACGTCGGCAGCGCAGCTGCCAAGTCCTTCGCCGGCGCCTACGCCACGACGAACGCCGCAGGCGGCAACGGCAAGTACAACGACACCCCGGGGACCGGCACCGCCGCGCCGACGGGCCCGGTGCCGACGGCCATCCTGGCCTCCGGCGTGGAGTTCCAAGACGCGCAGTCGGCCAGCGTGATCGCCTACCGGACAAAGCTCCCGCTGCTTCTCACCCCTGCGACGACGCTGTCCACAACAGCGGTCGCAGCCATCGAGAAGCTCGGGGTGAAGCAGGTGATCCTGATGGGCGGCACACTGGCGGTCACCAACACAGTGGAGCAGGCCCTCGTCGCAAAGACCGGCGTCTCGGTGCTCCGGGTCGCAGGGAAGGACTACACGGACACCGCCGCCGAGCTCGCACGCTTCGAGGTGGCGGGGGCGACAGCCGGTCTCGGCTGGACACCGGGGCACCGGATCACGGTCGCCCGGGGGAACGGCTTCACCGACGGGCTCTGCGGCGCGGTGCTGGAGAGCGCCGGCAACGTCGCGACAGGCGCGACCGGCACCGCGCGTCCGCTGCTCCTGACCGAGACACCGACAGTGGTGGGTACCTACCTCACCACATTCTTGAAGGTGACAGGTCACACAGGGATCGGCAAGACACCGGCGAAGACGATCACGGCCCTCACCGTCCTCGGCGGGCCGCTCGCCGTGAGCACAGCCGAGATCGCCGCAATGGAGACAGCGCTCGGCAGCTGAGCCGGCAGGCTGGCTGGTCGGCTGTCTGGCTGACCAGCCAGCCATTGGCTGTCCTGCCGGAGGCGGCCGCCGTTCCGATCCGTCGCGGCCTTGTACGCGTGCCGGCGACGCGCGGCCTGTGGGATTGGGCGGCGCTACGCCGCCGCCGGCTCGTTGCGCCGGAGCAGCGCTCCTGCCAATGCGGTCACCGCCGCGATGAGGCCGACGATGGCGCCCCACTCCAGGCTGGCGCCTGTGGGCGTCGTGGCGACGCCGATGACGACGAGGAGCAGCATGACGCCGGTCGCGCCGAGGAGCGCCTGCCAGTGGGGAACGGGAAGCCGGACATCGACGGCGGCGAGGGCTGCGAGGTACCCGACCGTCGCGAGGGCGAGGAGCAGAGTGATGTACATCCATCCGTGCCACAGCCCGTCCACGCTGAACCCGAACACCCCTGTGCCGTACCAGGGCAGCAGCAACGCGATGAACAAGACGAGCGATCCCACCCCGACGATGCGGTCGCCGCGCGTGAGGCGGGCGAGCTTGAAGGTGATGGTCTTCGGTCCCGACCCTGCCCCTGCACGCGCCGTGGCGACCTCGGAGTCGCCAGCACCCACCGGTGCGTCGACCAGGGTGCCGCAGACCGCGCAGCGCGCGTCTGCCGCATTCAGCTCAGCACCACAATTACGACAGCTCACTGTTCGCTCCTGTCCAAGGCTCACAATGCGTCCTCACGCTCTGGGGAGCCCGGTCAGCCACTGGAACGTGGTGAGCTCGCCGTGACCGCACGTGAGCACGTATGTCTTGACGATCAGTTTCCTGACAATCGGGTTTGTGACGCCTCCTCCGGCGTCCTCGTTGGTGATGTGACTGTTGCCGTGTACGTACCGTCTACCTCTTTGCCGTTCGTCCAAGCGCCGGCTCCTTGGCCCCTGGTAATCCCGGTCATGCAGCAAAAGTAGCGGTTGGCGTGCTCGACGGTCTGGATCCCGCCGGGCCGCGCTCGACGATCTCAGGTTGCCTTCGTCGTCCTCCTTCGTCGTCGAAGTCAGCCTCGACGATCGGGTGTCGGGGGCGAGGGGGGAACGACGACGGCCCGGGATCCTGGGACCGCTGCCCGTAAACCGTCACGGCGGCCTGCGGCGCGCCGCCGGGGACGTCGGTCCGCACCCCCGGGCGGTCATGGAACGGGCACGTCACGGGGATCCCGCCTACCCGCCGGCGCGGCGGTGACCGGACCTCCGGGGATCCCGCCTACCCGCCGGCGCGGCGGTGACCGGACCTCCGGGGATCGTCCGGCTCCACGGGCCTGCGGCCGCCGTAGATCACGAAGTCCAGCTGCTTCCAGTACACGTCGATGCCCTCGAAGCCGGCCAGCCGAAGGAAGTCGAGCTGGGGTGCGAGCGCGATCATGTAGCGGACGTGGTTCTCGTGCCGGATCTTCTCCTCCGGCGTGGGATGCTCGCGCCTCGCGGCGGCCTCGGGATCCTGGCGGTCACCGGCTCTCAGCCAGGCGGTCGCCACGACCGGGTCGTCCGTCGTCACCGGGTCGTAGTTCAGATACCAGCCACCGGGTGCGAGGTGCTGCCAGACTTCTGCGAACAGCTCCCGCTTGCGCCGGTCGGGAAGGTGGTGCACGCAAAGGGAGCTGATCACCGCGCCGACGCCGGTCGGCACCTCGGGTGGCCAGTCACCGCGGGACAAGTCGAGCTCCACGTACTCGAACCGGCCCGCGTAGCCCGAGAGCATGCGCCGACCCTCGGCCGCCATCTGCGGCGAGTACTCAGCCAGGACGGCCTCGGACCGGGGGAACCTGTCGAGCACCACCTGGGCGGCGGAACCGGTGCCGGCCCCGAGGTCGACGAAGGTGAACGCCTCGTCGTACGCGAACGGCAGGAGGTCTGCCATGAGCCGACGCTGTTCGGCCCGGCGCCGCTCACGCTCTGTGGCGGTCGCGACCCACTGGGCAACCATGTGGTCGGACTTCCATACGCCCTCGTTGGTGTCGGGGCCGTCGAGCATGGCGGGAAGACTACCGGAAGCGTGGTCAACCCGCGTGTGCGCCAAATATGTCCGAGTTATTACGCACTTTCGAGAGTAATAGCCCTTAACTGTTGCAGATGCGCAGTCGGAGCCACTAACCTGCCCACCAATGGCGAACCCGTCGCGAGGCCCGACGCGCACTCGGATCCGTGTCCGTGGCGCCGGCACTGCCTTGGGCGCGCTCCTCGTGGCGGCGGGCTCGCTCGTGGCCGTGGTCGGGCCTCCCCCGGCGGGGGCAGCCGCGAGGCACGCAGCCGCGAAGCACTCCGGAGCCGTCATCGTGCTCACGGCCGGGTCCCTCGAGACGATCATGAAGACAGCCGTCGAGCCGGGATTCCACAAGGCGACCGGGTACACGGTGACAGACATCTCTGGCGGGTCGACAGGGCTGGCGCAGGACATCAAGGGGGGCATCCACAGGGCGGACGTCTTCTGGAGCGCAGCGCCCACATCGGACCGGCTGCTGATGGGTGCGAAGAACGGCAACTGGGTGACCTGGTACCTCACGTTCGCGACCACGTCCCTCGTTCTCGGGTACGAGCCGAAGGACAGGTTCGCGTCCGCGATCAGGCACGGGCCGTGGTGGAAGGTGGTCACCGAGCCGGGGTTCCGGATCGGGCGGACCAACCCCGCCACAGACCCGAAGGGCCGGCTGACCGTCGACGCCCTGAGGAAGGCGGCGCGGCAGCACGAGGTTGCCGCGCTCGCAGCCATCGTCGAGGACAAGGCCACCGTGTTCACAGAGACAAGCCTCGTCGGGCGACTGCAGGCCGGCCAGCTCGACGCGGGGTTCTTCTACGCGGTCGAGGCTGCGGCCGCGCACTTCCCGACGGTGCCGCTCGCCGGCGTCGCCGAGAAGGCGGACTACACGCTGACCGTCGTGGCGAACGCTCCCCATCCTGCGGCCGCCTACGCCTTCGTCGCCTGGCTGCTGTCGCCGACCGCGAAGAGGCTGCTCGCAGCCCACGGCCTGGACGAGCTGGGCAAGCCGGTGCTGGCGGGCAAGAAGTCGGAGGTCCCGGCGAGCATGAAAAAGGTCGTCGGTTAGTGGGCCGGGGGGGGCTTCGGAGCCCCCTCCCGTGGCTCGGGGCGCTCCTCGTCGTCTACCTGGGCGCGCCCATCGTCTACTTCCTGGTCCGCCTCGCCACCACCCACGCGCGCGGCTTTCACACAGCGGGCTTGTTCCCCGCGTTCTGGGTATCGCTCCAGGGGGCCACCATCGCGACCGCCGCTGTCACGGCGCTCGGTGTGCCGCTCGCCTACGTCCTCGCCCGTCACCGGGGGCCGGTCGTCGCAGTGGTGGGGACGCTCGTGATGGTGCCGCTCGCCGTCCCCCCGGTGATGAGCGGCATCCTCCTCGTCTACGTGATCGGGCCGTACACGCCGATCGGGAGCTTCTTCGGCGGCCACCTCTCGACATCCCTCGTCGGGGTGGTGCTCGCCCAGTCGTTCGTGTCGGCGCCGTTTCTCGTTGTCACCACCCGCGCCGCGTTCGGCGCCGTCGACCCTACGCTGCGCGACACGGCGGCGACGCTCGGCCACGGCACCCTGGCGCGGTTCTTCAGGGTGGAGGTGCCGGCGGCGGCACCAGGGATCCGAGCGGGGATGGTGCTGTGCTGGTTGCGAGCGTTCGGCGAGTACGGCGCCACCGTCGTGGTCGCGTACCACCCGTCGTCGCTGAACGTCTACACCTACATCCAGTTCGCGTCGAGCGGGTTGCCAGGCACGATCGCGCCGACGGCGCTCGCGCTCGGGATCGCGGCCGTCGCGGTCGCGGTGAGCCGGCTCGTGGTCGTGCGGCACCGGCGGCGTCGCCGAGAGACGGGGGCACTGCCGGTGCCGACCCGACCCGACCCGCCGGTGGCCGCCCCGCTGCGCTTCGACGTGGGCTTGCGGCTCGGGGAGTTCCACCTGTCGGTGGCCCACGACGCAAGGGCGCTCCGGCTGGCCGTGCTCGGGCCGTCCGGCTCGGGCAAGTCCGCGCTTTTGCGCTGCCTCGCCGGGCTGTACGGCGCTGGGCCGGGACCCGTCGCTTACGGCGCGCGGCGCGTGGAGGCGATCCCGGTCGAGCGGCGACGCATCGGGTACGTGGGCCAGGGCTTCGGGCTCTTCCCCCATCTCAGCGTCTGGGAGCAGGTGCTCTTCGCCCGCGGCGCGGATCCGAGGATCGCGGCGTACTGGCTCGAGGCTCTTCACCTCGGAGGGCTGGAACGCCGCCTCCCCTCCGAGCTGTCGGGTGGTCAGCGACAGCGTGTCGCCTTGGCCCAAGCTCTCGCCCGCTCGCCCGACGTGCTGCTGCTCGACGAGCCGCTCTCGGCGCTGGACGTCCCGGTCCGCCTCGAGCTCCGCCGGGAGCTGCGACGCCTCCAGCGTGAGGTCGCCATCTCGACGGTGCTCGTCACCCACGATCCCGAGGAGGCAGCCTTGCTCGCGGACGAGGTCATCGTGATGGTCGGCGGTCGGGTGCTCCAGCAAGGGACGACTGTCGACGTCTACGACCGCCCGCGCTCAGCACTTGCAGCCGAGCTGCTCGGCGTGCGGAACGTCGCCCCGGCCACGGTCGCCGGCGACGGCCGGCTGCAATGCGGCGAGGGGGTCCTGCTCCGAGCGGAGACCGGCGCCTTGGCGCCAGGCACCCGCGTGCTGTGGCGGGTCCGTCCCACCGACGTCTCGGTGTCGGCAGGCAAAGAGCCCGCGCAGGATGGCGAGGTGCTCCGCGCACGACTGGAGGACCTGTCCTGGCTGGGCGGGCGAGTCGAGGCGAGGGTGGCGCTCGCGTCCGGCCTCGTGCTCGAGGCCGACGGTGGGGGACTCGACGGGCTGGAGGTGGGCTCGCCGGTCCAGGTCGCCGTCGCCCCCGGTGCCGTGCGGGTCTGGGAGGTGGACGTGGACCAGGACACGGCGCGGCCACCTGCAGGCGTCCTCACCGGCTGACGGCCCGGCGGGGCGTCCTCACCTTTCGCTCCTCCTTGTAGCGTGCAGAGGCCATGCCGCTGCGCTCGTCCGACCAGGTTCCGCCTTCGGGTCGCCCTGCGCCCGGCGGCCCGCTCCCACCACCCCCGCTCCCACCACCCCTGCTCTCACCACCCCTGCTCGCGCAGCGGCTGGGGAGCGTGGTGGGCGCGGCGCACGTGCTCGTCGACGCGGATGTCGTAGCCGGGTACACGACGGACTGGACGCGGCGGTTCTCGGGCCCCGCCGCACTGGTGGTGCGGCCCGGCACCACCAGCGAGGTGGCGGGCGTCCTCCGGGTCTGCCTCGGCGCCCGCGTCCCCGTGGTCGTGCAGGGAGGGAACACCGGCCTCGTCGGGGCGTCGGTCCCCCCTCCCGTGGGCCGCCGGCCGCTCCCAGTGGTACTGAGCACCACCCGGCTCGACCGGATCGGACCGGTGGACGAGGTGAGCTGCCAGCTCACGGCCGGCGCGGGGGCCACGCTCGCCGCGGTGCAAGCTGCCGCGCGCGCGTCCGACCTCGCGTTTCCCGTGGATCTCCCGGCGAGGGACACCGCCACGATCGGGGGGATGGCGGCGACCAACGCAGGCGGCGTCCACGTGCTGCGTCACGGGCCGATGCGTAACCAGGTCCTCGGCGCAGAAGCGGTGCTGGCCGACGGCAGCGTCCTCGGCCACCTCGCCGGCCTCCTGAAGGACAACACCGGCTACGACTGGCCCCAGCTGCTGGTCGGCAGCGAGGGCACCCTCGGGGTGATCACGGCCGTCCGCCTTCGCCTCGTGCCTCGCCAGCCCGAGCGCGCGGTGGCCCTGGTGGGCGTCGAGTCCACCGCGGCCGCGGTCGAGCTCGCGGCGGAGATCCGCAGGTTGAGCGACGGGTTGAGCGCAGCGGAAGTCTTCTACGAGGACGGTCTCGACCTGGTGTGCCGTCACGTCGGGTCGGAACCGCCACTTCGCGCGAGGTGCCCCGTCTACCTGCTGGTGGAAGCCGTCGGGCGCAGGAGCGTGGTCGGCGACCTGGCGGGGGCGTTGGCCGCAGTGGGCGTGGACGACGCGGCGACGGCCTTGTCCGACGACGAGGTCGGCATCGCCCGGCTGTGGGCGTACCGGGAGCGCCACTCCGAGGTCGTGTCGAGGATCGGGGTGCCGCACAAGCTCGACGTGACGGTGCCCGTCACGGCTCTCGCCGAATTCGAGCGTGCGGTGCGTCGCCTCGTGGCCGAGGGGTGGCC
>JAKATJ010000001.1:8210-51002 GCA_021828005.1 Actinomycetes bacterium | reverse complement strand
CCCCGCCTCTTGGCGGTGGGGGCGTTCTGCATCGGCACCAACCAGGTCGACCTCGCATCGGCGGCTCGCCGCGGCATCGCGGTCTTCAACGCGCCGTTCTCCAACACGCGCAGCGTCGTGGAGCTGGCCATCGCCGAGATGATCGCCCTCACCCGACGGCTGACCGACAAGAGCAGCGCCATGCACGCAGGCGTGTGGGACAAGTCGGCTGCCGGCAGCCACGAGATCCGAGGGCGCCGGCTCGGCATCGTCGGCTACGGCAACATCGGGAGCCAGCTCTCGGTGCTGGCGGAGACGCTGGGGATGGGGGTCTGGTTCTACGACACGGCAGACAAGCTCGCCCTCGGCAACGCCCGGTCTTGCGGGACCCTCGAGGAGCTGCTCGAGTCGGTGGACATCGTGACCCTGCACGTGGACGGAAGACCGACCAACCGCCAGATGTTCGGCGAGCACGAGCTGTCCCGGATGCGACCCCGGAGCCTGTTCCTGAACCTGAGCCGGGGGTTCGTCGTCGACCACGCAGCACTGCGCGCCCACCTCGTCTCGGGGCACCTGGCAGGCGCGGCGATCGACGTCTTCCCCCACGAGCCGGCCAGCAGCGCTGAGAGGTTCGTCTCCGAGCTGCAGGGGCTGCCGAACGTGATCCTCACCCCGCACGTGGGCGGGTCCACGGAAGAGGCGCAGCAGGACATCGGCAACTTCGTGGCCGGCAAGCTCGTCCGCTTCGTGGGGCAGGGGGCCACGTCGCTCAGCGTGAACCTCCCGCGCGTGGACGTGCACGAGCCGCCCGGGTACCGGCTGCTCTACGTCCACCGCAACGTCCCAGGCGTCCTGGCCGACGTGAACTCGCTGATCGCCGACGACGGACTGAACGTGGAGGGGGAGTGGCTGGGCACCCTGGGCGACGTCGGTTACATGGTCACCGACATCTCGGCAGATCCCTCCGAGGGCCTGGTGAAGGAGCTCGAGGCGCTCGCTGCCACGGTGCGGCTCCGGGTGGTGGAAGGGAGCGGTCCCTCCCTCATCCCGGGGACCAGCTCTTGAGCCGACGGAGCAGCGGCACCTTCTTCTGCTGGCAGTGAGGGCACGACCGCCAGTGCATCCGCGCCCGCTGGCGGCAGGGCGCCCGTCGTGCTGGCACGGAGATCGGTGGGCAGCAGCGGCGTCGTAAAGTCGGTGACGCGGGCCGGGCGGGAGCTCCGGTGCGCGAGGAGGAGCGCGCGATGACCAGGCAGGCGAATCCGCCGCCCAAGGGCGACAAGCCGATACCGACCGCGCCGCCACCCCCGCCAGCGTGGCGTCACTGGCTGTGGCTCATTGCCCTTGTCCTGTTCATCGGCCTCTTCTTCGTGCTCCCCTCCACTCGCGCGACACCGACGGTGACGCTGACGTACAGCAACTTCGTGAAGGACGTGACGGCCAAGCAGGTGAAGACGATCACCATCTCGTCGAGCGGATCCGCATCGGGGGCGTTGAAGAGCGGCAAGCACTACACCACCGTGATCCCGCTCTCGCTCGCGGGACCCTCGCTCCTCGCCCAGCTCGAGAAGGAAGGCGTCCAGATCACGGCGACAGCCTCCACGACCTCGTTCGGCGAGGAGGTGCTCACCTGGCTCATCCTCCTCCTGCCGTTCCTCGTCATCGGCTGGCTGTGGATGCGGCTGTCGCGCCGGGGAGGGGTCGGCGGGCTGCAGGGGGTGACGGGGGTCGGGAGGTCCAGGGCGAAGCTCTTCGACGCGGACCGCCCCTCGACGACGTTCGCGGACGTCGCGGGTTACGAGGGCGCCAAGCGGGAGATCGCGGAGGTCGTGGAATTCCTGAGGAGCCCCGAGCGCTACCGGCTGGCCGGCGCGGTCGCGCCCCGAGGGGTCCTCATGGTCGGTCCGCCGGGCACCGGCAAGACGCTGCTCGCGCGGGCCGTCGCGGGGGAGGCGTCCGTGCCGTTCTTCTCGGTGACCGGGTCAAGCTTCGTCGAGATGTTCGTCGGCGTTGGCGCCGCGCGGGTGCGCGACCTGTTCGCAGAGGCTCGCAAGCGCGCGCCGGCGATCATCTTCGTCGACGAGGTCGACGCGATCGGGCAGCGACGGAGCGGTGCGGGAGCGATCGTCTCCAACGACGAGCGGGAGCAGACGTTGAACCAGCTGCTGGCCGAGATGGACGGCTTCGACCCGTCCGAAGGGATCGTCGTCCTCGCCGCGACCAACCGGCCCGAGATCCTCGATCCGGCGCTCCTTCGCCCGGGCCGGTTCGACCGTCAGGTCACCATCCCGCTGCCGACGTTGACCGAGCGAGTGGCGATCCTCCAGGTGCATGCCCGTGACAAGCGTCTGGGTCCGAGCGTCGACCTCGACGTGGTCGCGCGCGGAACGCCTGGGTTCTCGGGGGCGGACCTCGCCAACCTGATGAACGAGGCGGCGATCGTCGCTGTCAGGCACAACCGCAGCGTCTTGGAATCGTCCGACTTCGACGAAGCGCGTGACCGGCTGATCCTCGGTCGCAGGGAGGGCTCGAACGTGCTCCTCCCGGACGAGAAGCACTCGGTCGCGGTGCACGAGGCCGGCCACGCGCTCGTCGCCGCCTACAGCCCGAAGGCCGATCCCGTCGCCAAGATCACGATCCTCCCGGCAGGCCAGGCGCTCGGGGTGACCGAGCAGCTGCCGTTCGTCGAGCGTCATCTCTACGGCGAGGACTACCTCAACGACATGCTCGCCGTCCGCCTGGGCGGTCGAGCCGCCGAGCTGGTGGAGCTCGGCCAGGGGTCGACGGGTGCGGCCAACGACCTCGCGTCGGCGACCGAGCTCGCCGTCAAGATGGTACGCGAGTTCGGGCTCTCCAAGGAGCTGGGGCCGGTCGGCTACCCGGAGGGAGGCTCCGCGTTCCTCGGCGCCGGCGGCCCCGCGCTGTCGAGCCGCCCGTACGCCGAGGAGACCCAGGCCAAGATCGACGTGCAGGTGGCTGCGCTCCTTGCGCAGGCCGAGCGGCGCGCGGTCGGTCTGCTCACCGAGCACCGAGAGCAGCTCGAGCAGCTGGCGGAGCTCCTGATGGCGAACGAGACGCTGGACGGCGCCGAGGTCTACCGGATCGCCGGCCTTCCCCAACCGGTGTCGGCCCCAGAGGGGGAGCCGGGCTTGGAGCCCGTGAAGATGCGGCGCGCAGGCCAGTCCGGCGTGTCTCCGGCTCCGGCGTCTGCGTCGGCGGCCGTCCGGCTCGCCGTCGACGAGCACACGGCCGAGTAGGGGGGGCAGCGAGGAGAGCGCCTTGGAGGCGCTGCCGGCCACCTGCGAGGGAGCGAGGATGTGCGGGTGCTCCCGGTGCCGAGGAACTGGTCCGATCTCAGCCCTGCCTGGATGAGCGCGGCGCTCAGCCGGCGGCATCCCGGCGTCGTCGTGCGCGACGTGCAGGTCGGTGCGGTGGAGCAGGGCACGAACACGAGGGCACGCGTCGCCCTGTTGCTCGCCGGGGGGGAGGGTCCGTCCTCGGTGTTCGTGAAAGGTCCCGGAAGGCCTTCGCACCGCATGGCGCTCCTCGCGCTGGGCGCGCTCGCGACCGAGGCGAAGCTCGCGGACGCGGGCGTGAGCTTTCCGCTCGTGCACCCTGTCTTCTACGGCGGCGGGGTGGAATGGCGGCGCGCGGCGTCGGTCGTCGTCAGCGAGGACGTGGTGGCCGCGGGCGGCCGGCCCCAGGACGCACGGATCCCGCTCAGCGTGGAGCAGGTCCGCTCGGGCTTGCAGGGTCTCGCCGCGCTGCACGCGACGTACTGGGGGCGTCCGGTCCCCGCATCGCTGGGACACCTCCGCGCATGGCGCCTCGGACCTGTGTGGGGACTGGTCTCGGTCGCCAGCCTGGCGCGGGGGCTGCGCCTCGCAGCGGAGGCCGAGGGAGGGCCCCTTCGCCTTCAAAAGGATATCGGGGCTCGCGCGCTCGGCGACCAGTTCCGGCAGAGCGCGGCGGACGCGGCGTCTGGCCCGCGGACCGTGCTCCACGGCGACCCTCATCCCGGAAACGTCTACACGACGGCGGAGGGTCGGACCGGCTTCTTCGACTGGCAGCTCGCGCGGCTCGGCCAATGGTCGCACGACGTCGGCTACTTCCTCGCAGGCTCGCTCGACGTCGAGGACCGGCGGCGCCACGAGCGCGAGCTGCTCGCTTCGTACCTCGACGCGCTGGCTCGTGCCGGCGTCCGCGCCCCGTCGCTCGACGCGGCGTGGAGCCGATATCGGGGAACGCCGGCATTCGGCCTCGCGACGTGGCTGCACACGCTGTCGTTCGGCACGTTCCAACGAGCCGATGTCTGCATGGCGACGATCCGCCGCTTCGCGGCCGCGTACGCGGACCTCGGGACCGCTCGCTCCGACGCCGCCGCGCCTCGAGTCCGGCGGTCCCCGTTCCCCCTTCGACCTCGAGGTGTGGTGGATACTGGCGCGATGGACGCAGAAGACCTCGACCGAGACCCGATGCACCAGCTGGACGAGTGGCTCGGAGCGGCACGCGCCGGTGGTGAGCCGATGCCCGAGGCCATGTGCATCGCGACGGCGAGCCGCGACGGCGAGCCCTCGGCACGTTACGTGCTCATGCGAGGGCGCGACGAAGGCGTCGTCTTCTACACCGACTACGGGAGCGACAAGGCGAAGGACCTGGAGAGCAATCCGCGGGCAGCGGCGGTCTTCCATTGGCACCTCCCGGTTCACCGGCAGGTACGGATCGGGGGCACGGTCGCGAGGACCACCGCCGAGGAGTCGGACCGGTACTGGGAGACTCGGCCCCCGGCGTCGAGGAGGAGCGCGGTCGCCTCTCGACAGAGCGCCATCGTCGGGTCCAGGCGGGACCTCGAAGCGGCGGTCGCCGCGCTCGGCGGCACCGAACCTGCGCGCCCGGACCGTTGGGGCGGTTACCGGTTGCTCCCCTCCACGATCGAGTTCTGGGAAGAGGGGGCGAACCGGCTGCACGACCGGCTCAGGTACCGGCGCGACGGGGACGGATGGCGGGTCGAGCGGCTGTCTCCGTAACCCGGCCGCGCCGGCGCTTGCGCCGCCTCACGCGGTCTTCAAGTGGCGCCGGTAATGGGAGAGGGTCGACGGGTCGAAGGCGACGAGGACCACCTCCCGTATGACGGCGCTGCGCAGCGACCTGAGCGTACGCACTGCGATGCCCGCGGCCAGGTCAGGCGGAAATCCGTAGACGCCCGTTGCGATCGCAGGGAAGGCGATGGAACGGGCACCGAGGGACTCGGCCACCTCGAACGAGCGTCGGTAGCACGACGCGAGCACGTCTCGCTCGCCATGGTCGCCGCCGTGCCACACGGGGCCGACCGTGTGCACGATGAAGCGCGCGGGGAGCGCGAAGCCCAACGTCGCCTTCGCGTCGCCCGGCTGGCAGCCGCCGAGGGTGCGGCAGGCGGCTCGGAGCTCGGCTCCGGCGGCGCGGTGGATGGCTCCGTCGACTCCTCCGCCACCCGCCAACGCGCGGTTGGCGGCGTTCACCACGGCATCGACATGCATCGTCGTGACGTCGCCGAGGACTGCGGTGAGGGTCGGCGTGCGGATCTGGTCCCTCTGCTCAGCGCAGCCGGCATCGTGGTCTTGGCTGTCGCTCATCGCGTCGTGATCCCGCCCGGAGGCCCCGCGGGCTTTGCGGCACGCCGCGGCGACCGGGAGGCGAGATAGCAGCCCCCGAGGATGAGCACGAACCCTGCAGCCGTCCCGGGGCCGAAGGGCTCGCCGAGCGCTGCCACGCCGAGGACGACGGCAACCGCCGGGTTCACGTACGTCACCAGCGTCGCGCGCATCGCGCCGACCTCGCCGATGAGGGAGAAGAAGAGCACGAACCCGAATGCGGTGCAGACGACGGTGAGGGCAACGGCCGACTCGACGACGGAGGTCGACAGCGGTCTGGTGGGAAGGTCGATCAGTGCTGCAGGCGCGTACCCGATCGCGCAGAGCAGCGCCGCCCACGCGATCACCCCGATCGGTGGCACGCCGCGCAAACGGTGGTCGACCACCCAGGGTCCGAGCGCGTACCCGATGACGACCGCGCCGAGGGACAGGACGGAGAGGAGGTGGCTGCCCGCGACCGAGAAGCCGACCAGCACGCCCACGCCGAGCACGCCCACGCCGAGCCCGGCCACGCGCCGAAGGTCGATCTGCTCGGAGCGCGTCAACCAGGCGAGCACTGCTGCGACGAGCGGCACGGCAGCGACGAGGAGTCCGCTGAGCGAGCTCGGGAGCCTCCGTTCGGCATTGAACAGGAAGACCCACGGCACGGCGAGCTCGGCAGCGGTGAAGAGCAGCACCGCGCGCCAGCGTCGGATCGCCGGAACGAGGGCCCCCCGGGCGGCCGCGAGCGGCACCAGGACGAGCGAGGCTCCGCCCGTGCGGATGAGGACGAGCAACGGGGGGCTGATCTCCCGCACCGAGATCTTGATGAGCAGGTAGGGAAGCCCCCAGATGATGCCGACCGCGATGAAGTACGCCCAGCCGCGGCGCGTCATCGGGCCGGCGGGCCGGGTGCGCTCAGGCGTGCGCCCGCGGCGCCTGGAACCGGGCTACCGAGAACCCGAGCAGCACCGGGATGTCGACCGCGAAGACGACGAGCGACACGGTGAGGAGGGTGAGCATCGTGCCGCGCGTCCCGTCGTAGACGAAGACGAACTCGAGGATGCCGGCGATCACCAGGTAGGCAAGGGACGCCCACTTCACGACGACGAAGAAGGAGTCCCAGGCGAACTGCCGGAGCCGGACGACCATGACGACCGCCAGCAGCAAGCCGGCCCCCGCCGCGGCGACCAGGCCGACGGCTGGGCCGAGCGGTGCGCGGCGCGGCAGGTACGCGGCAAGGTAGATGCCGCTGACGAGGACGAGCGCCATGGACGAGACACACACGAGCGGGATCGGTGGTCTGCCGGCGAACGCGTCGTGCGGCGCGCCAGGGGCATGTCCGGCGTAGGGGTCCGTCAGGTGCGGGTCGGTGACGTTCATTCCTGCTACCCGGTCGCGAGCCGAGACATGATGACGAGCGTCGCGATCTGCATCGCGCCCGTCACTCCGGCCGAATAGATGAACCGCCGCATCAGCTTTCCGACCAGCTCACCGTTCGGCTGCGGCTTGCGGAGCTCGAAGAGCACCGCAAGGTTGGCGGGTTCGAGGATGCCGATCGCGACGATCGCCATCACCGCCACGACCACCATCGATGCGACGAGCCATCCGTGCTCGGGGTAGGCCGTCGAGAGGTTGCCGAGGTGCCGGGCGAGCTGCCATCCGGCGGCCAGGGTGCAGACGACCAGCGTGGGCATCAGGACGACCATCTTCGGCATGAGCCGCTTCGAGAACTCGACGCGTGAGGGGATCGACATCTTGCCCATGATCGGCCCGATCACGAACCCGAGGAAGAGGTCGATCGCCGTCCACAGACCCCCGCCCGCCACGTGGAAGAAGTCGATCGCCCAGAGCCAGTTGCCCGCGATCGCGACCACGAGCAGCACGAGCACCGTGCCCACCACCGGCAGCGCGCGCAACGGCACGATCTGGAAGGAGACCGTCTCTCGCGCCGCGGGTGACGGGGCCGTTGCGCCCTCCGGTGCGAGCCCCGTCTTGGTCAGTGCCACCGCCGCACCCTCCCTCGCTGACCGCTCTCCCGTGCGTCGCCGCCCACGAGCACGATGGACGCGCCGGATGTGTTCGGCTGCAACGATACACACCAGAGGACGAGGAGGGCGTATGGCTGGAGCAGTTCTTCGGCTCGAGGATCGCCGGGTCGTCGTGACCGGCGCGACGAGCGGCCTCGGAGCGGCGATGGCAGCGGCGCTCGCCGCCGCCGGTGCGTCGGTCGGCGTGGCCGCGCGCCCAGGCCCACGCCTCGACGAGGCGGTGGCCCAGCTCGCCAGGTCGGGATCCGCCGTCGCGGTCCCCGTCGACGTGCGTGACGCCGACTCCGTGACGCTCGCGGCTCGCGAGGCGATCGTGCGCCTGGGCCGCGTGGACATGGTGGTCAACAACGCAGGGATCGGCATGCGGAGGGTCAACCCACGGTTCTTCGAGCACCCCCAGCCTTTCTTCGAGGTGGACCCGGTCTCGTTCGACGACGTCGTCGCCACGAACCTGGGCGGCTATTTCCTCGTCGCGCGGGCGTTCGTGCTCCACTTCCTCGAGGCGGGCGCGGGGCGGATCGTGAACGTCTCGGTGAACCGAGAGACGATGGTGCGACGTGGGTTCGTGCCCTACGGACCCTCACGTGCCGCCTCGGAGTCGCTGAGCGCGATCATGACCGAGGACCTGCGGCCCTTCGGGATCGCGGTGAACGTGCTCCTGCCCGGAGGCGCCACCGTGAGCGGGATGACCGAGGACATGCCAGCCGACCGCCGGCGCGGCATGCTGGCAGCCGACGTCATGGGACCGCCGGCGGTCTTCCTGGCATCCTCGGAGGCCGACGGCCTTACCGGTGCCCGGATCGTGGCCGACGAGTTCGACACCTGGCTCGCCGACTTCCGCGCGCGTCGGGCGGCCGGCCGCGGCCCTTCGTGAGCCGCAAGCGCCGAGCCGTGGGTCTCGTCGCGTAGTCTCGGGACGATGGAGCTGCTGGTGGTCCGGCACGCGCATGCCGGTGCCAAGGACCGCTGGAGCGGCGACGACCGGCTCCGACCGCTGAGCGATCGGGGGCGAAAAGAGGCGCTCGCGCTGGTCGGCACCCTCACCGCCTACGAGCCGGTCAGGGTGGTCTCGAGCCCGCTCGTGCGCTGCCTCCAGACCGTCAGCCCGCTCGTCGCCCACTTGGGGCTCGCGATCGAGGAGTCCGAAGCGCTCGGCCCGCAAGCGGATTCCGAGGCGGTGCGTCTCGTCCGTTCCTTGACGTCGGCGGCCCGCACCGTGGTCGTCTGCACCCACGGGGAGACGATCGAGTCACTCCAAAGGGGGCTCGCTCGTCCGGGCAAGCTCGCCTTCGGTCCGGGAGGTGCCCACGAGAAAGGATCCGTGTGGGTCCTCCACGCGAGCGCCGGCCGGATCACCCATGCGACCTACCTGCCGCCGGCCGTGCCTCTCCTCGACGCGCACCCCTCGTGCTGCGGGCTTCTCGACGAGGGCGTCGTGGAGCAGGCAGAGCGCTGAGCCCGTGGGGCGGGCGGGAGCTGTCAGCGCAACTGGGAGCACGCGATCTCGAAAGCCAAGCGGCCGACCGGCGCCCGCATCAGGCTCCAGCTCCGCCCCTGGGGCGTGGCGTGACGGGGCGGGGGCGCACGAGCGGGGAGCGGAGCGATCGCAGGCCGCGGCCCCTGGGAATTTCCGACTCGGGCGTGTTTGAGATCCGAGGGTCCTCGGTAGAATCTGTGAGTCCGGCCCGATGGCCGGGTACCAGCCAAAGACGAAGCCCCTGGTAACCCCCTCCGCCCCAGGGGCTTCGTCGCGTCGGGGCCGCCGAGAATCTTGTCGGGGCCGTGGTGCGGCGCTGACGGAGCGCGGTTCGGGAGCGCCACCAGGACGACGAGCGCGGCGGTCCCGACGACCATGGCGGCAATCGTCACCGACAGGTCGAGCCCGTTCGTGAACGCCCCGCGCGCCGTCGTCGCGAGCTCGGCGCCCAGCTGCCCGCCGACTTTCGCCGCGACCGCCATCGCCCCTCCGAGGGAACCTTGGACGATCGAGGCGACGCTCTGGGGGACGTGCGCGTGCTGCAGCACGGGCGAGAGCGTGTGCTGGTAGCGGCTGTTCAGCGCGCTGCCGAGGACCGCCACGCCGACCGCGCCGCCGATCTGCAGCGACGCGCTGTTCGTCGCGGACCCGACACCGGCGCGATCGAGAGGCACCGAGCCCATCACCGACTCGGTGCAGGGCGCGAAGGAGAGCCCCACGCCGGTCCCGATCATGAGGAAGGCAGGCAGGGCCTGGGTGTAGCCACCGTGGACCGACGTGAACGAGAGCATGGCGAAGCCGGCCGCCACGAGGCCGAGCCCTGCGAACACCACTGGTTTCGAGCCGAACTTCCGGTCGACCAGGATCGACACCGGCGCCAACACCAGGAGGAGGAGCGCGATCGGCGCGATGCGCATGCCGGTGCCGAACGCGCTGTAGCCGAGCGAGAACTGGAGGAACTGGGTGAGAAGGAAGAGCCCGCCCATCAACGCGAATATGACGAGCCCCATTGCGAGGATCGCACCGCTGAACCGCCTCGAGCGGAACAGCGAGAGCTCGATCATGGGGTGGTCCGAGCGGCGCTCCCAGACGAAGAACGCGACGAGCAGGCAAGCGCCGCCGGTGACCGCGGCGAGTATCGACGGGGATCCCCAGGTGGCAGACGGTGCGTCGATGATGCCCCACAGGAGGAGCGACATGCCTGCGGTGGAGAGGACGGCGCCGACGACGTCGGGCTTCTTCGCGAAACGGTCCTTCGAATTGGGGACGAGCCAGAGCATGAGGGCGAAGCCCACTACGCAGATCGGCACGTTGACGAGGAACACCGATCCCCACCAGAAGTGCGCGAGGAGCCACCCGCCGATCACCGGTCCGACCGCCACGCCGAGGCCGGTGGCCCCCGACCAGAAACCGATCGCCTGCGCCCGCTCACGCGGGTCGGTGAAGACGTTGGTGAGCACGGAGAGGGTGGACGGCATGATGGCCGCCGCGCCGACGCCCTGGAGCGCGCGCGCGGCGACCAGGTGCACAGGGCTCCCCGAGAAGGCCGACGCGGCCGAGCCGGCCCCGAACACCGCGACCCCTGCGACGAGCATCCACTTGCGCCCGAGTCGGTCGCCCATGTTGCCGAAGACGAGCAGGAGACCGGCGAAGACCACCGCGTAGACGTCGACGACCCACTGCAAGTCGCTCGACGTCGCGTGCAGTGAGCGGATGATGTCGGGGATCGCCACGTTGAGGATCGTGGTGTCGAGGCTCGTGACGAGGAGGCTGACGCACAGGATCGCCAACACGACCCAACGGTGCGGAACGGGGTGGTCGGCCCGGTCAGCAGCCAACATGACAAGAGGTGGACGCGGGCCCCTCCGCACACTGGACGTTCACGGCGTCCGGGTAGTCGCGCCTCGGGCACGTCGATCGCATGAAACCCGCGCGCGGCCGCACGTCTCGCACGCTAAGGAGCCGCCGGCGAGGGAGGCAGGGCCGAACGTCCCGAATGCCGCCGCGTGCCACCGCCGCGCGCTGCCGCCGCGCCGGCGCGGGCTCCCCTGCGGACGCGGGTGCTAGGCGGACAGCTCGTGGGCGGGGTCCCCGGGCGGACCCTGCTCCGCCTCTGGGGGGGCGATCCTTGCGAGGACGCGCTCCACGTGCAGGCGTTCCTCTTCGCTGATGCCGGCGAGGGCCCGCGTCCACTCGCTCACGGTGCGCCCGCGCACGGCCTCCAAAAGCTGCGTGCCGGCCTCGGTCAGCCGGATCTGCAGCTCACGACGGTCGCGACCGCGGCGGTGCCGCACGATGAGCTGGCGCTCCGCCAACGCGTCGCACAGACGCGTCGCGGTCGACGGCGCGATCGACAGCGCGTCTGCGAGGTCGATCAGCCTGGACTCGCCGAGGCGCTCGAGCCGGTCGAGGAGGCGCAGCTGGGTCGTGGTGATCCCCCCTCCGAGGTCGTTCAGCGCGTCGTCGCCGATGGCGCGGAGCGCCGACTGCGCCGTGTCGATCGCCTCGACGAAGGCGATGACCGCTTCGATGGACGCGGAGTGGGTGGACGGTTCTGGAAGCGCCGTCACGAGGCGACCCCACACATCATTGCGGGATGCATCATTTCCCCTCCGCTGGTGAAGTGTCGGAGACTACCGACGAGGTTACTGTAGGCCAAAGAATAGCCGAACCGCCTGTTCAGCGCAGTGAACCGGCAGCTTCCTGCCGCTCCGGTTCTCGTTGAGAGCATTCCGAACGAGGAGCCCCGATGGACGCCGAGGCCTACGTCGACATGCTGCCGTGGCTGGTGTTCGTCATGATGGATCGCAAGCTCGGGCTCGGCGTGGCGTGGGCGAGCGGCAGCTCCCTCGGCTGCAGCGCCGGGCTCGTGGTCTGGTCCTACTGGCGCGGCCGGTATGCGCTCCTGCCGAGCATCGCCTCGGGGATCTTCGCAGTCTGCCTCGTGTCGGCGCTGGTCTTCCCTGCCTGGAACGACCAGGTGAGCCTCCCCAGGGCGCTGGTCGTCGCCACGCTCGGCCTGCTCGCGTTCGGGTCGCTGCGCTTCACCCCGCTGAGCGAGACTTACACGGTCCGGCTCGTCGCACCGGGCCTTCGTGAGGACCCGCGCTTTCGCAAGGTGAACGTCGAGATGACCCTGGCGTGGGGGGTCGGGTCTCTCGTCGTCGCGCTCGCGTGCAGCACGACTGCGCTGCTGCCCGGTCGGCTCGCCTTCACGCTGCTCGACTGGGTGACGCCGCTCGTGCTCGCCACCGTCACGATCCTGTGGTCCGCGCGGCGCTGGGAGCTGTTCCGGCTCTCCGTCGACGCGGTCCCAGCGCATCGTCACGTCGTGGACCCCACCGTCCACGAACACCTTGGGACCCGCGGCTCGATCGGCCCGTTCGCGACACGGCCATCGACGTCGCGAAGGGCGACGTCCCCCGGGCTCTCCAAGCCTGCGAGGGACGGAGAGCCGGTGGGGGACGGGGGTCGGGACGCGATCATCCGGCAGCTGCCGGTCCGCGGGCGCAACGTCGAAGCCGCCCGGGCCGACTAGGGCCCCGCCCGGCGTCACCGGCCGGGTGCGGCGACGCACGGCGACCGCGGTGATCCGTCCGCCTCACAATCCCGCGGTGCCGTACGCCATGCCCATATGTTGACTCGGCACAACGGTTTGCAACAGGGACCTTGGTCATGAGAACGCGTCGCCGGCAAGGAGCCGGTCGGTCCTCGTCCGGCTCTTGCGGCGTCCGCCGGACGGCGTGGGCAGGACCTTCGGCACTGTCTCGTGGGTCAGCCGGCGACGCACCATGCGATCGTGGAGGAGCATGACCCCGGTCTGGGCACGCGTGCGCGAGGCGGGACCGACCAGAGGCGGCGGCCCCGCGGCGTGCGGACCTCCAGCGCGGCGCGCGTCGTGGCCGTGCTCGTCAGCGTCCTCCTGGCGGCGGTCCTGACGGGGTGCGCCTCGACGTCCACCAACGCCCCCGAGAACGGCACGACGGGCGTGTACTCGACACGCGTCGTCGTGGGCGCCCTCGTCTCGCAGACCGGCCCGCTGCCCGCCCTGTTCGCCCCGGTGGTCACAGGGGCGCGTGCGTACATCGACATGGTCGACGCGAAGGGCGGCGTGGACGGCCGCGAGATCGACCTCGCCTACACGCTCGACGACCAGTCCAGCCCGTCGATCGACGCGAGCCAGGCCCGGACGCTGGTCGACCAGTACCACGTGTTCGCAGTGGTGGCGGTGGCGACTGCGTCCTTCGCCGGTGGCAAGTTCCTCGCCGCGCAAGGCGTGCCTACGTTCGGGCTGCACGTGAACCCCCAGTGGATGGACGGCCCGAGCCTGTACGGCAACAACGGCTCGTACATCACATTCACGTCTCCCAACGTCCAGGCCGCGTTCGTCGCCCAGCAGCACCATGTCCGTGCGGCGGCGGTGCTGGCCTACAACGTCGCCCAGTCCCAGCAGGGCTGCAGAGGCATGGTGAACGGGCTCCGCAGGTACCACGTCCCCATCGCCTACGAGGACCTCGCGATCCCCGCCCCGGCCAGCGACCTTCACGCCGACGTGACCCGCATGAAGCAGGCGAAGGTCGACATGGTCGTGTCGTGCATGACACTCAGCGGCGACGTGCTTCTGTCACAGACGATGAGAGCGACAGGCATGACGGGCGTCACGCAGCTTTGGGCGACAGGCTACGACGAGAACGCCATCCGCCAGCACACGTCGTCGATGCAAGGTGTCTACTTCATGGAGCCGAACGTGCCGTTCGAGGTCACGAAGCTCCACCCCGGCGCCTACCCAGGGATGGACCAGTTCCAGAAGACGCTGAAGCGGTACTTCCCGCGCACCCTGCCCTCGGAGACGGCGCTCGCGGGCTGGACGAGCGCGGCCCTCTTCGTCGAGGGCCTGAGGGCGGTGGGCCGGAACCTGACGCGCAGCCGCCTGGTGCACGCCATCAACACGTTCAAGTCGTTCACCGCCGACACAATTCTCGCCCCGGTCGACTGGCGCACCGCCCACACGAGCTCCGGCCCGATCAACTGCAATGCGTTCGTCCAAGCCGAGGGGAAGACGTTCGTCCCCGTCTACGGCACGAAGAAGAGCGTGTTCTCCTGCTTCGAGACGCCCCATCCCCCGGCGACAAGACCGATCAGCGTGCTGAACCCCGTGCCAGCCGGCGTGCCACCGACCTGATCAGAAGAGCGCGGGCACGTCGTGGCGCTTTTCCTCTCGTTCCTCCTCCCCGGCATCCCCTACGGATGCGCCTACGCGCTCATGGGGGCCGGGCTGGTGCTCACCTACCGGGCGTCGGGCGTGTTCAACCTCGCCTTCGGCGCCCAGGCATACGTCTCGGCGATCATCTTCTCGATCGCCGTGCACGACGCCTGGCCGGCGTGGGCTGCCTTCGTCGTCGCGGTCCTGGTCGCCAGCCCCGCCATCGGGCTCGCCATGGAGCGGCTCCTCTTCCGCTACACGCGCACGGCCGGGCCGCTGGTCAAGCTCGTCCCGGCCCTCGGTCTCCTCATCGCCATCCCGAGCGTCACGCAGATGATCATCGGGACCTCGACACGCCTCCCGTCCTCGCTCGTGCTGCAGACCTGGAAGATCTACTTCCGCCTTGGCAGCACCCCGGTGAGCGGCGGGGAGCTGTCCACCACGGTGATCACCGTGGTGGTGGTCGGGCTGTTCGCGCTGGTGCTTCGCTCGAGCGGCCTCGGGTTGCGCATGCGGGCCGTGGTGGAGAGCCCACGGATGGCGGAGCTGTCCGGCGTGCGGGCCGACCGCACGAGCGCCACGGCTTGGGTGCTCTCCAGCCTCTTCGCG
This sequence comes from Actinomycetes bacterium, assembly GCA_021828005.1. Classification (GTDB taxonomy): domain Bacteria; phylum Actinomycetota; class Acidimicrobiia; order Acidimicrobiales; family RAAP-2; genus JAJYVT01. The sequence goes on along the minus strand of JAKATJ010000001.1, from coordinate 36,071 downwards.
GGGCTGGCCGGGGTGCTCCTCGCCCCGCTCTTCGCTACCGTGAGCGCTCCCAACTTCACGGCCCTGCTCGTCGCCGCCATCGCCGCCGCGGCCATCGGCGGCTTCGAGAGCCTGCCGCTCGTGTTGGCCGGAGCGATCGGGCTCGGGATCGCCCAGCAGCTCCTCGCCGGCTACCTGCCCTCGGGGACGATCCTGTCGTCGGGTCTGCGCCCGGCGTTCCCGTTCGTGGTCCTGGCGATCGCGCTCGTCGCCCGCCGGACCCTGCGCCAGCCCGCCGCGCGGGACCCGCTCGCCAGTTGCGACCCGCCGGCTCTCGCCTTCCGGGCCCCGGCGCGCATGACCCAGGTCGCCGTGGGCAGCCGGGCGTTCAGCGTGCTCGTCGCGGGCATGCTCGTGGCCACGACCGTGGTCCTCGTCCCGGGCAGCTGGGAGTTCGTCTTCACCCTCGGCACCGTCCTCTCGATCGTCTTCCTCTCCATCACCCTGCTCACCGGGATGGGCGGCCAGATCTCCCTCGGCCAGGCAGCGTTCGCCGGCGCGGGCGCCTTCACCGCCGGCCAGCTGGCCATGCACGCGGTGCCGGTCCTCGCCGCCGTCCTGCTCGGCGGGCTGTTGGCCGCCGCGCTCGGCGCCGTGGTCGCGCTGCCGGCCCTGCGTCTCGGGGGCATCGCGGTCGGCCTCCTCACGCTTTCGTTCGCCCTGCTGGCGACAAACGTCCTGTTCCTCTACCCATGGTCCGGCAACGGCGCGACGGGCCTCACAGTGCCGCGCCCGCAGGTGGGCACCGTCAGCTTCGCCGGCAACGGTGCCTTCTTCTGGCTGGTCCTGGCCTTCCTGGTCCTGCTGGCCGGGGCGGTGAAGCTGGTCCAGGGGGGGACGATCGGCCGGGAGCTCGCCGCGCTTCGCGGCTCGGAGCGGGGATCGGCGGCCATCGGGATCGACATGCGGCGGCTGCGTGTCGTGGCGTTCACGCTGTCGGCGGCCATCGCCGGGATCGGCGGCGCCCTGTACGCGTCCTTGCAGCAGTCGATCTCCGTGAACGACTTCAACTACCAGTTCTCGCTCGTCTACGTCGTCGTGGTGGCCGCCGTCGGCGTGTACTCGGTCGCCGGCGCGCTGGAGGCCGGCGTCCTCTACGCGGTGCTCATGCAGCTCACCAGCACGCTGTCGAGCCGGTTCAGCTCGCTGCTCGCGCTCGTCTTCGCGTTGGCGGCGCTCACCTATGTCCGCCATCCCGAGGGCGTGGTCGCCTACGGCAAGGCCTGGGTGCTCGACCGGGCGGAGCAGCTGACCCGCCACCTCCAGCGGGCAGAGCCCACGTATGCCGGCCCCTCCGGCGCCGCCACCGGGCAGCGCCACGGGCACCTGCGCCCACACCTGCGCCCGCACCTGCATGGGGGCGATCGGCGGTGACCGCGGCCATGCTCGAGACGGCGGGCCTCACCAAGCGGTTCGGCCGCGTCGTCGCGCTCTCGGACGTGTCGCTGCGCATCGACGCCGGCGGATCGGTCGGCGTCGTCGGACCGAACGGCGCAGGCAAGACGACGCTGTTCGACTGCATCCTCGGGGTCGTGGAGCCAGACGCCGGCTGGATCGCTTTCGACGGCAGACGCATCGACCGTTTGCCGACCTTTCGCCGGGGGTTGCTCGGCATCGGGAGGACGTTCCAGCGCCTCGAGCTGTTCGGCGGCATGACGCCGCGCGAGCACCTCCTCGTAACCGAGAGGGTCCGGGGCGGCGGTGGACGCTTGTGGAAGGACGTGGTCGGGCTGGGCCGGCCGGCGCCGCGCGAGCGACGCGAGGCCGACGACCTGCTCGAGCTCGTCGGGCTGGGCGACGTGGCGGACGTGCCGGTCGAGGCGCTCAACCTCGGGCGGTGCCGGCTGGTCGAGCTCGCGCGTGCGCTCGTCGGCCCGCCCAAGCTCCTCATGCTGGACGAGCCGTCGTCGGGGCTCGACGACGGGGAGCGCACCATTCTGGTGTCGGTGCTCGGGCGGGTCCGTCGCGAGCGAGGCGTGGCCGTGGCCCTGGTCGAGCACGACCTGGACTTGGTCACCGCAGTGGTGGACCGGCTCGTGGTGCTGGACGTGGGCAGGGTGATCGCGGACGGCCCGGTCGACGCGGTGCTGGCCGATGGCGCGGTGCGCAGGGCCTACCTCGGTTCGGGCCGGTGAGCGCCGTGGTGACGGGGATCGACGCGGGGCCGGGGATCGACGCGACCGCGGTTGCCCAGGGCGCGCGCAGCCTGGCTGACGGACGGCCGCTCCTCGAGCTCCGTCGCGTCGAGGCGTCCTACGGCCCGTACCGCGCGTTGTTCGGGGTGTCGTTCACCGTGCCCGAGGGTTCGGTCGTCGCCCTCGTGGGCTCGAACGGAGCGGGAAAGTCCACCGTCGCCAGGGTGGTCTCGGGCTTGGTGCGGGCGAAGGCCGGCTCCGTCTGGCTCGCCGGGAGCGAGATCACTCGCTGGCCGGCGTGGCGCATTGCGCGAGCGGGCATCGCCCATGCGCCGGAAGGTCGCTCGGTCCTGGCGTCGCTGACGGTCGAGGAGAACCTGGAGCTGGCGGCTCGCGCCCTGCTCGGGCGACGCCGGTCGAAAGGTGCCCTCGACAGGGCGTTCGGCGCCTTCGGCCGGCTCGCAGAGCGGCGGCACCAGCTGGCCGGCACGTTGTCAGGCGGAGAGCAGCGCATGCTGAGCCTCGCAAAGGTGCTGGCCGTGCCGGCGCGCCTTCTGGTGGTCGACGAGCTGTCGCTCGGCCTCGCGCCAGCTGTCGTCGACGAGGTGTTCGGCGCGTTGCGAGCGGTCCGGGACGCGGGCACCTCGTTGCTCGTCGTCGAGCAGCATGTCGACCGGGTGCTCGCCATGGCCGATCGCGCCGTGGTGCTCGTGCGAGGCCGAGTCGCGGCGGAGGGGTCGGTGGCCGAGGTCCTGCCGGTGGTGGCCCGTCTCCTGCCGCAGCGCGCCCCGGTGGCCGGCGCAGCTTCGTCGTCCGCGCAACATCGGTCACCTCAGCAGCCGGGTGGTCGACCCGGACGCCCGGACGCGGAGTAGAAGAGCCCGAGCAAGCCGCAGATCGTCGACGTCGCCACGAGCCACCGGTCACGGACCTCCACTGCGTAGCCGGTCGAGGGGGTGGTGAAGAGCGGCCGACCGGAGGGGCCGAGGAGGTCGTAGGTGACCCGCGCGCACGGTGAGGGCAGGACCGCCTCGTCGCAGCGGGCCTTGGGGAGCAGCTTCACCGCCATGACCTTCGCGCCGGTGGCCTTCGCCGCCAGAGGGGACGACAGGGCCTCGGTGATGGCCGAGTGGAGGACCGTCCCGTCTTGGATGACCGCCATCTTCGTCTTCACGTCATGGTCGGCGAAGTCGAACAGGGTCGCGTAGGCGCGCCCGATCTCGCTCCTCATCCTCGCCTGGGGTTGCGCCGGAGCGCCCGAGCCGCAAGCGCCCGCGAGCACGGCGAGCACCAGGCTGAGGACGAGAAAGGTTGGGAGTCCCGGTCGCACGATGTCCCTCCTCGGCTCCCGCCGGTGCGGTCTCGGACGGTCCGTGGCCCGGCTCGGGTCCAAGCCGGCAACGGGGTCCGCGGTCAGCTGCCGCCCGGCGAGCCGCCCCGAGACGACGCAGTCGGGCACGATCGTCATGGGCGCTGACCTCCGCATCGACAGTGGCCGTCGTGCCTTCGGATCCCCAGGGCCGATGGTCCCGTATGGGGCCGGCCCGGCGCCGTCAGTCAGGGCAGACCGCGACGCCCTTGGCCGCCAGCACGCGGGCCACCGACGCATCCGCCTGGGCGCGGGGGATCGCGTCCTGCGAGAGGGCGTGGACCAACGCGCCGACGACGGGCTCCCATGTGGACGCATCCACCATCGCCATGTCGGCGCCCGCGCGCACCGCGGCCACTGCCGCGGTGGCCTCGCTGTACCCCGCAGCGGAGATCGCGCCGGCGCTCAGCGCATCGGTCATCGCGACGCCGTCGAAGTGGAGTGTCTTCCGCAACAGGACGTAGGTGGCGGGGGAGAGGCTTGCCGGAAGGCCCCCCGTGAGGCCCGGCACGATCGGGTGCCCGACCATGACGGCCGGAATGCCCGAGGAGACCGCGCGGGCGAATGGGACGAGATCGGTGCCTCGCAGCTCGGCGAGCGGGGCGTCGGTGGCAGGCCCTGTGTCCGTGTCGGCCGAGGCGTGCCCGAGCCCCGGGAAGTGCTTGCCAACCGCCACGACGCCGCCGGCGCGCAGCCCTGCCGCGTACGCGATGCCGTAGGCGGCGACGACCGCCGGTGTGCCGCTGAACGAGCGTTGCGACTCGTCGGCCACAGGATCTGTCGGTGGCGCGGTGTCCAGCACCGGTGCGAGGTCCATCGTGATGCCGAGCCCGCGGAGCGCCGCTCCGCGGGCTCTCATCGCGGACTCGACCTCCTCGGGCGTCCACTCAGTAGCCATCTCACGTGCGGAAGGGATCGTGCCGAGGATGTTCGCGAGGCGCGAGACCGGACCCCCTTCTGTGTCCGTGGACAACCACGGCCCCACCCGGCCAGCAGCCGCTGCCGCGGAGACGAGATCCGACAGGGCGGTCCGCAGCGCCGGGCCCGTCGCCGCTGCCGGCTCCCCCATGAGCACGAAGCCGCCGACGCCTGCTCTTGCTTCCGGTTCGAGCGCTCGTGCGAGTGTGAGCTCGCCGACCACCATGAGGAGCTCATCGGCGAGCCGCGTCAGGGGCCAGCTCGCGGGGGGAGCGACGCACGGGGCGCTGGGCGCGCTGGTCGAGGCCGTAGGGGGTGCGCCCGTGGGGGCCGTCGCGGCGCGGGGAGCCGACGGTGAGGACGTGGGCGCCCCCGACCCGTGCGGCGCCGCGGTGCACGCAGCGAGCGCGAGGGCGGCCAGGGCGACCGGAACGGACACGCACGAGCGCCGCACGTGCACGAGCACTGCAGGTGGGTCGCGCCGGAGGCGGCGTGCCGTGCTCACCGTCTCATTGCAGCACATCGGTCAACCAGGCAGGCTCGTCGCCGGCGAGCCAGAGCCCGACGTGGCCCGGTCACGCCCTAGGCTCTCGGTCACGCCCGAGGCTCTCGGGCGCCGACGGATGTCTTGTGGCGTGGCAGAAAGGAGCGCGATGAGCCAGGCGACCAGCAGCGGTTCGATGTCCGCGGAGGTCTCGCCGGTCGAGCTTGCCGCGGTGCTCGGCACCGAACGCGCACCGGTCCTCGTCGACGTGCGCGAGCCCGACGAGTTCGCGGAATGGGCGATCCCCGGGGCCCGGAACGTTCCGCTCGCTACCCTCGGGCACCGGCTCCCGGCCGTCGAGAGCGATCGCCGCGTCGTCGTCGTGTGCGCCGGCGGGGAGCGGTCTGCAAGGGCCGTCGGCGTTCTTCGGGCCGCCGGGGTCGATGCCGCCAACCTCGTCGGCGGGATGCTCGCCTGGGCCGGCGTCTACGACATGGCGTCGTTGGAGGCCGGGCCGTTCAGCGTCGTGCAGATCCGTCGCCGCGGGAAGGGCTGCCTGTCGTACGTCGTGGCGTCGGGTGGCGACGCGCTGGTCGTCGATCCGTCGACGGAGATCGCACACGCCCTCGACGTCGTGAGGGACAACGGCTGGCGAGTCACCCGAGTGGTCGACACGCATCTCCACGCGGACCATGTGAGCGGCGCCAGGGCGCTGGCCGCAGCGACGCGCGCCACGCTGCACCTCTCCGCCCGCGACCGGCTCGAGTTCCCCTTCGCGCCGCTGGCGGACGGCGACCGGCTCGAGCTCGGGCGCGCGGCGGTGCGGGTGCTCTCCACCCCGGGGCACACGCTCGGGTCGGTTGTGCTGGACCTCGATGGGCAGGCGCTCCTCACCGGTGACACGCTCTTCGTCGACGGCGTCGGACGGCCAGACCTCGCCGACCATGCGCGCGAGTACGCACAGGAGCTCTTCGTCTCCCTCGATAAGGTGCTGTCGGGCCGGCCCGACGACGTGCGGGTGCTGCCCGCGCACTACGGCGACGCCGTGGAGGTCGTGCCCGACGTCCCCGTCGCCGCACGCGTTGGCGACGTGCGCGCGGCTGTGCCGCAGCTCGCCTGGGAGCGGGACCGTTTCGTGTCGTGGGCGTCGACGCGCGCCGCCCCCCGGCCACCGAGCTACGTCGAGATCGTCCGGTTGAACGCCGGCGAGACGACGGCGTCCAGCGAAGAGGTCCGGGCGCTCGAGCTCGGCCCGAACCGCTGCAGCGCGGCCTGACGGGCTCTTCCGGTACCCCGGAGCATCGTCATCGCGCCGTCATCCGGCGCGGCGCTCGTAGATGCCACGTACGTACGCAGCCTGCCCGATGTGCTGGAGGTCGTCGGCCAGGACGCTCACGAGTCGCACGCCAAGGGTGACATGAGGATGCCAGCGCGTGTCGACGATCCTTTCGAGGTCGGCATCGGCCAGCCCTCGCACGTAGGCGACGGTTGAATCGTGCACGGCGTCGTGATACCCGAGCAGGAGCGGGGCTTCGACAGCGACCGCACCCGCGTCTGCGGCGCTCTGGCCGTAGCCGGTGGCCGACTGCTCGAAGGGCAGCGCGAACCGGGCGTCCCAGCCTTCCTCGCTCCACCGCTGCTCGATGCCCGCGACCTCCGCCACATGGTCGTCTTGGACCCTCGTGAGATGCCAGACCAACCAGCCGATCGGGTTCGCCGCCTCGTCCGGCCGGAACGTGATCGCCTCGAGCGTGAGCCCCTTCAGGACGCCGTGGACGGACTCGTGGACCCGACCGAAGCCGTCTACGAGGAGATCTGAAGTGGAGGCCATCGTCCTCTCCTTTCGAGCCAGAGACTAAGCCTTTCGGCCCTGCTCCGCGGTCACAAGACGACCCACCATGGAGACAGGTTCGCCGGGCCCGAGCGATGCGGAGGGGGTCGAGGGTGACGGCGCGGCGATCGGAAGCAGGCGGAGACGAGCAGAGAGGAGTGTGCCATGTCGATCGTGCATCGGGAGCATCGGGAGCATCCGCTGTCCGACTGGTCGACGTTCGTGGTGCCCGAGCGGTGGCGCAGAATGTTCGACCTCGACCTTGAGCAGAGCGGTTGGCTCAAGCTCGAGGAGTACCGGGAAGAAGGGACGCTCGTACTGCGCACGGAGGTGCCAGGGGTCGACCCGGCGAAGGACCTCGAGGTCACCGTGACGGACGGACTGCTGCACGTCCACGCACAGCGGGAGGAGAAGCTCGAGCGCAAGAGCCAGCAGAATTACCGCTCCGAGTTCCGTTACGGCGAGCTGACGCGGACAATTCGCCTCCCCGAAGGGGTGTCCGGGGACGACGTGAAGGCGACCTACGAGGACGGGGTGCTCGAGATCCGCATCCCGCTTCCTGCGGAGAAGGAGCCTGAGGCGAAGAAGATCCCGGTCACGAAGGTCTGAAGCGAGAGAATTCCTGCGCCCACGTCCGTGCGATCCTGCACCCTGCCGTGGCGGACGGTCGTGACAACGCCCGTTCCGGATGGTTCGAAGAGCCCGGGCAGGTGGGAGCGCGACGCGCGGATGGGTGACGGACAGGTGGTGCACGTCCGCCCGATCGTTCCTGGCGACGCCGCGATGCTCGTGATGTTCCGCAAGACCGGGTTCCCCGTGGCGACCCGCTTCGAAGGAGGGGTCGTGAAGGTCAGGTTCTCGATCGAGCCTGTCCGCGGGTACCTGGACGAGCTCGTGCGACGAGAAGACGCCAGACTGCTCGGCACGAGAGGCGACGCAGGAAGAGAGACCGGCGCTCCATGCTGATCTTGGCGGGCCCGGTCGGCCAAGTCGATCATGACGGAGGCTCCCATCCGGAGCGTCCGGCTCGCATCGGCGCGGTGATGCAGGGGATCGGGGACCTGGCGCTGGGCAGCGACCTTGTGACCGTCGGCGCGCGTCTTGCATCCCGAGAGGAGCTCGCCCGCGTCCACGACGAGCAGTACCTCGACGATCTGGAGGCGTTCTCACGTCGCGGCGGCGGCCTGCTCGACCAGGACACCTACGTCACTTCCACGTCGTGGGATGCGGCCCTCCGTGCCGCCGGCGCAGGCCTCGCGGCGATCGACGAGTTGGGCTCTCGGGCCGACGGGTTCGCCTTCGTCGCGGCCCGCCCACCCGGCCATCACGCCGGACGCGAGCGTGGTATGGGCTTCTGCCTCCTGAACAACGTCGCGGTGGCAGCAGGCGCGCTCGAGGTGAGGGGGGCGCGCGTCGTCGTCGTCGATTGGGACGTCCACCACGGCAACGGCACCCAGGAGATCTTCTGGGACGATCCCGCCGTCCTCTACGTGTCGACGCACCAATGGCCGCTGTACCCTGGCACCGGCAGGCCCGAGGAGGTCGGGGGGGACGAGGCGATCGGGACCACGCTGAACGTGCCGGTGCCGCCGGGCGCGACCGGCGACGTGCTGCGGCGAGCCCTCGATGACGTCGTGGCGCCGGCCGTCGACGCGTTCCGCCCGGACTGGGTCCTCGTATCGTGCGGGTTCGACGCCCATCGTGCCGACCCTCTGGCCGAGCTCGCCCTGTCGAGCGGAGACTTCGGCACGCTCGCCTGCACGGTGGCGGCGTTTGCCCCGGCACCGGGCCGGACGGTGCTGTTCCTGGAGGGCGGCTACGACCTCCAGGCACTTCGCCGCTCGACCTCCGCCACCGTCGGCGCGCTCCTCGGCGATCCGTCGGAGATCGAGCCGCCGACGTTCGGTGGCCCGGGCACGGAAGCGGTGCGTGCCGCTGCGCTCGCCCGCCGGCACGCCCTCGACGAAGCGTGGGACCGGCGGCACGCTCTGGAGTCACTTGACGCTCCGGTCCCACGGACATCTCCCGTCGGTCAGTCGCGGTCGAAAGGCGCTCCATGACGCCGCAGAACCCGACGCCGAACCGGGTGAGGATCTGTCGTCAGGCCGCGTCGCGTGCCCGGCGGATCTCTTCGAGCGTGAAGGTGATCTCCTCGACCAGGTAAGGGCTCAGCGCGATGCGCGCTGGGTGGTTGCCTCGAGGAACTCGAGTGGACGGGCGACGCTTCGTGTTCCGCATGATGAACTCCCTGCCGCAGCCGATGGACCCTTGCCGCCGCCCGCCCGACCACGGGTGGCGTCTCCTGCCCATTCGACCTCTGGAGGTCGACGGCGGGCAGGGCCCAACGACCCATCCTGGGCTCCGTCACGAGGGGCCGGGCAGCCACCATCACGCCGCGCGTGGACGACTCGGCGAGCAGCGGTGCGAGACGGCCTTCGAGCGCGGCGCGGATCTCCAGGTGCACGGGGCGGCGCTCATCGAGCCCGCCGCGCGATCATGTCCTCAGACCGGCACGCGCCAGAGGATCGAGGTGCCGCCGCCTTCGGGCGTGCTGAGCTCCAGCTCGCCCCCGAGCTTCTCTGCCCTGCGCCGGAGGTTCGTGAGCCCGAGGCCGGTGCCGGTGGTGCCGTCGCCCGTCGCAGCCGCGAGCCCCCGGCCGTTGTCCACGATCTCGAGGGTCACCGACTCGGTGTCGGTCTGGAGGCGCACCGAGGCGCGCGACGCCTTGGCGTGGCGGCCGACGTTCGTCAGTGCCTCGCGGATGGTGAAGAGGAGGTGCTCGGCGATCGGCTCCGGAATGCTCGCGTCGACCGGACCGTCGAAGGACACCGAGACGTCGAACCCGACGACCGGGCGCAGCTCGCGCACGAGCGCGAGCACGCTCGCGCGCAGTCCGGGTTTCGGTGTGGATGTGCTCGCCAGCTCGAAGATCGACGACCGTACCTGCCGGATGGTGTCGTCCAGGTCTCTGATCGCGTGCTGGATGCGCTCGATCGTCGGTGGCTCGAGCGGTGGCTTCGCGAGCCCCTGAAGGGACAGCCCGATCGCGAAGAGCCGTTGGATGACGGAGTCGTGAAGGTCTCTTGCGATGCGGTCGCGGTCCTCGAGCACTGCGATCTCCTGCACCCGCTCGTGGAGGCGCGCGTTCTCGATCGCGATCGCTGCGGCGTGCGCGAACGACGACACGAGAGCCTCGTCGTCTTCGGTGAACTCGGACCATCCGATCTTGTCGGTGAGGTAGAGGTTGCCGTAGACCTCGTTGTGGGCGGCGACCGGGACGCCGAGGAACGAGCGCATCCGAGGGTGGCCGGGAGGAAACCCCGCGCTGTCGGGATGGTCCGCGATGTTCGCGAGCCGAAGAGGCTTGGGGTCGGTCACGAGGAGCCCGAGCAGGCCGGCGCCGGTGGGCAGATGCCCGATCGCCTGGGCCTCTTCGTCCGAGATGCCGACGGAGACGAACTCGGTGATCGCGTTGCGCTCGTGGTCCAGCACCCCGAGCGCGCCGTAGCGGGCGCCGGTGATGGAGCACGCCTCTTGGACGAAGTGGCGCAGGAGGACTGGGACGCTGAGGTCCTCCTCGAGGAGGAGCACCGCCTCGAGGAGCCGCCGCAGCCGGGCGGGGTCGTCAATGTGCCTGTATGGCACGGCCGATCCTTACGGTACGGGGCTGCGTCCGATCGCTTCCCTCGGTGCGAGCATAGGTCCTGCGGCAGGGTCCCCGGAGCACTCCCGTACCGGCGGGCACGTCTCACGACACGGGGCTCTGCGTGTGACCGAGGACCCTGTTCCCGATAGCTCCCGCGCCCAAGAGTGGTGCCCAGAGTGCCCCAGCGGGCCGACAGTCCCCGAGGGTCGTGGAGTGGCGGACACGAGATTGGCGACGATGTCGATGTACAGCGAGCTCCTGGCAATGTCGTTGAGCCAGGAGGACGAGGCTTCAAAGGCCGCGGCCTCGAGCGAGAAGGGCCTCCTTCAGGAGCTCTCCGAGTGCCGAGACCGGCTCCGTACCGACCAGGCCATCGCCCCTGCCCGCCGGCCCGACGCCCCGTCGCGCGTTGCCACGGAGCTGCGGTACGACCGTGCGCTCATCGGTCTCTGCCGCCTTCAGGGGATCCCATGTGGAGCCTGGCGGTTCACATGTCCGCAGAAGGAGCGGAGGCGTCTCGAAGAGGCGCTGGAAGCTGCCGGCGTGGACCTGCGCGCGCACCGGCGGCGAGACAGCGTTCGTCGCGCCGTGAACGACGCCGGTCACGAGCCGCCCGTCGGCTCCTGACGGGTCAGCGACGCGCGTCGCTCGGCCAGCTTCGTCGCGAAGACCGCTGCCTCGGTGCGACGCTCCATGCCGAGCTTCGCCAGCAGGTTCGAGACGTAGTTCTTCACGGTCTTCTCTGCGAGGAAGAGCTCCTCGCCGATCTGCCGGTTGGTCCGGCCCTCGGCGATCCGGTCGAGGATCCGTCGCTCCTGGGGGGTGAGGGTGGCGAGCCGCTCGTCCTCTTGGGGGCCGCGCCGCAACCTGTCGAGAACTCGCTCGGTGAGCTTCGGGTCGAGCAGCGTCCCGCCTGCGCCGACCGTGCGGATGTCGGCGACGAGGTCGATGCCCCCGACCTGCTTGAGGACGTAGCCGGCCGCACCGGCCATGATCGCTGCGAGCAGCGCATCGTCGTCGGCGTAGGAGGTGAGCATCAGGCACGCGATCTGCGGGTGGTCGGACCGGATCTGGCGGCAGACCTCGATGCCGCTCCCGTCGGGGAGGCGAACGTCGAGGATCGCGACGTCTGGCTTCGCGAGCGGGATCCGGACCAGCGCCTCCTCCACGCTTCCCGCCTCGCCGACGACGGCGATGTCCTCTTCGGATTCGATGAGCGAGCGGAGCCCGGCCCGGACGACCTCGTGGTCGTCGACGAGGAAGACCCGGAGGCTCACACGAAGAGTCTGCCACGCCCGGGCCGTCGGTGAGGTGGTCGCCACGTCGGTGAGGTGGTCGCGCCTTTCGGGCCGCGAGGCGTCAAGGCGCCGCCGTCGGTGCATCGTGCGCGGGCGTCCCGGCGCGAAGCACCTCGAGCACGCCCCTGCCGGCCTCTTCGACGGAGCCCGAGGTGTCGACGACGTGAGCGGTGGGCCATGGGTCCGACGATGCGGCCAGCGCCTCGGCGATCGCGAGCGTCGCGTCGGACTGGCCCGCCCGCCCGCGCTCGAAGATCCTCCTCGCCCGCTCGTCGGGGCCGGTGCGGCACTCGAGCTCGACGACCGTCGCGGCCGTCGACCGAGCCGTCGCCATGGCCAGTCGACGGAACGCCGCGTTCGACCAGGTGGCGTCCAAGACGACGGAGCCGGCGTCGCGCAAGGAGTCCTCTGCTTGCGCCAACATCTGCCGATACACGCCGAGCCTCCTTCGGAACGTGTAGCGGCCGGTGCCGAACGGCACAGGACCGGCACATCGTGTGGCCTTCGTCGTGCGGACTCTGTCGGTGGAGAGCACCGTTGCGCCGAGCTCCTCGCCGACCCACGACGCGAGGGTGGACTTCCCGCTCCCGGGGAGACCGCCCACGAGCACCAGCCGGGGGATCGCCGCTTCGAGATGTGAGAGCGCCTGTGCGAGGACCGCGGGGGGATCCGCCGGCTCGCCGAGGTCCTGCTCGAGGCGGAGGCACTCGACGAGAAGGCGCACGTGGGCGCGGAAGGCGACGTAGAAGTGCAGCAGTGGCTCCGGCTGCTCCGACCCAGACGACCGCCGGTAGGCCTCGATGAACGCGCGTGCCGCGCCGGGCGCACCCATGCGCTCGAGGTCCTGCACCAAGAAGGCTGCGTCGGCGAGGACGTCGCCGTAGCGGAGCGTGTCGTCGAACTCGAGGCAGTCGAGGAGCCTCGGGCCGTCTGGCAGGCAGAACACGTCGGCCGCCTGCAGGTCTCCGTGGCCGTCGCACACCGCTCCCGACGCGATCCGGCGCAGGAACAGGTGACTCCATCCCCGGAGGAAGCGCTGCGCGAGGCTCACCAGCCGCCGGTAGTCCCTCGCGTCCACGAGCGTTCCGACGAAGCGGCCGAGCGCTTCCTCAGTGGCCTGCCACCGCTGCCAGATCGCCGCAGGGGTCGTCGACGCGGAGATCGCAGGGGACCGCACCGCGCGGCCGTGGAAGCGTGCGAGCACCTCGGCGACACGCCCAAGCTCCGGAAGCGGGTCGATGCCGCTCGCAACGATCGAGGCGAGGCTTCGTGTCGATGGCAGCCGCCGCATGAGGACCGCGTGCTCGGCGGTGCGCCCTTGAAAGAGCACCCTGGCGGTCCCCACGTACACGTCCGGCGAGAGCCGGCGGTTCAGCTGCACCTCTCGCCGGCAGTCTGCCCGACGCCGCTCGACGTCGCGGAAGTCGGCGAATCCGTAGCTCACGGGCTTTCGCACCTTGAGCACGTGCTGCCCGTAGAAGAACAGCACGGACATGTGCGTCTCGAGGGTAGTGGCATCCATGCGCGGCCCCGGATGCCCTCCGGCCGCCGAGACCTCTGCTCCCATGTCAACCCGTTTCAGGCTGCGCCCGCGGTCGTGCGGCTCTCCGATGTCACGGCGAGGTCGCTTTGCGCCGCGGCCTTCGCCTCGCCGCTGCCGGACGACGGACGGCCGGCGAGTTCCTGCAGCACCGCGGCGTCGATCGTCTCTTCCTCGAGGAGGCGCGTTGCAACCGTTTCGAGCACGTCACGGGCTGGCGACAGGAGGGCGCGGGCGCACGAGAGCGCCTCTTCGAGGAGGACCTGCACGGAGGCGTGGACGCGCTCGGCGAGGACGCCGATGTGCGTCTCCTCGGGAAGGATGAAGCCGGGCCCCGTCGAGCCCATGCCGTACTCGGTCACCATCCGGCGCGCCAGCTCCGTCGCCGCTTTGAAGTCCTGGGCCGCCCCCTGGGTGAAGTCGTCGCCGAGGAGCAGCTCTTCGGCCGCTCGCCCGGCCATCGCGACGGCGAGCTGCGCAGTGGCCTGGCGGCGGCGGAGGAACATGTCGTCGTGCCCGGGGAACCACGTCACCCCTCCCGCCAGCCCTCGCGGGACGATGGAGACCGAGATCGGGTCCGCTGCGTGCTCGAGCCACAGACCGACGAGCGCGTGGCCGGCTTCGTGCCACGCCGTGATCCGGCGGTCCTCGGCTGCGACTGACGCGGACTTGCGGGCAGGTCCGAGCGCGACGGTCGCGAGCGCCTCGTCCAGCTCGGAGCTCGTGATGGAGTGCTTCCCTGCGCGTACCGCGATCAGGGCCGCGGTGTTGACGAGATTGGCGAGGTCGGCCCCGCTGAACCCGGCCGTGCGCCTGCTCAGCACCTCGGCGTCCACGTCGGGCGCGACGTGGCGCCGGAGGAGGTAGAGGTCGAGGATGCGCAGCCGTCCTCGCCGGTCGGGGGTGGGCACGGCGATCTGCCGGTCGAAGCGCCCCGGGCGCAAGAGCGCATGATCGAGGATGTCCGGGCGGTTCGTGGCCGCGAGCACGATGACCGACGCCGACGTGGCGAAGCCGTCCATCTCGACGAGCAGCTGGTTCAGCGTGCTCTCCCGCTCCTCGTTGCCGGGCACCGAGTGGCTGCTCCTCGACCTGCCGATCGCGTCGAGCTCGTCGATGAAGACGATCGCCGACGTCGCCTCCCGCGCCCGGTCGAAGAGCGCGCGGACGCGCGCTGCGCCGACCCCGACGTAGCTCTCGACGAACTCCGACGCCGAGATCGCGAAGAACGGTACGCCCGCCTCCCCGGCGACTGCGCGGGCAAGGAGGGTCTTGCCGGTTCCCGGCGGACCGACGAGGAGGAACCCACGGGGCAGGTCGGCACCGGCTGCCTGGTACTTCTCGGGGTCCCTCAGGTAGTCCACGAGCTCGGAGAGGTCGTCGACGGCTTCGTCAAGCCCTGCGACGTCGCTGAAGCGGGTCGGCGGCACCTCGGCCTGCTCTCCGTGACCCTTGGCGAACCCCGCCGGGTTCGCGGCTGACTGCGAGCCGCCGAGCCTCCCCGGGTGCGCGCCGGCCCCCGCGCGGCGACGGCGCGCGGCGAGCGCGATCCAGAAGAGGACGAGCAGCGTGCCCGTGCTGACCGCGGCGACGACCGCCGTGTAGGACCCGCCTCGGGCTACCGGCGCCGCGGAGAGGTTCACGCGGTCGGCCAAGAGCTGTTCGGTGAGGCGGACGCCGTAGCCGGAGGGGTAGGCGGCTTCGTAGTCCCGCGTGGCGTCGTGCTGGGCGAAGGCCCCGCTCACCGTGTCGGCGGCTGTGTCCAGGACGGCGGAACGGATGGCGCCCCGCCGCGCGAGCGAGAGCAGTTGGCTCAGCGACAGCGTTGCTACGCCCTTGGCGCCGCGTTCGGCTCGGGGTGCCGCCGACGCGCTGGGCGCAGAGGACAAGACGGTGGTCGCCGCGCTGATCGCGAGGGCGACGAGGAACCTTGCCGCCGTCCCGCGCGCCCTCTTGCTCGGGCCAGGGATCCTGCGGCAGGCGCCGTGAGGGCGAGGACTGTGGGTGGTGGTCACGCTCTCCTCCCTCCCAAGCGTCCCTCGCGGGCCCAAAGCTCTGGGAGGGTCGAACGTCCTTTCCTACCTTGAGCCAAGAGGAGTCCAAGCCGAGCCGGACGCGGCGTCTCGAGAGTGCTCGACGAGGCGAAGGGACTTCCGTCTCTAGCCCGCCGCTGCGTGCTGGGTTACTCATGGCTCGTGCCGGCGCGACGACGCGCCGGGAACGGAGGCAGCGATGATGCAGCACGACCGAGGAGACTCCGGCGACCGCCCCGGCCAGCGAGACATCGACCTCATCCGCATGTACCTCGACGAGCTCGGGTGGCACGCGCTCCTCTCCCGAGAAGACGAGGTGCGCCTCGCCAAGGCGATCGAGGAAGGCGAGCACGCAGCGGCAGAGCTCGGGCGCGTACGACGGATGAGCCGCAAGCGGAGGCAGGCGCTGCAGAAGACGGTCGAAGCGGGCAGCCGGGCTCGCCAGGAATTCACGAGGTCCAACCTCCGCCTGGTCGTCTCGATCGCCAAGCGCTACCAGCACCGCGGCGTCGACTTGGCCGATCTCGTCCAGGAGGGAAACGTCGGACTGCTCCATGCGATCGAGAGGTTCGACTGGCGGCGCGGCTACAAGTTCTCGACGTACGCGACCTGGTGGATCCGAAAGGGCGTCGCGCAGGCCGTGGGCGACTCTTCGTCGTCGGTGCGGCTCCCGCGGCATCGCCGTGAACAGGCGCGGATGCTGTCGGAGACCGCGGAGCGGCTCGAACGCGACCTGGGGCACGCTCCCGGGACGTGCGAGCTCGCCGACGAGACCGGCATCCGGGTGGCCGACGTGGTCGCGATCCGCAGGGCTGCGGCTCCCGTGGTGTCCCTGTCCACTCCGATCGATGAAGACGGCAGCGAGCTCGGCGAGCTCGTCGCAGACTCTTCGAGGGACGTCGGGGACGTCGCGATCTCAGCTGTCCTCCCCGGTGAGGTCGACCACCTCCTCGAGCAATTGTCGGCGTCGGCCGCGACGGTCCTGCGGATGCGCTACGGAATCGGGCCCTCCCAGGGCCCCCGCACCGCGGCGGAAGTGGGTGCGGCGCTATCGATCTCCGCCGAGCGTGTGCGCCAGATCGAGATGCGCGCGATCGCGACGTTGCGCCACCGGCTCGAGCGGGGATCCTGGGCCTCCTGACGATGCGCGACGGCCCGCAGGTTGTGACCTTCGGCCCGCATCGGAGGGACCTCTGGCCCTCCAATGACCGCTCTTCGAAGAGCACGCTGTGTTCGAGACGTTCCAAAGAGGGCGTCAGGAGACCCCGAGCGGGCCAACAAAGGGAGCGCAGACACCATGAAACGCAAGACTCTCGACATCATCCTCACGAGCGCCGGCGCAGTCCTCACGGTCGTCCTGATCGCGGCGGGAGCGCTTCTCGTATGGGGATCCAACTTCACCAACGACCAGGTGCACAACCAGCTGGCACGCCAGGAGATCACGTTCCCGACGGCGAAGACAATCAACACACCGAAGAGCGAGAACTATCCCTCGCGTGCGGTGCAGCTGCCATACGCGGGCCAGCAGGTGCTCACCGGCGCGCAGGCGAAGGCTTACGCGTACAAAGTCCAGATGGACGTCTACGGGATGCCGTTCCATGGCGTCTACTCGAAGATCTCGGGCTATGCGATGACGCACCCGGGGACAAAGAAGATGGCAGCCCTCGTGACAACCAGCTTCAGAGCGGTGACCCTCGAGGGGCTCCTCTTGGAGGCGTACGCTTTCTCGGTCTTCGGGACGCTCGCCTTCGACGGGGCACTGGCGGCCTTCTGCGCAGCCTTCCTGATGTTGGTCCTCACGACCCTCGGCTTCTGGCACGTCTCCCGGACGCCAGCGGAGTTGGAGTTCCCCAAGGCGCGGTCGACCGAGACCGTCAAGGCCGCGTGAGCTCGCAGCCCGGCGACCTTCCCTGACGTCGGGTTGCCGGCTCCACAGGCGGCGCACCGCCCCGCTCGACCGAGCTGCGTCGAGCGGGGCGGTGTCGCACCCGGTCTCGGTCCTGTAGACACTCCCTCATGGCGACGCGACGCAGGGTCGAGGAGCTCGAGTTCCGTCCGCCGACAGCGGCGGCGGTGCTCGACCGGATGCGCGCGCTCTCCGAGGCGCGCGAGGGTTGGATGAACCTCCTCCCTGGTGTGCCCGAAGACGAGGTGGAGCGGCCTTCGCGGGGGGTCTTCTCGGCCCTCTTCGGGACCGCGCAGCCCCCCGTGAGCATGTGCACCTGGATGCCGGCGGGAGGTGGAAGGCGTGGGACCGGCGAGCAGAGCCTCGGAATCCTCCACCCACGAGGGCGTCGTGCCGCGTCGCAGCTCGCAGAGCTCGGGGTGCCCGTGCCACCGGGCTGGCGCGTGAGCCAGGACCACTCCAGACGGGGGTTGATCGTCCACCCGCTCGCCGCCGCGTCGCCGTCCGAGGTGCTCGACTGGATGCTCAGGGCAGGGACCGCGCTCGCGGTGGCACCACTGACCGGCACGTGGCAGGCGCGGGTGTTCCTGCCCCGCCAGGCGTCAGCCTCCTCGTAGGTCGCCCTGCAGGTCGGCCACCTCGTAGGACCAGAGCTCGCTCGAGGTGGAGACCGTCTCTTTCTGGGCGGCGACCGCCTCTTTCTGGGCGGCGACCGCCTCGTTCTGGGCGGCGCCCGCCCCCCCGGCCGGTCCGCGTTGGCCGTGCGCGAACGCCGGGGACGCGACCCATGCCCCGAACGCGGCGTCGTCGCGCCAGCGGGTCACGACGAGCCAGGTGTCGCGGCCGTCGGTCGGCCGGAGGAGCTCGAACCCTTCGAATCCCTCGGCCCGCTCCACCTCGCCGGCGCGCGCGGCGAATCGGCGCGCGAGCTCGGCGCTCCGATCCGCGGGGACGGTGATGGCATTGATCCGCACGACGGTCATGGACCACATCATGGCCGTCCCTGGAGGGTCGGGTCGCCGCCCGCTCGCCAGGTGCGGCCGGGGGAGGCCCGGAGGCGGCAGCCGCCCGTCAAGGAATACCACCGGCACCGAGAGGCGTTGAACCTCTGCCCGGGCAGGCGCCGTCAACGTCGCCGCCGCGGCACGACAGATCGGAGTCCCGTTGGACAGGTTGACCCTTCCCCTCCTCCCCTTGAAGTCGGGCGTCATGCTCCCCGGCATGGTTTTCACGATCGCCCTCGAGTCAGCCGAGGCGCTGGCGGCGGCGGACGCAGCCACGTCTGCGGGCGGCAGGCTGCTGCTCGTCCCGCACATCGAGGGGCGCTACGCGTCCGTCGGCGCCGTCTCCGAGATCACCGAGCGCGGAGAGCTCCCCGGTGGGCTCGTCGCCATCGTCGTACGAGGGGACCAGCGGGCGCACATCGGGACCGGGGTGCCGGGTACCGGTGAGGCGTTGTGGGTCGAGGCCGAGCTCGTCGATGAGGGATCGGCGACGTCGGCGGCGGCCGAGCTCGCCCGTGAGTACCGAGCGGTGCTCGAGAACATCTTGCTCGGGCGTGGCGAGCGCCGCGTGGTGGCGCAGCTTCGAGAGGTCGCCGATCCCGGGCGGCTCGCCGACCTCGCCGGGTACTCGCCCGACCTCACGCTCGCACAGAAGGTGCAGGTGCTCGAGACGGTCGACGTGGAGGCTCGGCTGCAGCTCGTGCTCGGATGGGCTCGCGACACCCTGGCCGACTTGGCGCTCCGGGAGCGCATCAAGAGCGACGTGGAAGAAGGGATGGAGCGGACGCAGCGCGAATTCCTGCTCCGTCGCCAGCTCGAGGCGATCCGCAAGGAGCTCGGCGAGCTGAGCGGACGAGAGGGGGAGGAGGATCCCGACGACTACCGCGCCAAGTTGGCGTCGCGCGACCTTCCTGCCAAGGTGCGTTCGGCCGTGGAGCGGGAGGTCGACCGGCTGGAGCGCACCAGCGAGCAGAACCCCGAGAGCGGCTGGATCCGCACCTGGCTCGACACGGTCCTCGACCTGCCATGGGCCGTCGAGTCGGAGGACCGGCTGGACGTGGCCGCCGCCGCGCAGATCCTGGACGAGGACCACGACGGGCTCCGTGACGTGAAGGACCGGATCCTCGAGCACCTGGCGGTCCGCAAGCTCCAAGCCGAACGCAAACTGGCGCTTGCCGGGGGGCGGGGAGCCGGCGCGATCCTCTTGCTCGTCGGTCCGCCCGGCGTCGGGAAGACCTCGCTCGGCGAGTCGGTGGCCCGCGCGCTCGGGCGCAAGTTCGTACGAGTCGCGCTGGGAGGAGTGCGCGACGAAGCCGAGATCCGCGGCCACCGGCGCACCTACGTCGGGGCGCAGCCCGGCCGGCTCGTTCGCGCGCTGCGCGAGGCGGGCACCATGAACCCGGTGCTCCTTCTCGACGAGGTGGACAAGATCGGCGCGGACTACCGCGGGGATCCCTCGTCCGCTCTTCTCGAGGTGCTGGACCCGGCACAGAACCACACCTTCCGCGACCACTACCTCGAGGTGGAGCTGGACCTGTCCAGGGTCCTTTTCATCGCGACCGCAAACGTCGTGGACACCGTGCCGCCCGCGCTTCTCGACCGGATGGAGGTCATCCGCCTCGACGGCTACACCGAAGCGGAGAAGGTCGCGATCGCGCGTCACCACCTGCTGCCGCGCCAGGTGTCCCGGGCGGCGCTCAGCGCCGACGAGCTCGACGTGACGACCGAGGCCCTGCAGACGATCGTGGCCGACTACACGCGTGAAGCAGGCGTCCGGTCGCTCGAGCGGGAGCTCGGCCGGCTCGCCCGGAAGGTTGCGACGGCGCTGGCCTCCGACAAGGTGGCCACCCCGGTCCTGGTCGACGCCGCCGACCTCCGCGGCTGGCTGGGCCGGCCCCGGTACTTCTTCGAGCCCGCCGATCGAACCGGCGTTCCCGGTGTGGCGACGGGGCTCGCGGTCACCGGAGCCGGAGGCGACGTGCTGTACGTGGAGGCGTCGCTGTCGGACGGCCCCGAGGGGCTGACGCTCACCGGCCAGCTCGGCGACGTCATGAAGGAGTCGGCGGAGATCGCGCTCTCTTTCGTGCGGTCGCACGCCGTGGAGCTCGGGGTCGATCCCAAGGCGTTCGCCGGTAAGCGGTTCCACCTTCACGTGCCCGCGGGAGCGGTCCAAAAGGACGGCCCGTCCGCGGGGGTGACCATGACCATTGCACTCGTGAGTCTCCTCACGGGCGTGCCGGTGCGGCCGGTCGTGGGCATGACCGGCGAGGTGACGCTGCAGGGCCGAGTCCTCCCGATCGGCGGGGTGAAGCAGAAGGTGTTGGCCGCGCATCGCGCGGGGCTTTCCGAGGTCGTCTTGCCCGTGCGCAACGAACCAGAGCTCGAGGACGTCCCCGAGGACGTGCGCGCGCAGATGACCTTTCATCTCGCGCGCACCGTCGCAGACGTGCTCGGCCCCGCCTTTCGAGACGACCGGACGACGGCGGGAGAACAGGGAGCAGAGGGAGAGGACATGCAAGGCGGAGCAGCGGACAAGACGACCGTCGGGGGAGACGCGCTCCCGGCGGTCGCGTGAACGCGGAGGCGATGGGAGGATCGCGGGCGTGGAACGGCAAGAACGGCAAAAGGACACAGACATCATCCGCCGCATCGGGGAGCTCGCAGACGAGGAGCGGCGGCTCGAGGAGGCGCACGCGGCTACGTCTGAAGGCCTGGACCAGCACGAGCAGGACCGTCTCGAGCTCCTGCAGACGACGCTCGACCAGCTCTGGGACCTTCTCCGCCAGCGGCGCGCCCTGCGGCACGCAGGCCGTGATCCTGACGGAGCGCAAGAGCGCCCCGTCGAGACGGTGCAGCGCTACCAGCAGTGACCGAGACGGCTCCGACCGAGAGGTCCTCGAGCAGCCTTCAGCGGCGAGAGCCCGGGTGAGCAAGGGTGAGCAGGAATTCGCCGTGGTCCGCCCCCCACTGCCGGTCGACGGTGAAACCCGCGCGGACCATCTCCGCCTCGACGCCTGCGGGCGTGAACTTCGCGCTGATCTCGGTCAGGAGCTCCTCGTCTCGCGCGAAGGGGACGGTGAGCCCGAGCGCACCGATGTGCACGAGCTGATCGCGATCGGAGCGGAGGTGCATCTCGACCCAGCGAGCGTACGGGTCCCACCGGACGACGTGGTCGAACCGTGAGGGGACGAAATCGGCTTCGAGCTCCCGGTTCACAACGCTGAGGACGTTGCGGTTGAAGCGGGCGGTCACCCCGGCGGCGTCGTCGTAGGCGGCCAGGATCCTCGCCACGTCCTTCACGAGGTCGGTACCGAGCAGGAGATGATCGGAAGGACCCATGGAGCCCCGGAGGGCCGCCAAGAAGCGGCGGCGCTGCGTAGGGACGAGGTTGCCGATCGTCCCGCCCAAGAACGCGACCAGGCGCCGTCCTGCACCGGGGATCGCGTCGAGATGGCAGAGGAAGTCGCCGACGACCGCGTGCACCTGCAGTCCCTCGTAGTCGCGCGAGAGGTCCGCAGCGGATGCCTTCAAGAAGTCCGCGCTCACGTCGAAGGGCACGTACCTGCGCACCTCGCCGCTGGCGGCCAGCGCGTCCAGGAGCAGTCGCGTCTTCTCGCACGACCCGGCGCCGAGCTCGACGAGCGTGTCGGACCGGGCCAGCACGGCGATGTCCGCCGCGTGGAGCTCGAGGAGCGCCCGCTCGGCTCTGGTCGGGTAGTACTCGGGAAGCTCGGTGATCTCCTCGAACAGCTTGCTCCCGACCGTGTCGTAGAACCATTTGGGCGGGAGCGACTTGCGTGCGCCGCCGAGCCCCGACTTGACGTCTCGTTCCAGCTCGGCTCTCAGGTCTTCGGCCCCGAGATGGATGTCGAGGCTGAGCGAAGGCGACGTGGAGGCTGCCATCACAGGTCCCTCGCGAGGCGCAGGCCGCTGAACGCCCAGCGGGCCGAGGCCGGGAAGAAGTTCCTGTACGTCCTGCGGGCATGGCCCACCGGGGTGATGCACGCGCTCCCGCGCAGCACCTGCTGGTTCACCATGAACTTGCCGTTGTACTCGCCGACCGCTCCTGGGTCGGGCCGGAAGCCCGGGTAGGGGCTGTAGCTGGACTGCGTCCACTGCCACACGGTGCCGAAGAAGCCCGTGCCGGCGACCCTGCTCGGGTGCAGGTCGAACGGCGCGTCGTCGGGGTCGCTCGCGGTCGCCACCGTCTCCCACTCCGCCTCGGTGGGGAGGCGCGCGCCGGCCCACCGCGCGAAGGCGTCCGCCTCGAAGTAGCTGACGTGGACCACCGGTTCGCCGGGCGCGAGCGCTCGAGGGCCTCGGAGGGTGAAGACGGAGTCGTCGCCGTCGTCCACGTCCCAGTAGAGCGGCGCGCGCCAGCGCTGCGCTTGGACGGTGGCCCAGCCCTCCGAGAGCCAGAGCTCGGGTCGCGTGTAGCCGCCGTCGTCCACGAACTCCATCCACTCGCCACAGGTCACCGGGCGGTCGGCGAGCGCGAACGGGACGAGCTGCACCACATGTCGCGGCGACTCGTTGTCGAACGAGAAACGGCTCCCCTCGTGCCCGATCCGGACGGCTCCGCCGGAGTGCTCGATCCACCCCACCTTCGGGACCTCGGTTTCCGATCCCCCTCGAGTCGCCCGGGGCACCGGGTCGTAGGAAGGCAGCAGAGGGTTCCTCGACAAGACGTGCTTGATGTCCATGAGCAGGAGCTCTTGGTGCTGCTGCTCGTGGTGGATCCCGAGCTCCAGAAGGTCGAGCGTCTCGGCGGCCAGGGGCCGGGCGAGCAGCCTGGTGGTCGCCTCGTCCACGTGCCGCCGGTATGCGGCGACGTCGTCGATCCCCGGTCTCGAGAGCAGGCCCCGCTCGGGCCGGGGATGCCTCGCCCCCAGCGCCTCGTAGTAGGAGTTGAAGAGGTAGGCGTACATCGGATGACGCCGCTCGTAGCCCGGCAGCTCAGGCAGCAAGAGAAAGGTCTCGAAGAACCACGACGTGTGGCCACGGTGCCACTTGGTGGGGCTCACGTCGGGCATCGACTGCACGGTCTGGTCCTCGGCGGACAGCGGTGCCGCCAGCGTCTCCGTCGCAGCTCGCGCGCCGTCGTAGGCGGCGCGCAGGTGAGCTGCACGTGCGGCGCGTGTCTGTGGGGTCGGGTCGGAATCTGCTCTGGCCATCGCGCGCACCCTCCCTTCGATGGCCGGCGGGCGCTCGTCGTGTGCGGCCCGCCCGGACACTGGCGGTGCCCCCGCCAGGAGGGGACCACCCCAACGTAATCCCCCTCGCACGGAATTCGTGCTGCCGACCCTTCTGGGTGGCCATCGGCCCTTCGCGGTGCCGAGGGGGTGCCTGGGCGTCGCTAGGGTGAAGACGAGCGTGCCGCCCCGGCTGGTCCAGGCCGGAGATCGACGCTCGTGGATGGAGGAGCGCCGCGTGGGCATCGTCGGGAGCAGGGAGACCGGGGAGCGGGCCCAGATGGTGGATCCGGCACGCGCGCTCGCCGGCCGGCAGACGGCGACGGCCGTGCCGGAGCGGCATCTCGTGCTCGGTACGCCGCTCGCACCACCCTTTCCGGAGGGGACGCAGGTCGCGATCTTCGCCATGGGTTGCTTCTGGGGAGCGGAGCGCGAATTCTGGCAGACCGAGGGCGTGTTCACGACCGCAGTGGGCTACAGCGGAGGTTTCACCCCCAATCCCACCTACGAGGAGGTCTGCACGGGGCTCACCGGCCACGCCGAGGCGGTCCTCTGCGTCTTCCGCCCCTCCGAGACGTCCTACGAGGAGCTCCTCGCCGTCTTCTTCGAAGGTCACGACCCGACCCAGGGCATGCGGCAGGGGAACGACATCGGCACCCAGTACCGGTCCGCCGTCTATGCCGTCTCCGACGCGCAGCTCGCCGCAGCGCAAGCGGCCAGGGCGACCTACCAAGAGAGGCTGAGGGCGGTCGGGTTCGGCCTCGTCACCACGGAGATCGAGCCCGCTGGACCCTTCTACTACGCCGAGCCGTACCACCAGCAGTACCTCGCGGCGAACCCGAACGGCTACTGCGGGCTCGGGGGCACCGGCGTCGCGTGCCCCGTTGGCGTCGCAGGTCTGGAAGGCTAGGGCGAGGCGAGGGCGAGGAGTCCAGCGCGCCGGAGCCCACGTGGAGAAGGAGGCGACTGTGGACGACCAGTCGACGTTGCCGGGCGCCCAGCTCCCGGACCACGGACCGTCGCGGCGGGACTTTCGGCCCGCCCGGCTGGTGCTGCTCGGCGCCGCCATCGTCATTCTGATCTGGTTCGCGGTGGTGAACCTGCAAGACGTGCAGATCCACTTCTGGGTGTCGACGACCGGTGCTCCGCTCATCGTGGTCATCCTCATCTCGGGGTTCCTCGGAGCCGCGGCGTCCGGCCTGTGGTCCTGGCTCCGGCGGCGCCGAAGGGCCGGTGAGCCGGGAGGCGGCTGACCCCCCGGAGGCAAGGCGAGATGTCGTGCGGGTCGCTGCGCCATAGAATCGGGTCTCGACGAGCGCTCGCGCGACCATGGCCGCGGTGACCACGGACGCACCGAGCGGAAGGGCGAGGAGGTCCTTCACCGTGCAGGTGCTGCAGGGCATGGTGCCGCAGGGCGAGGCGGAAGAAGGGTGGGCCGGTGCCGCTGTCTGAGCACGAGCAGCGGATCCTGGCCGAGCTCGAAGAGTCGCTCGTGCGCGAGGACCCGCGGTTCGCCGAGCGCGTGAGGACGAAGACCGTCTACCGGCACGCCGGCCGGCAGTGCAAGTGGGCGGCGCTCGGGTTCCTCGCCGGTCTCGCCGTGCTCGTCGCCTTCTACTCGCAGTCGGTCGTGCTCGGTCTCGTCGGCGTCGCGATGATGTTCGGCTCGGCTGTCGTGTTCGAACGGAACCTGCGGCGGCTGGGGAGGGCCAGCTGGCACGACCTGACGAGGTCGCGTCGCTCCGAGGAGCAGCCGGCGGGCATCGTGCAAGCGCTCGAGGGCACCAAGGAGTGGTTCCGCTCGCACTTCTTCCGGCGAGACCGCTGAGCACCGCGCACGTCCTGGCCGTCGACATCGGCGGCACCAAGCTGCGAGCCGGGATCGTGGGGGCGGACGGCCGGATCTTGGCCGCGAGCACGGTGCCGACGCCGTCCATGCCGGACCCCGAGGGCGTGTGGGTCGCGCTCGCCGCCTTGGTGCGCAAGATGGTCGAGCACCCGCTCGCAGGCGCCGCGCTGGCGTGCGGCGTGGGCTGCGGCGGGCCGATGCGCGACCACGGCGACGCCGTTTCGCCGCTCAACATCCCCGGGTGGCGGAACTTCCCCTTGCGTAGCCGGCTCGAGGCGTTGACGGGCCTGCCGACCTTCGTCGACAACGACGCCAAGGCCCTGGCGCTCGCCGAGGGTCGGTACGGGAGCGCGAAGGGCTCGTTCGACTTCCTGGCGATGGTGGTCTCGACGGGGGTGGGCGGCGGCCTCGTGGTGGACGGGCGCCTCCTCGACGGGCGGCTGGGCAACGCGGGCCACGTCGGTCACGTCATCGTCGTCCCCGACGGGCGTCGCTGCACGTGCGGCGCGAGGGGGTGCCTCGAGGCGGAGGCCTCTGGCACCGCGATCGAGGCCATCACGAAGGTCGCGCCGGCCGACGCGCCGCCCGAGGTGGTGGAGCGGACGGGCACGCTCGTGGGACGGGCGGTCGCGTCGGTCGCGTCGCTGCTGGACCTCGATCTCGCCGTCGTCTCCGGGTCCGTCGCATTGGGCTTCGGCGCGCCCTTCTTCGCCGCGGCGCAAAGGGAGCTGTCCGCGCGGGCGCGTCTGGATTTCGTCGCCCGCGCCAGGATCGTGCCGGGAGCGCTCGGCGCCGACGGGCCGCTCGTGGGGGCGGGCGCCGTCGGGTTCCGCGGGGCCGAGCTCGGGTGAAAGACGTGGCTCGCCGGCGCGTGAAGGGACGGCACGGCCTCTGCCGCGTCGCGCGGGGGATCGCCGCCCGACCCGAGCTGTGGCCCGTCGCGGTGGTGGTGGCAGTGCGCCTGGCGCCGGCGGGGTGGTGGCGGAGATGGCCTCCCGCGCCGTGGCCGGACGCGGGGTACTGGCGCTTTCGCATGGAGACCGCCTACGGGGGCGAGGGCGACGCGGAGCCCGATCCCGACGACGTGCGCGAGTTTCTCCAGTGGTGCAGGGGAAGATGGCCTCGTCAGGTCCGCGCGCTCCGATAGCCTTCGGGACCATGGAGCGGGTACTCCTGCTCAACACGACGTACGAACCGCTGGCGTTGGTCTCCGACCGACGCGCGATCGTGCTGATGCTGGACGGCCGGGCGGAGGCGGTCGCGTTCAGGCCGGAGCGGCGAGTGTTCCGGTCGGCGCACCTGAGCGTGGAGGTGCCCGCGATCGTGCGGCTGTCTCGCATGGTCCGCATTCCGCGTTGGGCCCGCACGCCCCCGCTGACGAGGCGCTCGGTGCTCCGCCGCGACGGCGGCATCTGCGCGTACTGCGCGCAGACCGCCGACACCGTCGACCATGTCGTGCCGAGGAGCCGTGGGGGGCGACACGACTGGACCAACGTCGTGGCGTCGTGCAAGCGGGACAACCTCATGAAGGGGGACCAGCTCCTTTCGGAGATCGGCTGGACGCTTTCGTTCAAGCCCTGGGCGCCCGACGGCCATCTCTGGCGGCTCCGGCACCTCGCCGAGATCGACCCGTTGTGGGAGCCGTACCTGGCGGCAGCCTCCTGAGCGTGCCAGGGGCCCGCGCGGTCTCGGGGGCCTTCGACGTCGAGCCGTTCCGGAGCGCGGGTCGCCGGGTGGTCTTGCGCCACGTCGACGAGCCAGTGCTCGTCATGGGGAGCGCGCAGCCCAGCTCGGTGGTGGACGCGGACCGCGTGTTCCGCCGCGGGGTCTCGGTCGTGCGGCGGCGGAGCGGAGGGGCAGCGGTGCTCCTTCTCCCGGGCGCGCAGGTCTGGGCAGACCTGTGGGTCCCCCGCGACGACCCGCTCTGGTCGGTCGAGCCGCGAGCGAGCGCGGCCGTCGCCGGGGAGTGGTGGGCACGCGCGCTGGGCGCGGTGTCCCGCCATGTGGCCGATGGCCTGGGCGTCCACCGAGGAGCGTCGATCCCAGCGCCGGGAAGCGATGTGGTGTGCTTCGCGGGCGTCGGGCCCGGAGAGGTGGTGTGGGAAGGCCGCAAGGTGGTTGGCCTTGCCCAATGGCGCAGCCGCGAGGGGGTGCTCGTGCACGGGTGCGCGTACCGCCGGTGGGACCCAGAGCCCTTGGTCGACCTACTCGATCTGCCATCGGCGGCTCGCCACGCGCTCGTCGGGCCGCTGCGCGCCGCAGCGCTCGGCCTGGGGGAGATCGGCGTCGAGTCGTGGGGCCACGACCAATTGATCGACGCGCTCGTCGAGCCCGCATCCTGGGAAGTGGTGCAGGCGTGACCGTGCGCGGATAGGCGGAGCGCCGCCGCGCCCCGCCCCGCCCCGCGTCGCCGCTCCCCGCAGCAGGTGCAGCAGGTGCAGCGACCTGGTCCAGTTGCTCCCACGCGTTCCCTACGCGTCCATCGTGGCCGTCCAGAAAAGAGGCCAAGTGGAGTGAGAATGTTGACTGGTGGAGGGATGAGGCGTAAAGTGGAGGAAAGTGGTTCGAAATGGAGCACAGGTGGGACGTGGAGCACAGGTGGGACGTGGAGCACAGG